>JBAVHY010000515.1:0-1654 GCA_049686315.1 Candidatus Acidiferrum sp. | reverse complement strand
CCCAATCGCTCCACCAAGAGCACAGAGCGTCGCCGATATCAAAAACAACGCTGGTTCCGCAAAGCACAAAAATGGAGAACTGGCTGCGAAGGAAGAATCAGCATACTCAAACGACGGCACGGACTGCGTCGATGCCTCTACAAAGGAAACGCCGGGATGGAAAGATGGGTAGGGCTCGGCGTGATCGCAGATAACCTCATCAATATTGGCCGTGCCCTCGACGGTTAGATCCGCCTGATCTCCCGGTACGTCTTTCCACCCCGTCCCGAACCTCCCTCAATCCTGGATTCTTTTCTAAACCCGACTTTTGCGCCGGAAAGTAGCTAGCCTGATTCCGAGTCTCGTGCTCAAAGCAGTGGTGACGTTGGGGAGCATGTTGTTTTGGCTCGCGACGATCCCGTTTAGAAGAGTACCCGTTTTGCGCGGCTCGGGCCGTCTATTGCTCGCCAGGAGCAGATGATCGATGGCGAGAAAGTACAAGCAGAACAAGAAGACAAACAGCGCAGTGTTGCCGGTGATGCGGCCGGATGCGGCGGGAATCGACATCGGCGCAACAGAAATCTTCGTGGCTGTTTCCGCCGATCGCGCGGCGGAGAATGTGCGATCCTTCCCCACGTTCACCCAGGATCTGTACGCATTGGCCGACTGGCTCAAGCAATGCAGAGTCAAGACCGTGGCGATGGAGTCAACCGGGGTCTATTGGATTCCACTGTTTCAGATCCTGGAGTCCGGTGGCTTGGAGGTGTGCCTGGTGAATGCCCGGCATGTGAAGAACGTGCCGGGGCGAAGAACCGATGTCAGCGATTGCCAGTGGCTGCAGTTTCTGCATTCGGTCGGCTTGTTGAAGGCCTCTTACCGACCGGAACAGGAAGTATGCGCGGTCCGCTCTCTGCTGCGTCATCGCGAAAGCCTGGTGCAAATGGCGGCGACCCACGTCAACCATATGCAAAAGGCGCTGGACCAGATGAACCTGCAATTGCACCACGTGATCAGCGACATCGTGGGACAGACTGGATTGGCGATCGTGGATGCGATTCTGGCGGGCGAACGAGATCCGCTCCGGCTTGCGAAACTGCGCCACGAACGGATCAAGGCCAGCGAGGAAGTCATCGCCAAATCGCTGGTGGGCGACTACCGGCAGGAGCATCTGTTCACTCTGCGCCAGTCGCTGGCCGCCTATCGCAGCTACCAAAAACTGATCGGCGACTGCGATCGCGAAATCCGTCAGAGCCTGGAGAACTTCCAACCTCCTCGGCCGTCAACCGACGGTGAGAAAGAGAAGGTATCCACCAGGAACTCTCCCGACGGGATGCTGAAGGCGGAACTTCGGCGCGTCTTTGGCATCGATCTAACGCAAATTCCGGGGATTCGTACGGGCATTGCGCAGACGTTGTTCGGCGAGATCGGCCCGGACTTCAGCAAGTTCCGCAGCGCTTCGGCGTTCGCCTCCTGGATGGGGTTGTGTCCAGACAATGACATCAGCGGCGGCAAGGTGCTGTGGGTCGGCACGCGCAAAGTAAGCTGCCGGGCGGCTACTGCTCTGCGAATGGCCGCACAATCCCTGCATCACAGCAAGAGCGCCTTGGGCGACTTCTATCGCCGCATGCGCGCCAAATTAGGCGCCCCCAAGGCTATCACCGCCGCTGCCCACAAG
>JBAVHY010000514.1:0-26574 GCA_049686315.1 Candidatus Acidiferrum sp. | reverse complement strand
GTTGAGCGGCACGCCGTCCAGAACGTATTGTGGCTGAACTTCGGACCCACGGATGTGCAGCCGTCCGTTCTCCTCCGGAACCACGCCGGGGACCGTTTCGACTACAGCAGACAAAGCGCGATTGGGTGGCGCGATGGGCATTCGCTCCATCTCTTCGGAGCGCAGTCCGTGGAGCGTTGTCAGCGAACTCGTCGCCGCTTCCAGATCGCCGTCCTCAACTTTGATCTGTACGGACGCGGACTCCACCGAATTGAAGTGCACATCGACCACAAGCGGACCCGAGGTCTGCAAATCACCAGAGTATTGTGTCTCGTGGAATCCGGGCGCCTGGACCGTCAATTCAAACCGTCCAAACGGGACGCCAGGGAATCGGTATCGGCCATCCTGGTCGCTCGAAACAGCCCCGTAGAAACCCGCGACAGGGTTCGCTAAGGTCACCTTTGCCCCAGGAATAAGAGCCCCGGTCGGATCAGTAACTGAACCCATGACCGCGCCCGCAGGAACCCCTTTGGCTCGGGAACAACATAGCAACATAAATCCGAAGAACAGCAGCCCTGGGCCAATTTTTCGCACGAAATTGCAACCCATTTTGGCTCAATCTCCTTGGTTTAAAGTGAATTCGCAGGTACAAAAAAATCTAAGTCGCCTCGCCGGGGACCGCAACGACTTGCGCCGTGGGTGAGGATAGGAGCCACATGTTGAAAGATTGTCCCCGTGATGTTAAACGTCGGTGAAACTCTTGGGGCCAATCTGCCCTTTCTTGGAA
This sequence comes from Candidatus Acidiferrum sp., assembly GCA_049686315.1. Classification (GTDB taxonomy): domain Bacteria; phylum Acidobacteriota; class Terriglobia; order Acidiferrales; family UBA7541; genus Acidiferrum. Next base: position 25,808 of record JBAVHY010000514.1, on the reverse strand, counting down.
AGTCGCCCTGCGCTTACTGCACCAGGCGAAAACCATCCAGCGCATGGGGTGGATGCTTGGGCTGAAAAAAGGATGTAGGATTACAGAGCGGAGAAAGGAGTTTCCGCCATTTGACGGATTTTGCACACAAGAATCTTGCGCCAGCGATCCTGGCGGTCGCCCCGCACGCGCGAACGATTCTTGCGAACGACTCGTTCAAGCTTTTGCGGAGTCCAATTTCAAGCAGACTCTTGGGATGTCGGCTTTTCTGGGCAGTCGACGGCTTGATCGATTGTGTAGACGCCGCCCTCACGAACACAAGACCTACACCAGCCCACGCCGCGTGACTCAGGTCACGTACTGTCACTCATCTTCCCTCTACATTCAAGAAGAAATACTCTTGCGATCATTCGACGTCGACCCGACTGCCAGCACTTCCTTGGAGGATCACATGTCCAATGCGACTCCGGCCCCAGCGCCTCTCGTGGACATCAGCGAAAGCCGTTGGCACTACTTATATAGAACCGCCGCCATCGCCGCATTGATTACTGTCGCCTTGTTTCTCTTTCAAATCGTTGCATTCTTTGTGTGGCCGCCGCCCTCCACCGTGGCTGGCCATTTTGCTCTGCTGCAATCCCGCCCGTTCGTTGGTCTGGTCTGTCTCGATTTCCTGATTATTGTGGATGAGGTTCTTGCTATTCCGCTCTGTTTGGCGCTGTATCTGAGCCTACGGCGCGTTCACGAATCGCTGGTGCTCATCGCTACCGCCCTTTCGGCGGCATCCGTTGCTTGCTTTCTAATCGCTACGCCCGCGCTGAATATGCTGTACCTCAGCCGCCAGTACGCCGCCAGTACCGGTGTCGAGCAGAAACAACTTCTCGCTGCCGGACAAGCTGTGCTTTCGTCCTGGCAGGGCACTCCTTTTCAGGTGGGGAATGTCGTCGGATCAATCGGCATGCTGCTCATCGGGTGGGTGATGTTGCACAGCGAAATCTTCAGCAAGGCCACTGGGTATGTCGGAATCGTGTCGGGCTTAGTTGGTTTTGGGATGTACGTGCCCAGAGTGGGTATTTTCATCTCCATACTCTCGGTCGTAGGCATGCAGATTTGGTACGTGATGATCGCCCTCGCGCTCTTCCGTCTCTGCAACCGCGCGACTTAAGCGGCGATTCAAAAGGATGGCGTTATGCAAATCAAGAAAGTTCTCATCACCGGCTTCAAAATCGTAGCCGTCTGCCTGCTGTTTGTTTTCTGCATGGCTGTCGGATTGACTCTATCCGGAATCACTCGTCTGGCTCCGCAAGCGCCACGGCCCCCGTCACTCTCCTTGTTCCCCTTCTGATCTTTTCCCTATCGGTGGGAATCATTACGTCCTATCTGATCCTGCAATCGAGTTGGCACGGCTGGCTATTGGCTGCCGCGATGTTTCTCGCCGTGTACGGGATTTCCGGGCACAAGACACGCAGTATTTTTGACCGCTACAACATAGTGGATGAGTCGGACTTAGCGGACGCTGCAAACCGCATCGAACGGGGTGCAATCGAAGAGTCTGGGCACAGTACGGGCACAGCGGACCAAACAACCCAAGGTGACAGGGTGCAACAGGACGTAAAACCTCAGTATAATCAGTAAGCTAACAACCGTGCGGGAGTGGCGGAACTGGCAGACGCGCAAGACTTAGGATCTTGTGGCCGAAAGGTCGTGGAGGTTCAACTCCTCTCTCCCGCACCATACATTTGAAAGGATTTAGTTCAGAAACGCGCGGCTACGCGTAGCGCATCGTCATCTAGATGTTGTTATGGCCCATCAACGCCATCAAAGAGCGCAGATCGACTCCCACCATGCCCACTTCCAGCCGCGCCAAGTTGGTTCAACGGTCCTCCATATAGACTTTAATTAGTTCCTCAAACTCTTCGTCTGATTTGCACATGCGCTCTTCACCAGAAGGCAAAACTACCATGCACCAGACCGGAGCGACTTCCCGATGCTTCCTACTTGGGTCGGTGTGCCAGGCGTACTGCCCATAGATTTTACCTTCGTAGGCATCGAATAAGTTCCTGTCCGTCCAGATGGTTGGTGAGTGTGTCGTATCTGTGAGGTCGACCACGACGAAGCATTTATTCAGTTCGACGTTTAGATGGTTTTCGTATGCCGCCATGTTTTTTGGCCTGTAACCCAATTCATTAAAGAACTTCTTGGCCTGTTCTGCACACTTCTCTTGATGTTCGAGTGGGATCGTTGAAGCGAAGTTCGCAGCGATCTGCCTCTGTAGGTCTACGATTCGATCCTGCTGGTCGTGCAGGGCCGATTGTTGAAGGTACGCCAAGAAGGTAAGAACGGCGACGAGGAGAACAAGGAACGTGAACGTGGCGAAGAGTTTCATGGGACTGGATTCTACACCTTCAACTGGCGATTGCTCGCAGAAGATGCCGAGGTCAGCAACAATCTTTGTGTGTCGATTCCATTTCGCCTCGGCTTTCTTTCCACGGCTCTTTTTTCTTGGGCCTATCAGCGCCGCCCTCTACTGCCTCAAGTTGGCGCCTTTTCAATTCCACATTTTTAGTTTTGGCCAGGCTTGCGAAAGCGGGAGCTTGAAATCGTGGCATACGAGGATGTTGTAGTGTTCCCATCCCATGCCGAAGTACGGCTCGTTTCGCGGGCCGACATCGACACTGCGGCACCAATATTGCGCGTCTTTCAGGCTCCATTCCAGGAGGATGATGCTTTCGCCGGTGTAATCGCGCGACCCCCAAAAATAATAGTTTTGGTGGGCGCTGATGGATTTCGGCAATCCGTAACGCGTACCGAAGAAGTCGATGGCGCCCGCTCCCCCATAATTGCCGGCAAGAATTGCGGTCTTCGCGCGTTCGTCAGGCGGAAGGGAATTGTAGACACCCGCAACTTTGGCGACCATCTCTTCCCATCCGAACTGATCGGCGAAATGCTGGGGTAAGACACTCACCATTCCATTTTCAGTGCGCGCTGTTTTTACTCCCAAGGCGTTGGCGTAAGCAGGGAACTGGCCAGGCGGGAGAATCGGCAGCGCAAATGGCGCGGCCAAAGCGCCAATCACAAAAAGGAACACGGGAAGCGCAACACGCAGCCAACGAAGCCGGGAATAACTTTGGATTAATGTTTCCCATAATACCGCGCCGGCTGCGAAGAGCATGGGATAGATCGGCGCAAGATAGTAGTCCTTTCCTTTCAGGTACATCATCAGGGCAAGAAAGGCAAGATAGGTGTAGGCGAGGAAACGAAAGCGCCTTGCGTCTCGATGAAGCAAGAGATAGAAGAGGCCGACAAGCCACACGATCACGGAGTATGGGTTCAACATTGCCACTTGCTGCTGGAAAAATGGGAGCGGAGGCAACTCGATATTCTTATGGGTAGCTTTGACGTTGCGCAGATCTTCGAGGGTAGGGAAGTGGTGCACGTACTGCCAAATGACGTTGGGCAAAGCGATCAGAAACGCGATGCCGGCGGCCAGCCAGAACCACTTTGTGGCGAGAATGCGCCGCTGCGGGGAAATCAGCAAGCCAACCACGAACGCTGCAATGAAAAATATAGCCGAGTGCTTGTTGAGCAGGCCAAACCCAAGCAGGACGCCGCACCAGAGAAGGAGCTTAGGTTGCTCGCGATTCAAAGAGACTAGAAGCACGTAGATGCAACCCATCCAGAAGAGCGGCTCGATAGGATTCATGGCCAGGCGCGTGCCGTTCCCCGAGATGACTGGAGCGAGCAGGACGGAAATACACGTCAGAAAGATGGCCCAGCGTTTCCCGCCCAATTCCCGCGCGATGAATCCGCTTAGGGCTATTTCGGCGCCAAAAGCCAATGCGGGCAGCAGGCGGATGGCATGCAGGGAGTACCCAAAGACCACACCAAACGCTCGTGCCAACCAGGGAGTAAGTGGGGCCATATCCACGTAGCCGAAGGCAAGATGGTTGCTGCAAGCCAGATAGTAAAGTTCATCGCGAAAATAGCCGTAACGGCCGTTGAGCAGCATCTGAAGCAAAAAGCCGGTCGCGCCGATCATCCAAGCAAGACGCTTTTCGGCAGCCAGTGCCTGCTCCTCCCTCAGACTGGCGGAACTCGTCATCTCTACCCTCCGGAGAAAATAAATCACTGCGGCGGCTTGGAATGACCGCGATTAAAACTTAACCCAATTCGGTTAACAGGCCTTCCATTTCCGAGCGCGCGTGCTGATTGCTCACGCGAATGGCGGCCTGGATGCCTCGGGCAAGAATGGTTTTTGCCTCTTCGGCGCGGTCGTTTTGCGCCAGCGTTTGGGCATACATCTGATAACCCGGAACGTAATCGGGATTGGACTGCAGAAGCGCGCTGAAGTGCAATTCGGCGGAAGGGAAATCCGCGTCGTTCACGCATTGCAGGGCCAGGCCGTAGAGAGTGAAAGCATCATTTGGATTCTTTGCGAGGAATTCCTCAAGTTTTTGACGGCGAGTTTTGTTTTGTTCGGTCATAGTGACGTCCCGTATTATACGTGGAGGGTGGAAAGCGTCCAAAAGGGAAGCGGAAGAAGGAGTGACATGGCGCGATCAGGTAGAGCAAGGAGAACGGAGTTTCGAGAAGAGGCGGCAAAGGGAAAGCCAGTGAGCGCGTCGGCATCGGAGATGGCCGAAGTGGTGTTGCCAGCACAGACCAACGCGCTGGGGAAATTGCTGGGTGGGCATGTGATGCACCTGGTCGATATCGTTGCCGCGATGGCGGCGAGCCGCCATGCCAACAGTTATATGGTGACCGCGTCGGTGGATTACATAGATTTTCGCAACCCCATCAATTTGGGAGAAATTGTGGTTCTGAAATCGCACGTCAATCGCGTGTTCAACACATCGCTGGAGGTTGGCGTTGATGTGTTCTCCGAAGATATCCTGACGGGAGAAAGGAAGCACACCACATCAGCTTACGTAACATTTGTGGCCATTGACGAACTTACGCGGAAGCCGCGGCCGGTGCCGCCATTGATTCTGCGCACGGCGGAAGAGCGAAGGCGGTGGAGAGAAGCAGCGAAGCGGCGAGAGATTCGGTTGGCGCAGCGAGAGAACGAGAGAAGCTAGCGCGGATTTTGGTTGACGCGCTGCTGCAAGTGAAGGATGTCGCGGTGAATGGCTGGGGTGAAGGTTGGTTGAATTGGCGGACCGCCTCAGAAGGCGGCCCCTACAATAGAGACCCAGGAACTGGCAGAATGTCGGCGCTACAAAGACCAGACGGATATTTAATTGGCGAAACTGACGCGGATTTCGTCGGCGATCTTCAGGGCGTGTTCCACGCTTGTGCCGATGGCCGGACCGTTCAAATAGTTTCCAGCAAAATACAAGCCGGGAAAGCTTGCGCGCAGCTTTTCGATGGCCTCCAGGCGAGCGGTATGGCCGAGGTTGTACTGGGGAAGTGCACGGGGCCAGATGGTCACGTTTGAAAAGACTGGTTCCTTGCGAATGGCAAGCAAGGCAGTGATTTCGCGGTGGACCAGGGAGACGAGTTCCTCCGCGGACTTCTGAACAATTCCCGGCTTTGTGGCGCCGCCGACAAAACTCGTGAGCAGGGCATGACCCTCCGGGGCTCGCCCAGGGAAGAGAGACGAATTCCAGACGGTGCCGAGAACGCTTAGCCCCGACGAGCGCGGTACGAGAAACCCGAATCCTGCCAAGCTGTGGCCGACATCCTCTTTTCTGTAGCCCAGCGACACGACGCCAACGGGGGCATATTCCACGGCGCCAAAATGCGTTTCAAAAGTAGGATTCAGATTCGCGAGGAGTTTTCCTGCCACATTGGTAGGAATTGCCAGGATGAGGCGCTCGGTTTCCAGCTTTTCCGTGCCGCGTGGCGTGCGCATGAAAACAAGGAACCGGGAAGCTTTCGCCTCTCTTCCAGGGTCGAGCGGCTCGACGGAAGTTATCTCGACATCCTGAAACAAGCGTTCTCCCAATTTCCCGGCCAGCGCGTGGATGAGGGTCTCGTTCCCCTGACGGAAAGTCTGAAGAGTGGCCTTTTCTCTGGGAGTGTCGCCTCGTTTCGCTTTTCTATCCTTCATGACCGCAAAAGCCCCGCGAAGCACGCTTCCGGAAATGGACTCCGCTTCGTGAAGGATGGGGAACGCTGCGCGCAAACTGAGTCTTTCCGGATCTCCGGCGTAGATGCCAGAGACAAACGGCCCTACCAGACGGTCAAGAAGAGTTGCGGAGAACTTTCGGCGAGTGAAATCCGCGACCGATTCATCGGGCTCAGGGGCGCGGGTTTTGCCAAAAATGTCGCGCAGAATTGCGGTACGGGTGCCGCCACCCATCAGAGAAGAGAAGAGCAAGCCAGGACCCATGGGAACATTTTGCAGATGGCCGTCGATCAAGACGTAGCGCGGCGCTTTTGGATCGGCGAGTACGCGTTGGTCCAGCAGCTCCAAGTCGCGGCACATCGCCGTGAGGTTGGCGTTGCCAGAGAAGCTTTGCGGGCCGCACTCGAGGAGATAGCCATCCCGCTGAATGGATTGAATTACACCGCCGGGGCGAGAAGTTGCTTCCATGATCAGCGTGGAGACGCCAGATTTTTGCAGGGCGTAAGCGGTAGTGAGACCGGAGATGCCCGCGCCCACAACCAGTGCCTGGACCTGGCTCGACATTAGATTGGACCTCGTTGGCTACAACCTGTCTTATAGATGCATTCAACCGGGCGACGTTTTCACGTCAGGGGTTTCCGCATGAAAACGGCGGACGCAAAAGCAGCGAAACCCCGAGAAAAGAGGGATTCCTCACTTCGCAGACTCCGTTCGGAACGACAGAACGGTAGTTTTTTCCGCAACCTTTGGGAGGGTTCCCTCCCGAATGCTCATCATTAGACAACTTCTAGTCAACCCCGTAGGCAGGATAGGTCAAGCGCATTATCAACTCCTCCCGCCACTAACGATTGAGACATATGAACGCGTCTACGGTGGCAAAAGCGAGAAACAAAACGGCTGAGAACCACATTAGGCTAGCGGGCCAGTGCGGCCACCCTCGTTCCTCAGCCAATCTCGTATATCTGACGGTGAGTGCTCTGATCCTTGCGGGTGTTATCATACCCTGCACCATATCGTCGGCTGACCGAATCTTAGCGACCATGTAGAAGTAGAGGATGTTGCTGCTCACCGCGAAAAACGCAGCGACCGAGATAATGTAGGGGCAAAGGTTTGGACGCATATGCTACTTCCCAAGCCGTTCCGAGTGTAACTACAGCGTCTTCGAAAACAGGGGGCGCGCCGCCAACTGCTGTTTTTCCAAGTAAGGATCGAAGACCATCGCAAGGTTGCGAATGAAAATGCGGCCTAGCCAAGCAGTACGGACTTCCTTGTCGTTGATGACGACCAAGCCGTCTTCCTGAGGAATTTTGAGGCGATCGAGTTCCGGGGCGAAGTAATCGTCAAAATCGATGCCAAATTTGCGGGAAATCTCGTCCTTGACGATGACCGTGTGGCAGAGGAGACGGCTGATGACCTCGCGGCGAATGACATCGTCTTGGGACAGGCGATACCCGCGCATGGTGGCGATGCCGCGTTCCGTCACGGCTTTTTCCCAACTGGGGATGTCGCGGTGATTTTGAGCATAAACTTCCTGAATGCCGCTGATGGCGGTGATGCCCATGCCATAGAGGTCCGCGCCGGCCTTGGTGGTGTAGCCCTGAAAATTGCGGTGCAGGGTGCGGTTGCGCTGGGAGACGGCAAGTTCGTCGTTCTCCTTTGCGAAATGGTCCATGCCGATATAGAGATACCCGGACTCCAGGAATTTCAGCAGGCCGTTGCGGAAAATATCGAACTTCTTCATGCCCTCGGGAAGATGGGCAACAAACGAGCCCTGCTGCTTCTTTAGCCAGGGCACGTGGGCGTAGCTGAACATGGCGATGCGGTCAGGAGAAAGGCCGACGATTTGCTCGACAGTGTGGGCAAAGCTTTCTCCGGTCTGGTAGGGCAGGCCATAGATCAAATCTACGTTGATGCTGTCGAAGCCCAGGTCACGCGCGATGGCGATGAGGTCGCGCGTTTGTTCGTAGGGCTGGATGCGGTGGATGGCCTTTTGCACTTCCTCCTTGAAATCCTGGATGCCCATGCTGAGGCGGTTGAAACCCATGCGGCGAACAGTTTCCAAGTGATCGCTGGTGGTGACGCGCGGATCAACCTCGATGCCAATCTCGGCGTCAGGCGCGAATGTGAACCGCTCGCGCGTGTAGGTGAAGAGATCCTCGATCTGTTCCGGGGAGAGGTAGGTGGGTGTGCCGCCGCCCCAATGGAATTGCGCCACCTGGCGGGCGCGAGAGACACCGCGGGCAACGCGGTCAATTTCCTTTTTCAGGGTTTCGAGATACGGCGGGGCAACGCGCTTATCCTTCTGAATAATTACGTTGCAGGCGCAGAAGAGGCACAGGCTCTCGCAGAAGGGAAGATGCATGTACAAGGAAACGGGAGAGCCCTTGCGGTCCGCATCTTCGATGGCGGCTTCATATTCGGTTGGGCCAAAAGCATCGGTCCAAACGGGCGCGGTGGGATAGCTGGTGTAGCGCGGGCCAGGCTGGTTATACCGCGCGACGAAGTCTTCGCCGACGGAAAGTTCATGCTGCATCTCGCGCAAGGTTGGATTCATGATGGACACCGCAATCACCTCCTCCTGTGGCGCTCAGAGGCGCGCTTGCACCGCCGGCTTGGCATCGTGTAGCGCGGCTTGTTGGCCGGTAATAATGAAGAGCTGAGCATTTTCCACCGGCGTGTTCTGAAGAATTCCATGGCCTAAGTTCAAGATGTGTCCGTGGCCGCCGAGCTCGGCGGTGAGATCCAGAGTGGTCTGGCGAATCTTCTCGTGCGGGGCAAAGAGGGCGGCCGGGTCGAGATTGCCCTGCAGCGCGACGCGCGGGCCAGCAAGTTCGCGCAGTTCGCTGAGGGGCACGCGCCAGTCCACGCTCAGTACATTAGCGCCTGCCTTCACGACCGCTGGCAGCAAGTGGTGAGAAGCCTTGGTGTAATAGATCACTGGAACGGCGTTGCCCAGACCGGAAATAACCTGTTGAACTGCCGGCAAAACGTATTCGGTGTAGTCCCGGAGGTTCAGTTCGCCGCACCAGGTGTCGAAGAGTTGAACAGCGCTGACACCGGCCCGAATCTGGCCCTTGAGGTAGAGAATCGTCGCTTGAGCGATGCGGTGGAGGAGTTCGCGGAAGACCTTGGGCTCACGGTAAAGGAAACTCTTTACTGTGGCGAAGCCTTCCTTCGTTTTGCCTTCCACCATGTAGCAGGCCAGGGTCCAGGGGGAAGCGGCAAAGCCGAGCACTGGAACGTCCGGTCCCGCATACTTCACGGTGCGGCGCAGCGCCTCCATCAAGAAACCGGTTTCCACTTCCGGATCGAAAATGCGGAGTTTTTTTACGTCCGCTTCGTTGCGCACCGGCTGAGGCAGGTTTGGACCGGCGTCTTCCAGTTCCAAGGGGAGGCCCATGGCTTCTGCAGGGATCAGGATGTCTGAAAAAATGATGATGGCATCCACGCCAAGGCGGCGAAAGGGCTGTACGGAGACTTCAAGTGCCAGGTCGGGTGTCTTGCAGACCTCCAAAAAGGAGTGTTTGGCGCGGATTTCGCGGTATTCGGGGAGGTAGCGGCCGGCCTGACGCATCATCCAGACGGGCAGGCGAGGCACGGGCTCACAGCGGCAGGCTCGCAGGAACAGCTCTTTCCGGGTCATGGTGGGGGCCTGAGAGTTCATATTGGTATCAATGCAGAATAGCAAATCCGCGGAATTCTTGCCTGTGGGGATATCTCCACAGAATATGAGCCCTGAAGCTCTGGCGATACCAGTTGGCCTCATAACGCAATCTCGCATCTATGTGAAAATCTTGCGCTTTTCTTGCGAATTTCCCGCCCAGCCAGTACACTCAATAGTTCACAGATCCATCCATGAAGGACCGTCACTGAAATGTTGCTGAACCGCGACTATGTCAGTCATACTGCCTCCGAAGTGGTCAAGAAACTTCTGGAGGGCAATCTGGTCGAAATCAAGGAGAGGGATGTGGAAGCGGTCATCGCCCGTGTCCGCCTCCGCATGATGGAAGAAATTACCATTGAGGATAAGGTCAACGAAGAGGTACGTAACATCCTCACGCAATACCAGGACGAAATGCGCCGCACCGGCGTCTCCTACCAGGAGATGTTTAAGAAAGTGAAAGGGCAGCTCGCCCGCGACCGCAAACTCATTTTGCGTTAGGGAAGGGACCAGGGACTACACAGAATCATGCGATTGAGCCGTGAAAAAATTGTCCGCATCTCCCACCAGATCGTCGATCTCCTTGTGCAGACCAACGAAGTCGAGTTCATCGAGGACCGCGATACCATCCGCCAGCATGTGGTGCAGACCATCACCAACGTCCTGAAGGAAGAGGAAAAGGTCGAAGTCGAGGTCCGCAGGCGCATCACCTCTCAGAAGAAGGAAATTCTCGAAGGCAGCGAGGAATGGGACGTTCTCTTCCGCAAATATTATGCCGATGAACTCCGCCGCCAGGGCATTTCTGCCGCGCCGGAAGAACACCAAAGAGCCGGCCACCGCTAGCGCCGCTCCGGCTTACTCGATCTGGTGGGCTTTACCCTAGGATACCGACTTCAACCATTTGGCAGGGCTTGATGGACTGCAATGCGACGAGAGCATCTGGGACATGCGGCCGGATGTCATCCAGATCGTTCGAAGCTGAGCGGATGATCAAAACAGCGATGTTCCGGCCCATCATGTTCTGCTGATACCGAATGTTTTTATCTATTGTGATGAGCACGTCAAAGCGCTCTTCAGCCAGGGCCAATACCTCCCCATTCTCCTTGCCGCTGAATCCTGCGTCTCGAGCGGTCTCACATTCGTGACCCCTAACGGCAAACAGGAATTTGACTTTCCTCGGGACACACTCATCGGTGAGCAATCTCATTTCAAAGTGGCGGTCAAGCTCGTTCTGGCTTCTTCGATCGCCGCAATCGCTTCGACGCTGGTTACACTGGGGAAATCTTCAAGAAACTCAGACAGCGTCCGCCCGTGCTCCAGATAGTCTGTCAGGGACTTAAAATGGGACTGCATACCAGAATGCTCAAAGCGAAAGCACCCAAGAGCCCACCCTCAAAAACCCCGAGCGTGGGGCACCCTATTTCAGTGTCAGCGTCTAAGCCTGGGCCACTCTCATAGAGGGTGGCTGGCCCAGACAAGTTTCTCTCTTTCTTTGTAGCGGATTCATGAGGGAGAGAGAATACCTCTGCGATGATCCCACTGAGAGTAGTCTGATGAGGGTGCCCACCCTCGGGGGGTTGGAGGGTGGGGCCTGGGTGTCCGATGCCACAATCGAGGTCAACGTCCGTAAGCCCGTTCTTCGGAAACGCGGCTGATTCCTCGTTTCGGCTGCAGTGCGCTTACCAGCTGCGGCCAACGTAGAGAGTGAACGTGCGCAGAACGCCGTTCAAGTTGGGATTCCAGTAATCGCGGTAGCTGCCGTAGTAGAAGACCAGCCCCCCTTCGAACTTCCGCGGAAACATGTAGTGCGCTTTTCCTTGGCCAATCCACTGAGGCACGATCACCCCAGAAATCTGAGTTGCGGCGAATTGCAGATTGCCAAGAGCCGCAGGGTACAGGCCACCCGGATCGAAGGCGCCTTGGGAAATAAGCGCAGCGTTGCCAAACTTTGCCGGATCGGTATTCGGATTCACGTCCGGCCGCATTCCACTCCGGGAAGAATTGTAAGTGAGCCTGAAATCCACTCCCAGACGCTGCTTGGCGAGATAACTGGAGTCGACCCAATAGGCCTGCGTGATTTGCTTGTACGGCACGTTGGGTTCGTCCAGTATGTATCCGGTGGCGCTGTCGTTTTGAAAGGCCATGTAGGTGGACAGGTTGTTCTGCTGATAGGAGTACCCGAGTCCCAAGTTCCAATCCGGCGCGGGCCGGAAAGTCGCGCTGAGAGTCTCCGTATAGAAGCGGTCGCGCCGCTGAAACGTGGGAGGCAGGCCGGCGATGAAAAAGCCGAAGGACTGCGTCAGCGGCGTCGGTGGTGAAGGGGGAACGGCGTTGGGCGTATTCGGGAGTGGCACGGCGGAGAAGGCATTCTGCACGGTGACGATCAGGTCGTTCGAGAGCACCAGCCATTTGACCGGTGTGAGCCAGACACCCACGAAAGCGCGATTGTTGCTCTGCGGCACGATCAAGTAGCCAGGTTGATGCGTGCCGGTCCATTCGTACCCCGCTCGCGCGCTCCAATAGCCCTGGTCGTGGTAACGCAACGCGAGCCCGGTGGTATTGCTGGAAGAAGACGGCACCACTCCCAGTAAATCCGTATTGTCCACGGAGTAGAACTGGGGCCACAGGAAAGCATTCGATCGCGTGATTCCGCTGCGCTTGTAGTACACCTCAGCATCGAACCCTCTCGGCAACTCGTAGTCAAGCTTCAAGCCTTCGTTGTGGTCGTGGTACGACACGTTCCCATAGACACTGTAGTACGGCGTGAAGTTGTTGATCTGGTTGTTCTGGTGGTAGGCGGCAGTCACACGCAAGCGGTCAATGGGGCGCCAGTTCACCGTTTCGTCCGTGCCAAACGAGTTCTGCGGATAATGCGTATAGGTGTTGCGTAAGCGCATGTAGCTGACATTGCCATTGAAACTGAGAGCGGGTGAGGCGGTCCAGTTCAAACTCACGCGATCCGTCGAAGCTTGGTTCGGCGAGGGGGGAGCTACGGCGTAATTTCCGATAGCAACATCAATCGGCGTTGGGCCCTTTCCTGCCGGAACGGGGAAGAGACTCGAGTACCCGAAAGGGTCGGCTTCCGGCATAAATTCACCCGTGAATGTTGCGGTCGGGAAGGCCAGCCGGTCATTGAAGCTGCTGAAGGTGTGTTCCCAGGTGAACTGGAGTGGACCCAGATCAACCTGCGCTCCTCCGCCGATGTTGCGGGTGGTGTAGTTCGCCGGTTGATACTGGGACTGGAAGTGGCATTGCGCCCCGCAGTCTGCCTGTGCGACCGGGATAGTGTTCTCATCCAGATACGCAAGCTGCGTTGTGCCTGCGCGTGCCTGCCAATCGCCTTTTACGAACAGATGGATGGGCAGCTTGGGCACTTTGAATCGCGCGTACGCGTTACCGATCCGTCGCGTCACGCCAAAAACCGACTGGCCGGGAATGAGATCGGTCGTGGAGTCAGGAGGGCTGCTGGCGCCCGGAGGGACGTCCAAAACGGGAAACGCGTAGAAAGGATAATGGTCCTGCTGCTGAATGAAGCTGCGGATGAACAGCCCAACCTGCAAGTGTTCGCCGGCAGTGAGTTGTGTCGCAGCAGAGTAATCATTTCCGGACACGACATTGCCGCGAGAAACGATGGTGAGATTGTTTCGCGTCGAGACATACGCCGAGGAAACATCCGCTCCCGCGGATTGGTCCAGGCTATCGTACTCGCCGACTCGCCCAAGAAAACCCGAGCCGTCGACAAGCCGGTAAGCACCCGGAGTAAAGGAGAAGGCAGAAGCACCGGTATCCATTTCCATGCCCGTGGGGAACGCGTTTCCCCCCGGCATTCCGCCTCCGGACAGTGGCGCCGCTGCCCTGGAAGACATCATCGCAAATGCCCCTCCTAATGCGCTGGATGCAAACATCGGTATGTGGGATGGCGCCGCATGCAGCATCGGAGAGGTGGACATGGCCGAGTGAGTCGTCACAGCGGCAGAGACCGGCACAGCAACACCCGAAACCAAATCCCGTTCCGATGGGCCTTTATCGATGAACCGGCTGCCGCCGCTGGGCGTAGGCACGTCGGTTCCGTGAATCGACAGGTGACAGTTGGTGCAGCGATCTGCGAGTGGCAAGCCCGCGCCGTTATGGTGCCCGGCATGGCATTGCAAGCACAAGGCAGGCTCACTCACGGTCAACAAGGCCGTATTCGGCGAGCCGTGAACTGTATGACACAGCAAGCAGTTTTCCGCCACCGGTGGATGTTGATAAGCATACGGGCCGCGGTACTGTGCATGGCAGCCCAGGCAGAGTTGATTCACGTTGGCGGTCTTCAGATTACGGCCGTCCGGCCCGCCATGGGGGTCGTGACAATCGACACAGCTCATCTTTCCTTCGCGCAGCGGATGATGATACGGCATGCTAAGTTGTGCGCCCTCGGTGGGGTGGCATTTCAGGCAAGCGTCGTTCGTCTCCCACATGGGCCTTACGATCACGTTGGTTTCGGGCGACACCGAAGCTGCCATTAGCGCTCCTCTAGTCGCCTGATCGAAGCTCATCCGGCCTTCTTTTGCGGTCTTGAGCGCTGTCTGGTGAATCTGGTGACAATCGATGCAGCGAACATGATTAGCCGCGTGCGACCCGCTTATCCAGTGCCGGGTCTTCTCGCCCCGCGCGTGACAGCTCAGGCACACTCCGTTGGCCTGTTCGGGCGAGCGCTTACTGAAGGCCACAATCTTGGTAACGTCCCCTCCCCCGTCCACGTGCAGGCTAGCATTGCCATGGCACTGCTCGCACTCCACTCCCTGTTGAGCGTGAAACGCGTGCTGAAAGCCCTTTGCCACCGCTTCGTGGCATGCCGTGCACGCGTCCCCACCCGCTTCCTTGGCGCCAGGGATCGTCACGTACTGGGCAAATCCGTCAATCGATCTCGTGTTGCTTTTCTTATCGGCCTGCAGTGGTTGGCAACATAGGAAAAGAACTACAACGAGGAGAACTGTCACGGAACCAAGGATCGAAACTAACCGTCGCATAGGTATACCCCAGACGGAGTGCCTCGTCTTGAATTACTGTCAGTTGGTGCCTCGGCAATGATTTGCGATTTGGGTCACACACCTTGCCGAGCAGTGTTGCTTAGGCACTACCAGACTCTCGTCAGACAATGAGAGTCTGACTTGGGGCTTGTCATTCCAACCCCGGGCGATTCGTCGGCGTTACTTTTTTTCCAATTTGCCTTCGAACTGTGTGTCGCTTCCCCCCAACACCTTTACATCCCTCACCCAATCTTCGTAACCCGCCAAGCGCATGCTGATCCGATGATTCCCGGACGGCACTTCCAGCGTCGATGGCGTTGAGCCCGTCAATTGTCCGTCAACATAAATCTCCGCCCCGCTCGGCTCTGACCGCAGCGCAATACTTGCTGTGGAGGATGGCCCCGCTTGCTCCACGGAAGCCAATTTGCCGTCGCGCAGCAGCGCCACCATCCCGGGGTAGTGCATCCACGTCTGCGTCTGGAACGTTACTTCTCGTTGCGGCTTGCCGAGCACTGCTAAAACCTGCTCTCGCGTCATCCCTGGGTAGAGAGTTTCCGTTACGCTTGCGGCTGCGGCCGTTGGCGCCACCGCTGGTGCAGCGACTGGTGGCGGCACCGTCGCCGGGGGCACCGCACTCGTCACTGCAGCCAGCGCGCCAGTGCTTCCCGTGCGTCCTTCGGGTATGAGCCACTGGTCAATCTCTCGAATGACTGTATCCTTCTCCGCGTTTGCCAGCACCCCTTCGGGGAAGTAAAAGGTCGCTATCGTCCACACCCTCCCTGCCCCGTGACTCGTGCTCACCGGCCGCGCCGAAAGCAGCCCGATATCTACCGTTGACGATCCCGCGTGAACTGTGGTCACGTAATATCGTTCCCCCACCGGGACCGTATAATCCTGATGCCCGCGGTACAATTTCACTTCCAGGCCGTGAATCGCTGATGACGCAGTCTCGTTCCGGATCAACGATCCATACAATCCCTCATGTTGCACCACCACGATAGTTCCTGCCCGCCGAATGTCCGCATCCGCACCCACGCCCATCAGGCGTTTGCCGACTTCCGACGGCTGATAAATCTGCGTCAGTATCTGCTCGAGGATGAGGTGTTGATCGGGGCTTTTTGGGTTTCCCTGTGCAAACCCGACCGTCGCGAGACTGCACATGAAGGCCACTGCAGTGGCGAAGCGCAAGAGCATGTCAGTAGTCCTCTATGGATCACGCAGCAGTATATGTGCCCGCCAACTCACGTTACAAGCCATCGGCCTTTGAGATCTTCTCAATTCAGGCTTGCTGATTCCGAAGCCTCAAAATAGCGCGAAAAAAAAGAGGCGACCCTGAGGATCGCCCCTTTGCCTACTCTTGAATCATCTTTGCCCGCAGAATCGCACTTACGGCGAAGTCGAGCCGTCCGAATCCGGCCGCCGTTTCAATGTTGGACGATCTTCATCGCTGCTATTGGGGTCTGCCTGCCCTTGTTTGGTCTTCTCGGTTTGCTCCGTTTTGGTGCGCAACGTCGGTTTGCCCGGACCGTTGTCCTGCACCTTGCGCGCGAACATCACATTGCGCAGCCGCGACTTCACCGAATCGAATTCCGAAGTCGTTACGATGTACTCATCTTTTTCAGGCAAAATCCGCGCAATCTCCTTCTGTGTGGCCGCAATGCGTTCCGGCGTCGGGGGGTGGGTAGAGAACATCTTTGGGATTGTTCCTGGCCTGCGCTTCTCGTCAGCCTGAATCCTTTCAAAGAAGGTCACATACGAGTTCGGATCGTAACCGGCCTTGTACATGTACTGAATCCCGAGGAAGTCCGCTTCTCGCTCCGCATCGCGCGAGAATTTCAAGAACGTTAGCGGGATGGCCAGGTTCATGCCCTCGTAAATGCCGTACCCAGCCAAGCCGTAGGGCATGAAGATCATCGCCGCCATCGCGCCGATCTGCATGATGTCCCCTTTGGTGGCTTGTTTCGTGCCATGCCGCGCCGTCACGTGCGAAATCTCATGCGCCATCACGCCGGCCAGCTCCGATTCCTCCTGTGCCCGCAGGATCAGCCCGCTGTTCACATAGAAAAAACCGCCCGGCAGGGCGAAGGCGTTCACCTCGTCGGAATCGATCACCTTGATGGTGAACGGCACTTGCGCGTCCGAATTGCGTACCAGGTTCTGCCCCACGCGGTTCACGTATTCAGTCACCACAGGATCATCGATCAGCTTTGAACTGCGCTCCACTTCCTGCGCCAGTTGCTTGCCCAATCCAATTTCGTGCTCCAGGGAATAGAAGTTCACGCCCTTGCCAACGCTCCGGTTCCCGATCGCCTCTACGTCTTCTTTTGAATTCTTCGGGTGGACCGTCTTCTGCTGGGGGACAGTATCATCTGTGGTCGATTGCCCTGAACTCGCCGGCTGTGCCGCTGGCTGCTTGCTAGCCTGATCCGGACAATCTGCAGGAAGGGGTTGCCCCGGCGGTTGGGCGCACGGGTTCTGGGGCTGTTCCTGAGTCGGCGCAGGATTCTGTGCCAACGTCAAGGCCGGCCAAGCCGTCAGCATCGCCATAAGTAAGCCAATCGCCAAAACTGAAGCCTTTCGCATCCCTTTCACCTCCCCCCGTCTCCTTCGGAGTATACACCCGTGGCGCGACTGAGGCTCTACTCCTTATCGTAAGATGTGCGTGCTCCCAATAAGGTTTTCTACCCCTCCCCGCCGGGCCGATCATGCCCGAAAACCCCGGTTTCAAGGGACAGTTGACACTTCTTTCCGGGGTCTCTACAGTCATTGACAGCAATGGCGGCGAGAAAAATTCAGATCGGCCAGCTCTGGAAGAATTTGACCACCGGGGATACCTTTCTGGTCACCCGTGTCTACACGGAAGCCCTTAGCACCATTGTTGTCCTGCGCAAGTCCGGCGCGGAAGAGCAAAGCCAGTTGCGCCTCAAGGTTGAGCGCACCCCCGAGGGCCAGAACATCCCGGGTTTCGCACCCGCCATGGAAGACGACTCCGTCTAGAGTTCCGGGGGTGGTAGGCGAAATCAGCTTCTGCCATTTCCAACCTCCATTGGCAGAATGCCGATTGTGCGCGACATTGCTGGCAGGGGTCGCCCGCATGAAATCAGTTGTCCCTTACTCTTCTATTCGCTGCACTATTTCGAAGACTTCGTGCACCAATAGATGCATGAGATCTTGCCAAAAACTTGCACAATTGGTGAATTGCTTTGCAGTGCCCGAGATGGGCTCATGCCGCTAAACCTTTTGATTTCAACGAATCCATGTTTGGTTACCTGCCTGCACCCAGAGCCGGGCATTCTATTCCTTGTACTCGTGGGGGTGACGGGATTGCTAGGCATCGAACACCCAGATACTCGCAAGGTCCGAGAGTTAGTCGGGCCTTCCTATCACTCGTACGGATTGCGCGCGACCGTCTGAAGAGCAGAGCCATGAAGGACGATATGGACGAACCGGTCGACAACCCCCCAGCGCCGCCTGCAGATGTTGTGCCCGCACCTGCACCTGCAAGACCTGCAGAGCTAAGCTTTTCCCAATTCCTGGTTTCAAAGCCGTCAAACGTTCAGGCTCACGTGACTGGGCTTTTCGAACTCCAGGCACGCGGTCTTGGTGTATCTCTGGCCGGACCCGAAATCAGATTGCATTGCGATGGCGAAGGCTGCGCCGGGGAACGGCGTTTCGCCTGCACTTCCGGTGCTTATTTATTCGCCCGCACCGCGGAGCTTCGATTTTTGTCCTATGCCTGCAAGGATTGTGGTAAGTCACCCAAGACATTCGCCCTTGAAATTATCAGGGATAAGGCACCGACGTCTGGATGGGTTACAAAACTTGGCGAAATGCCCCCATTTGGCACGCACACTCCAAGGCGTATTTGTGATCTCATCGGCGAAGACTATCGTGAATTGTTCCTTCAAGGCCGCCGCGCGGAGAACGCAGGACTCGGGATTGGCGCGTATGCTTACTATCGCAGAATAGTTGAAGATCAAAAGGGTAAGTTCATTGACGAGATTCGCAAGGTGGCGGAAAGACTCGGGGCTTCAGACGAGACAATCAAGGACTTTCAGGAGGCGGCGAAGGAGAAGCAGTTCAAGAATGCCGTTGAAAAGATAAAACTGGCGATACCCCCTAGCCTGCTCATCAATGGACGCAATCCACTCTTATTGCTCCACGATGCGCTCAGCGAAGGTATTCACGAATACACAGACGCTCAATGTTTAGAATTGGCCGCGACGATTAGACTTATTCTGACTGACCTTTCGGAAAAAATCTCCATGGCGCTCAAAGAAAAAGCACAGTTGAAGGAAGCTGTCGAGAAGCTACTGTATCAGAGGCTCGGACACTAGGTGTCTGCGGCCACCCTCCCGGGAAGGCTACGACGTAGTAACCGCCTCGAGCGAGAGGTCTTCACCCGCCAGATGTAGGTAATCCTGAAGTACGGAAACAACCAGGGCGTGGTCGTCGCGCTGTGGTAAACCAGAAACGGCAATCGTGCCGACACATCCAGTTCCTACAAGAAGAATCGGGAAACAGCCGCCATGAGCAGAATAGTCCTTTGGATCAAGGCCCGTCCCATCCTGTAAAGTGGTGCCAGCGCGCTCGTGTTTCAATCCGATGGCGTAGGAACTGCGATGAAAGCGTTGAACGACGTTGCGTTTACGCCGAATCCAGTCCCAATTGTCCGGCGTGGTTCCCGGCATCGCGTATGAAAAGAGGGCATGGCCGTGCAGCTGAATGTCGATGGCCACTGCGACTTGGCGTTTTTCCGCAGTCGTCTTGAGAGCGGTACCTAGAGCCCACGCCATTTCTGAATCAAAATGTTTGAATTGCAGTCGCCTCTCCTGCAGCGCAATTTTTTCCAGGTCTTGATCGATGTTCATGTAGCTTCCACAATGAGAATCAGGTATGGTGCGGAATGTCTTGGTTTCAAGTTCAATATCATAACGCGGATTTGCTGCCACTGCTCAAGGCTTGATTTGTTCACATCGACAGGACCGGCCAGCATTCGCGGGTGAGTTTACATCTCCGTGAACCGCGTTAGTCAAACATCATTAGGATTCGTTAGCGTGTCATCGTGTACTATTCCGTGCGGACACACGGTACAACGAACAGGCTAGGGGCTGGAGGACTTTGCTCCCTGCGAGGCTCCAGCATCTTTCGGGACAGGGGGCCGGGTCCAAAAAAAGATCGTTTGACCTGTCGATTTCGGGGAGCCTCGTTCGACGTACCAGTAGAGGCCGGGCTTTCCGGACCCCTGAACTCAAAACAAGGAGAGGACACTATGAAATTCTTGAGCATGTACAAGTCGGTCGAGAGAAACGCTCCCCCCTCGCAGGAGGAAATGGCCAGAATGGGCAAACTGGTGGAGGAGGGCTTCAAGGCTGGCTGGCTGCTCGCTACCGAAGGCTGCCTGCCCACTGCCTTGGGGGCGCGTGTCCGCAACTCGAACGGGAAGGTGACGGTGACTGATGGGCCTTTTACAGAGGCCAAGGAAGTTGTCGGCGGGTTCGCCATCCTTCGGGCAAGCTCCAAGCAAGAGGCCATCCAACTGGCGAAGGATTTCCTGCAAGTCGTTGGCGACGGTGAGTGCGAGCTCCGGCAGATCTATGAGATGGACACGTGCGCCCCTAAGGCCGCAGCCTCATAGGCTGGAACATTTCCTCCAAAAAAACTGGGTGTGTGAATCCTGAACGCGGATATGTACATCAAGAGACGCCGCAAGTGATTGATTCAAATCGTGTTCGCGTTCGCCGTATCATATTGTCATGTGCGCGAAATTACCAACGCATCGGTGGTTTAAGGCGACTGGCATTGCACTTCTTTGCGGATTTTTCGTTGGCTGCCAATACAACCCCTGGGCAGACAAATTTCTGAAGACTCAACCTGCCGAAAGAGATTTAGTCGGCACCTGCATAGTTGATTCGGACACGCTAGCCCGCGAGATTTCAGTTCCGATGAGCACAAAGGCGCTCTCGATCAGTCGAGATGCACGAATAGAGCTTTCAGCCGACCGCAAAGCGCAGTTTTCGCAGGTTTCTGAAATCGATGAGTTCGCGAAAAAGACATGCGTTATCAATGGCATTGGTTCATGGCGACTGAATCGAAATGACGAATACGCCGTCATAGACGTGCAGATTCAGCGGGAGGATTATCGTCGGTTAGCGGATGGATGCGAGCTGACATACCACGGGCAATTGATGCTCTACGGGAAGAAACCACCTTACAAACTCCACATCACTATTGGCGACCCTGACTCCGGTGACGCGTTGCAGTTTGAACACGCTAACTGAGGTCTAAGTCCCGGTGAGTCGGATATTAGCGGACAGGTTCGTTCCCATACCCGGCGCGCGGTCGCTTGACTCTCTCTCGGTTTATGACCCCCGGGCCCCGGCAGTTCAGATCGACCGCACCGGCAACGCCACGATATCCTCCACCGCCATTAACTCCTTTTGCAGGAAGGGCTCCCCATATTTCACCCCAATCTTCTGTCCGTAATGCCGCGCGAGAAGGTCCATTTTCGGGTCCAACTCGTCAATGGCCAGGTACACCTTCTGCTTCCTTTCGCTCTTCGCTGGCCGGAATTGTGATCCATACGCCAGAATCGCCCTACGCCGGGCTTCATATTGCTTGGTCACATCCACAATGAATGTTGGCGGCATGCCCTCAAACGACGTGGCGTACAGAATCTTGAACGGCCGGTGAGGCTCTCCCTCGATCGGCAACTGTTTCAGTCCTGCCAGAAAGCATCCTTCATACCCAAGCGTCGAGGCGTGGTAGTGATCCGGGTGTCGTGCCTCCCAATAAGGCAGGATGACCGTGCGTGGCCGCAGCTCCCGGATCACTTTGGCCAACTGCAGTTTATGCTGCCGCGTCGCCTGCACGTCGGAATCCGGCACCCCCAACGTCCCGCGCCAGGAAACCTTCAGGATCTTCGCCGCTGCCGCCGCTTCCTTCGCTCTGGTTTCCAGTGTCCCTCTCGTTCCCATTTCCCCTTTTGTCAGGTCCAGGATGCCTGTCTTGTAGCCCTTCTGCGCCATCTTCAGGAGCGTGCCCCCGCATGTCAGTTCTACGTCATCCGGATGCGCCGCAATCGCCAGCAAGTCGAGTTTCATAGAGGCTCCTTGGGGCAGTCGTACTTCTAGATTCAAACTCTGATGTCTGGTGCCAATTTTACGTTCCAGGTTCTTTCACTTCCTACTGAAAACTTACGACTTAGGACTTTTCGTATGCTACCTTTGCGGCATGGATGACGAAAAAAAATTGCCCGGCCGCGTTGCACTGGTCACGGGCGCCGCAAAGCGGCTTGGTCGCGCTGTGGCTCTCCGCCTGGCCCAGGAGGGCGCGGACGTCGCCGTGCACTACGGCAAATCCGCGGCTGAGGCCCGCGAACTCGTTGCCGAGATTCAAAACGGCGGTCGTCGCGCCGCCGCTTTTTCCGCCGAACTGACCGACGTCGCCGCGATCCAGAACCTCGTCGCCGGGGTCGTGGCCCACTTCGGGCATCTCGACATCCTCGTCAACGGCGCCGCGAACTTTCTGCAAACGAAGTTTGGAGAAACCACGGAGCACACTTGGGATGCCTCCCTCGACACCAACCTCAAAGCACCCTTCTTCTGCGCTCAGGCCGCCGCGCCGCATCTCTCCAAGTCTGGCCGGGGCGTCATCATCAATTTCGCCGATATTGGCGGACTCCTTGGATGGGGTGACTTCCTCCCCCACTCCCTCTCCAAAGCTGGCATTATGCTTATGACCCGTGTTTTGGCCAAAGAACTTGCCCCCGCCGTACGCGTCAACGCCATTGCCCCCGGCACAATCACCATGCCCGGCGATCCCCCGGAGTGGCAGCAAGACTTCATCCGCCGCGCGCCCCTCCGCCGCACCGGCCGCCCAGATGAGGTGGCCGACGCCGTCCTCTACCTGATCACCGCCGAGTTCATCACTGGCCATGTCCTAGTCCTAGACGGCGGCCGCACTCTCTAGCTCAAGTCCTTTGTAGCGCCGACATCCTGTCGGCTCTCGGGTTTGCTTTTCTCTTGGGTTCGCTTGTGTCGGGATCGCCCCTGTTCGCGCAAGCCGTTGGAGGTGCAAGGCGCGCATTCGAATTGTTTCTGCTCGGACTCGCGAATATTTTCTACTCCTCCCGTGCGCGCTGCCGCCCTAGGGTGTATTCTTACAAATTGTGCGTGCCCGCGGCGCACACGCGGGGTTCGCCTGTGCGGCCCGGCGCAAGGAAGGAAAGAAAGGCAATCGCTCCATGGATCAGGAAACATTCGCCCCGCGTCATATTGATGACGTCGAAATCCAGGAATGGCTGGAGTCCCTTGATTCGGTCCTGCTTTCCAGCGGCACAGACGTCGCCCGGGAAATCCTCGAGCGGCTCCGCGCCCATGCCACCGTCAGCGGCATCGACCTGCCTTTCACCGCCAACACTCCCTATGCCAACACCATTCCCGCCCGCCTCGAACCCTTGTTTCCCGGGGACCAGCAACTCGAACGGCGCATTAAGTCCCTCATCCGCTGGAACGCGCTTGCCATGGTCGTTCGCGCCAACCGCGTCGAGCACAACATTGGCGGCCACATTTCCACTTACGCTTCTGCCGCCACCCTCTACGAAGTCGGCTTCAATCATTTCTTCCGCGCCCGTTCTGAAAACTTCGAAGGCGACACCATTTATTTCCAGGGCCACGCCGCTCCCGGCATCTACGCGCGTGCTTTTCTCGAGGGCCGTCTCAGTGTCCAGCAGCTCGAAAATTTCCGCCGCGAACTGAAGCCCGGCGGAGGTCTCTCTTCCTATCCTCACCCCTGGCTCATGCCCGATTTCTGGGAGTTTCCTACCGTGTCCATGGGCCTCAGCCCGCTCATGGCCATCTATCAAGCGCGCTTCAATCGTTATCTGGAAAATCGCGGACTCAAGCCGCGCACCGACGCCAAGGTTTGGGCCTTCCTCGGCGACGGCGAAACCGATGAGCCCGAATCGCTCGGCGCCATCACCCTCGCCTCGCGCGAAAAACTCGACAACCTCATCTTCGTGGTCAACTGCAATCTGCAGCGTCTCGATGGCCCCGTTCGCGGCAACGGCCAGATCATTCAGGAACTCGAATCCGCATTCCGCGGGGCGCGCTGGAACGTCATCAAAGTGCTCTGGGGTTCCGAGTGGGATCCCATTCTCGAGCGCGACACCGAGGGCCTGCTGGTCAAGCGCATGGGTGAAATGGTTGACGGCGAATACCAGAAGCTCGTCGTCTCCTCCGGCGACTATATTCGCCAGTTCTTCTTCGGCAGCGACCCGCGTCTTCTCAAACTTGTCGAGCCTCTCCCCGATGAGGCGCTTCGCCGCCTGCGTCTCGGTGGTCACGATCCCCGCAAAGTTTATGCCGCGTACAAGGCCGCCTTCGAACATCAGGGCAGCCCCACGGTCATTCTTGCCCGCACCATTAAAGGTTATGGCCTCGGTGAAGCCGGTGAAGGCAAGAACGTCACTCATCAGCAGAAGAAACTGAACGAGGATGAGCTCCGCGAATTCCGCTCTCGCTTCGGCATTCCCATGAATGACGAAGATGTCCACGAAGTTCCCTTCTATCGCCCCTCGGAAGACAGCGAGGAAGTCCGTTATCTGCGCGAACTCCGTGAGGCGCTCGGCGGCTATGTCCCCCAGCGTAAAGTGCGCTCGCAGCCTTTCACTAGCGATCACCAGGAACTGTTCCGCGAATTCCACGATGGCAGCGACGGCCGGGAAGTCTCCACGACCATGGCGTTTGTCGCCATGCTGCGCAAAATGCTCAAGGATCCGGAAATCGGCAAGCTCATTGTTCCTATCGTTCCCGATGAGGCTCGCACGTTCGGCATGGAATCGCTCTTCCGCACCGTCGGCATCTATTCCAGCGTCGGCCAGAAGTATGAGCCCGTCGACGTGAACACCCTTCTCTATTACAAGGAAGCCAAGGAGGGCCAGATTCTCGAAGAGGGCATTACCGAGGCGGGCTCGATGGCTTCCTTCATCGCCGCCGGTTCCGCCTACGCCACGCACGGCATCAACACCATTCCGTTTTTTATTTACTACTCGATGTTCGGCTTACAGCGCATCGCCGACTTCATCTGGGCCGCGGCGGATATGCGCGCGCGCGGATTCCTTCTCGGCGGCACCTCTGGCCGCACCACGCTTGCCGGCGAAGGCTTGCAGCACCAGGACGGCAACAGCCACGTCCTCGCGCTTCCTGTGCCCAATCTCCTTGCCTACGATCCCGCTTACGCCTACGAAATTTCCGTCATCATTCAGGACGGCATCCGCCGCATGTATAAGGATAGTGAAAGCATCTTCTATTACATCACCGTGATGAACGAGCCCTACGCCATGCCTGCCATGCCTAAGGGTGTGGAAGACGGCATTCTCAAGGGCATGTACAAGTTCCGCGCCGCCACCGACAAAAAGTCCAAGCTCCGCGCTCAGCTCTTAGGCAGCGGCGCCATCCTGAACGAAGTCCTCCGCGCTCAGGAAATCCTCGAGAAAAATTACGGTGTTGTGTGCGACGTGTGGAGCGTCACCAGCTACAAGTGTCTTTATACCGACGCCATTGAAACTGATCGTTGGAACCGCCTCCACCCCGACGAAACCCCTCGCGTTCCCTACGTCACCCAGTGCCTCCAGGACGAGCAAGGCGTCTTCGTTGCCGCCACCGACTACTTGAAAGTTCTTCCGGCCACGATTTCCAAATGGGTGCCGCGCCGCGTTGCCACCCTCGGCACTGACGGTTTTGGCCGCAGCGAAGGCCGCGAATCTCTCCGCGATTTCTTCGAAGTGGACGCCCGTTTCATCGCCGTTGCCACCCTCCACGAACTGGCCCAGGATGGCCTCGTCGGCGAAGCCACCGTCCAGAACGCCATCAAGGATCTAGCCATCAACCCCGATAAGCCCAATCCCGTCACCTCGTAACCGGATGCACTTGTAGGGGCGCAGCACTGCTGCGCCCTATGCCCGCAGGATCGCCGAAGCTTGAACTCCTCCGGTAGGGGCCGCCTTCCGAGGCGGTCCGCCACGATCATTGCGTCTATAATGTCCCGACGGGGTGCCGGCGCCTGTCGCCGGCGCGCTGCGGAGGGA
>JBAVHY010000513.1:0-11493 GCA_049686315.1 Candidatus Acidiferrum sp. | reverse complement strand
TGGGGATGCGATCCCGAATCAGATAGGGAATCGGCGGCGAGCCTCCGCCGCCGGGACCGCCCGTGCCCCAACCAAACGAGTCCCACGCCGTCAGCGTGCCATCCTTTTTTGCCGCCACTCGCACGCGCGCGTATGCCGATGGCCTGCAGCCCGCAACCTCGAATTCCTCCGCGCGGCTGAGCATCATTTTCACAGGCGCGCCGCCAGCCTTCTTCGAGAGCTTCGCGCTGTAAATTCCCCAGCGGTCCGGCCCGAACTTGCTGCCAAACCCTCCGCCGATGTTCTCCTGCACTTGGCGGATGTTCGCTGCAGGAATCCCGATGACCTCTGCCATCTGCCCGGGAATGCCGGACACGTATTGCGTGGAAACGTGCATCAGCAAGTGATCGTTATCCGTCCATTCCGCAACGGCGCCATGCGTTTCCAGGCAGCAATGCACGATCACTGGTAATCCATAAAGCCCTTCAGACACCACCGCGTCCGGCGCCCGAAATGCGGCCTCCGCATCTCCCTGCGTCTCCGCGGCAGCCGGTTTGTACCAAGACGGAGCCCTCTTTTCCGGCGGCTTCTGCTTCGCTGACTTGATCACGTTGGCGATGTCGGGAGGCATACGGTCGAGCGGCGCCTCTTCGGGCTTGAAGGTGATGCCGCGCTCATTGAGCTCGTTAATCATTTGAGCTGCGGGCATCTGGTTTCGAGCCATATCCTGCAGATCATCGAGGCCCAGCGGACTTGTGTCCGGCGGAATGTTTCGCGGCGGCTCCTCCGAATCGATGACCAAGTGTGGCAGTTCTTCGTATTCCACTTTGACCGCGCGCACTGCATCGCGTACCGTGGGCTCATCCACCGCGGCTACCGCTATGATCTCGTCGCCCGCCCAATGAATTTCGCTCCCGGGCTTCTGTATGATCTCCACCGCCTTCACGCCCGGCATCTTTTCCGCTTCGCTTGTATCGATGCTCGTGACCCGCGCATGCGCGTAGGGGCATCTCACGAACGCGCCATAAAGCAGCCCTTTCGGGTTGTAGTCGTACGTGTATCTAGCGTGCCCCGTGGACTTTGGTGCGCCATCCACGCGCCCCATACGCCGCCCTATGTAATCGCGCTCTTCTGGAGAAGGATAGCTATACTTGCCGGTCTCGGGCATCACGCACCTCTTTTCGCCGGAGCGCCAAGCTGCTCCGCGATCATCGTCGTCCCAGCGTTTCCTTTCGATTCGCGACCGCTCATCTGCGCAACTACTCCATGAATCCCGCGGTAAGTCCCGCAGCGGCACAGATTCCCGGCGAGGCCGTGCGCGACCTCCGCATCGCTAGCCTGCGGATTCTTGTCCAGAAAGGCCTTCGTCGCCACCGTGAACCCAGGCGTGCAGAACCCGCACTGCTGTGCGTCATTATTGACGAATGCGGACTGCACCGGATGCGGCCGCTCGCCTCCGCCGAGCCCTTCCGCGGTCACAATCTCCTTGCCTTGCGCTTCGATCGCCAGTGTCGTGCACGAATACACTGCGCGCCCATCGATCAGTACCGTGCAAGCGCCGCATTCCGCGCGATCGCACACGCGTTTGGGCCCGGTTATGTCGAAATGCTCCCGTAGCGCATCCAGTAGCGTGACCCGCGGCTCCACTTCGCCGGTCAGGCGTCTCCCGTTCACCGTCAGCGCTACTGCCACCGGACCGGGACCGTGGACGGCAACCTCTTGCCCTTCCACCTGGATCATCTTCGGTACCGCTACCAGCGGAACCGATGCTGCAATGCTGGAAATTTTCAGGAATTCTCGTCGCGAAAGGCCTGCGGATTTCTCATCGTTGGTGGTCATGTCTCACCGCGGAGTGAAGTTACTGGGGCTCCATCATTATTCCAGACGCGATTCTCTGTCAACAGTCCAGTAAAATGGATACGCGCGTCAGTTTGAATTCTTGATTAGGACAGCAGGGGAAATTTTAAGTCGCCGGCTTCGGTACAACCCTGCACAACTTACCTACCACCCTACTCCGGCTTAGGCGCCTTCACTACCAACCCGAGTGGCATCTCGCCTGATTGCGTCTTCACTTTGAGGTACAGAATCGTGTGTTCCTCGGCATCAGTGATTACGGAGGGGAACTGCGTTACATCCGCGGGGACCAAATTCATTGGCGAAGGATGGTTTTTACCCGTCACTTGCTTACTCAAGGCCACCAGGTGTTCGAAGCTGTAGGTCTGGCCCGGATTTGCATCTGCTGCGGCAGGCACCAGCAGCAAGAAGTCAGGCGTAGGCGTGACCCCCAAATGATCGCCATCGTTCGGCTGTAGTGCGTATCGCAGGTTGTAGGCACCCGCGGGAATCATGTTTCCGCGGCAGTCTCGCGTATTCCTCGCGAGCACGATGACGCCAAAGAAAGTCGAAGGCGCAAGCCCGTAGATAGCATCCTCACGTGCCTTGCTGCCGGTTTGAATTTGCGCCGCCGGCCACAGGTTAGCCGTCGAGCCATCATCGAGCATCACGCGATAGCCCTTTCCTGCTAGAACCTGCTTCACCGCATCCGGCACCGCGGATTCCGTGCAGGGCCCAGTCGTCTCCACCTTGGGTGCTGCCAAAAGGGCAGTCGCGGCGAGCAGCAATAGTGCAAACAGAGCTTGCCGCCGCCTGAACCTCAGAGAGGATTCACCGCCTAAGGAGGGAAACAATCGCACGCGCCTGCCTTTCGTTTGGTGTGGTTGATTTAGAACGAGCCCACAAACGCGCTGCGCTTGTCGTGCAGTGTCCAGGTTCTACCCAAACTTCTGCCGCTGTAGCTGTCGGTCATGGCTACCGCGGGCATGGCATGGCTCACGTGCGTCAGTGGCTCGTAGAAGGTCGATTCGTTCCCGCAAAGGTGGTCATTGCCATTAATGCTGCGGGTCTGCAACGTCAGGAAATCGCCCGCCTTCAGAAACGCGCTGCCGTGATGTTCTGCCTGGACCTGGATCTCCACCGGCGCGCTGACCACGTCCACCACGTTCGCCAGCAACTTGCCGCCCATGTGCTTCGCGAACGCCGCAAGCGCCTCGCGCTCCTGCGCGTTCGCCCGCTGGTCAATGATCAGCACCGACTTCGCCGGATAAGGATCAGCATACGGGTCACCCAGCGTGGCATTGGCCTTCACCGCTGCCACCACGCTGAAGCCGTCCAGCTTCACGCCGTCCCAGCTCCCGGACCGGATGTGCCACGCAAGAATCGCTTGGTCGCCGCTCAGCCCGACCTCGCCATTCGCGAAGCACTGGCCGGTATAAACGTCAGCACTGCGGCTCTCGACGTAGTCGCCATTGACCTTGGCCTGCGCAGCAACGCAACCCACAAACGCAAGCGCCGCCGCGAAAATACAACTCCGAAAAACAAAAATCCGATTCATTGCCCTGCACCTCACAGAAGATTGTAGCGCCGCAAATCCGACAGAATCAATCAAGGCTCGCCCGAAGCGTCCAGTCGAGTTCCGGGTCGACGCAACGCTAAGCTGGAAGTCTACTTGCAGGGCTGTCAATAGCTAACATCGTTCGCGAGCGTTGAGTCAGACAAATCAACTACCCTGGCTAGGTTCTGATGGAGGACAGCCCGACAGATGGTTCTCTAGGGGAAATATTATGGGATCAGCTGATTAGATGGTGTTGCATCGACCGGTTGAGCTCGCACATGTTGCGGGCAATTACCGCAGCTGTTGTTCACTAGTGATGCGCTGCCGCCAGACTTCTTACAACCCAGTTTCTCCGGCCACCCGAAGAGTCAGAAGCAGGACAGCGGAACGGGTTGTCGATTTCTCGAATGTGGCTTACTGGGTCGGGAATGATATTGTCCTGAGTGGTGAGGAGGAGACGATTCCGATGCGGCGTAGAGATTTTATAAAAAGTACTGCTGTCGTTGGCGTAACCACAGAACTTGCAATGGGTAAAGGGCAGGCGAACGTTCCCGCCCACAACTGGGGAAACTACGACTTCGGCTCCGGTCCACGCGTGGCCGATCGCCTCAATCAGGGCCCGTTCCCTCAATACCCACCGGATGCCGTCATTCCCACCGACGACGTGGTGATGACCACTACTTCTTCGGATGACGTCGTGCCCAACTATGGCATGGGACTGGTCACCTATATCACGGCAGACAGTGGCACGGAGGAAATCAAGTCCGACAATATTCCTCAGGGGATCGAAGACCTGGTTCGATTTCCCCTGGGCCAGCAGCTTTATGTCCGTCCGACATGGAGGGAAATACAGCCGCGGCGTGGGCGCCTGGAGCTTCCCGACTATCTGAAGCTCGTCTTTGAATTGGCGAAGAAGAACAACAAGCGGGTCGGATTCCGAGTTCAGATGTGCGCTCCAGACTATACACACGAAGCTGCCCTCCCGGATTTTGTCCTCGACAAAGTGCCGAAAGTGGATCTGGTGCTTACCGATCAGGAAAACAGCGCTTCGGCGCAAAGATACTTACAGAACCCACACTCGCGTTATCAGCCCCGTTTTGACCATCCTTTTTTTCAGCAAGCATTCAAAGAACTGGTTGGCCTATTGGCAGCGGAATTCGATGGCCATCCGCTCATAGAGTTTATGGATACCTTCATGTACGGCTTTTGGGGTGAAGGGCACACTTGGCCATTTGGCAACAATCCTTTCCCCAACTACCAGACAGCAGAGCGCACCTGGACGAGCATGCTCGAAGTCCAGCTCGAGCACTTTTCGAAGACTCCTCTACTGACCAATACGCAACCGGACTTCAGCCGGGTTGGTAATTCAGAACTATTAGACCGCACGGTCCGCAGCAACAATTGGATTCGGAGCGATACCATTTTTATTGAGAACGAGCAGATTGAAGCGCTCAGCAATCGTCCGCCCTGGACCGCGGCCTTGCTCGAGCAGGGACTTCCAGGTAAACCTCCCGATTCACGCGTCGCCCATGAAGGGATATCCCCGGCCGAGAACATGATCGCGCATGTGATGGATGTCGGGGCGAATTACTGGTCGCTCTGGAACTTTCACCAGATCAGCGCAAAGAATCTGATGAGCTACTACCAGGCTTATCCGGCGGCGTTCGACCGGATCAGTCGCCGAATTGGCTATCGCGTGCGGCCGTCTTTCATCTGGAGTTATAAGGACGATGGTTACCTGGGGTTAATTGTGGGCTTCGCAAATGACGGCATCGCGGGTGTGCCGGGGATATTGAGGGTGACCGTGGAGAACCAGGACAGAAAGGTGCTCCAGAGAGGTTGCCTGGACGCCGGTTACCCGTTACCGGGCAAGATTCGGCAGGCCCAGTTCGTGCTTCCGAACGTCACCGATTGGAAAGGATTAAATCTTAAAGCTGAGATTGAGGTAAAGGGAGTGCGCTATCCCGTGCGCTGGGCTTGTCACCAGAAGCTAAACGATGACGGCTCGCTCACACTGCGTTCCAACCTCCCTCAGCAGGTCTAGTCTGTGCTTGTTCCGATCCAGTCCAAGACCTTTAAGCGCGGTGACCACGTTGAATGGAACTCAGAAGCCGGCGGAGTCAGAGGCGTGATTTTTAAGAAGGTTGTTTCAGACGTACGAATCAAGGGCTATGTGCACCATGCATCGAAAAAAGAACCTCAATACCTCATCAAGAGTGACAAAACTGACCACGTAGCTATTCATAAGGGCAAGGCACTAAGGCTAGCGAAGACTCAGACGTGAAAGTGGCCGCGCAAAATCGGTATGAGAAGGGACTTTACGTGATAACGGATGCATTCTGGGCGCGACTGCACTTTTATTCGACGCTACTCGGTGGTCATACTAA
The DNA here is from genome assembly GCA_049686315.1 of Candidatus Acidiferrum sp. GTDB lineage: Bacteria > Acidobacteriota > Terriglobia > Acidiferrales > UBA7541 > Acidiferrum. Next base: position 5,736 of record JBAVHY010000513.1, on the reverse strand, counting down.
GCGGAGTGGTGACGACAACGGGTGGTCGGAGGAAGGTGACAAACAGATTGACGGCGAACAACGTAACCGCCGCCAGTTCGATCAGGGCAGAAACAGGCAGAACGTTCCACGCCCAGGCTGCATAATTCTGATAGGCGAGGATTTCAGACGTGACGCGGAGCGTGCAGCCAGTCATCAACAGCACCAGCATCACCAGCATCAGCCTCGGACTCCACAACACACGCATCCCACAAAACGACGGCAGAATTCTCTGCCCGACGGAAAAAACCATCGCCGCGATAAATCCAACAGTGAGCGCGTGTCGCGATGCTCCCCAGATTCCTGGTACCTCCCCAGCGCGCGACGCCCATATACCGAGTGTCGCGGCTATGAGTAGCCACCCATATGCAATCCTGATGAATATGGGAAAACTTCCGTGAACATTGATGGTCTTCGCAGCCTTCGCTGCAGTCTCGAAGAAGCGGATTGCAACGATTGCCATTGCTGCTCCTGCCAGCAAGAGAACGCTAGCAGCCGCAAAGCGTTCGAAGAATCCGGCCACTACACCTGCCGTGTTCAAGCCAGCGGCTACCAGGAGCAAAGAACCTCGCAGGGGTCGCAGCCCCATGAAGACCGGGAGCCAACGCGAGCTGAACCCCCACACCATGGGAACGAGAAAGCCCCAGGCGGAAACAATCAAATAACGCTGGTCGAATTCGTGCGGGAACGCCGGTGAACTCCCATAGAGCGCCAGTTGAATGGAGGCTCCGAGATTGAGTGCCAGCGACGCTAGCAAACCTAGAGTTGCCGCAATTACAACGAAGATCCAAGATTCCCAAGGCTTCGGCGCGCCGTTTGACGGCCGGTGACTCGAAACGGCCTGAAAGAAAATCAAGAACGCGAATACTTCAAGTACCGCTGACATTGGCAACAGAATGCGCCACGGCGAAGGATAAATATCAGAAAGCCACCGGGCGGTCACCCCGACGACCCAAAGTGCCCAACACAGCCATCCTTCCCAGAGTGCAAACGGCTTCAGCTTGCGCAGCTTCGGGATTGAGTAGAAGCCAATTCCGAGAATAAAAGTCCCCACCCAGCCGAACAATTGCGCATGGCCATGCGCCTGAATCCAAGCAGGAGCGATGGATTCGGCCGCCTCCCGATTACTGATTTTGATGAGATTCCACACACCGAGAAATGTTCCCGGGAGCAGCATGAAGACCAGCCCCGTGACGATATAAGTCATTAGCATGCGCGAAAGCGATTGTTCACGCGCGATCGCGCGGTCCATGACGGACTTTGTCTTGTCGTCCAGCCAGGTAGGTCGCTCGCTGCTAGTTGTGGGCACATTCGCCATCTTATTCTCTGTTCCGGCCATGCGGTCAAGGGTTGAACCCGAACCCACGGATACTGCTCCAACCACTTAAACGCCTGAGACTCTTATAAAGTTGAAACCTACTCATCGCCGTCGCCCACTCCTTTGATCGAAGCCGCAGCGCTCCACAAGGGGTAGGGCAATCCGGCGAGTCGATTGATCACCAAAGCCTGAGCAACGAGCAGGAACACCGCCACTTCAATGATAACCAGTTCACGGGGTCTCGAAATAATTCCGAGAGAAATGATTAGCGTGGTCGCGCCAGCGGGCGGATGGCTAACTTCAAGGAGAACCATGAATGCGCCAGTGGTCGAGAGCGAAAGCGCAGCGGCCAGGATTCTTGGCCAGAAGATACCTGGGTGCAATCCGAACGGTAGCGCTCCGGCACCTGTTAGAACGAACGCCGCATAACCGCAGATGATCCCGATAGCATGGCCGAATATAGTATTTCGCGGGCTGCACGTTTTGGCCAGCGGCGAGAAGAACAGAAGATAGGCGGTGGGCCCGAGCGATGGGAACACAAATGGGTTGCGGCTCACGAGCGCCAACAGGGCAAGCAGCCCGATGGTGATGAAGCCATTCACAAACACGTAGAGTGACCGCACGAGTCGCGGCGGAAAGTGGCGCAGCAGCCAATTCAACCGGAGCCGTCGGAGCAACGAGAGAATGTGATCAGCGCCTGCATGCTCCTGCGTGAACGAATCGAGCTTCCGCATCAAATGTTGGGCAGCAGGTCGAAATATTCGTCGTCCTCGTTTTTGCCGCCCTCTCCTTTACCCAGCACCTTTTCCGATTCGATGAACTCGATATGCTCGATCCATTTGACCATCTTGTAGCCAAGCTGGTTCTCTACTCGCAGCCGAAGAGGCGCTCCATATACCTGCGGAAGCCGTTGTCCATTCATCCGCGAGGCCAACAGGCATTGCGGCTTCAGCAGATTTTCCAGGCTTTGCGTATCGTAATAGGGGCCACCGTAGAGAGCTTCGCCAAAGGAGAAAAAGGCGACGACTCTCGCTTCGGGTCTTGGCTGCACCAATTCGATGAGCGCCTTCATGGGAATGCCGCCCCACTTCGCGATACCGGTCCATCCCTGGATGCAATGATGCATGGTGATGTGTTCGGTCTCACCCAACTGCTCCAGATCGGCAAGAGAAAGCTCAACCGGCCTGTGGACGAGGCCTCCCACCTTGAGCCGGAAATCCTCGAAGCCGGCTTCCGCCAAGCGCTTCCAGTCGTCTCGGATCGGCATTTTCCCATTGGGCCAGAAGTACGGCGAAATTTGCTGTTCGGCATACTTCTGCTGCGGCGTCAGGCGGTTCAACGTAAGTAGCTGCATCGGATAGGTCACTGACTTGAGCGCATGCTGCAATCCGCGCGGGTGGTGCCAAGAGACGTAGTGCGCCACGATCCACGACACGGCGACCACGCCTATGCCCACAAAACCTAGATACATCCCCAGATGCCCCTGATCATCCGTACCGAGCACAATATGGTTCATATTCCGCGCAAATCCGGTCATCACGATCAAAGTGACGTGCACGACGAGAAAAGCAAGGAAACTGAACATCGTGAGGAAGTGGATCGATCTAGCCGATTGCCTGCCACCAAAGATTCGCGCGTACCACGGGAAGCGGTTCACGACGGCTGGAGACATGGCGATGCCAGTAGCAATTGCCAGAGGGCCGAAGACAAAGACGACGGTGAAATAGGCGATCTGCTGCAATGCGTTGTAGCCATAAAACCCGTTTGGCTCCGGCGGCAGATGAAACGTCGCGTAGTTCACCCACGTGTTCCATGCCTGCAAGAGGACGAGCGGCGAAGTTGGCACGATACGCCGCCACTGCTCGGTATCGAAGAGCACGATGCCGAAGAGAATGCCGGTGATGATGAAACCGTGAACGTCGATGAAATGCCAAACGCGTGCAATACCAATGGTGTGCCGGTAGCCCGGCGTGCCAATTAGCGGCGAAATGTAGCGAGCATCGTCTTTCGCGGTCCAGAGGCGGTCGCGCGGCACCTTTAACGGTGTAAATCGGATCCATTCGCTCCTCGGTGTACAACCATCATTGAAGTACAGACGAGGGTGATCCATGAGGATGGACAGACCGCTGCGAATCAGCATCATCACAAACAGGAAATTAAAGAAGTGGCAATAACGCACCCAGACTGGAAACCCGTGTGGTCCCGCGAAGTTGTTGGGGTATATCTGAGGAACGGGTGGAACATGAGGCAGCCCGGCCAAGGCGACCTCGATCCAAGACGCCGCGATTGCAGAGAAGATCGCGATACCGATTCCAATCAGGATAGAAGGTCGAATCCAGATGCGAAATCGTCGATCAGGCGGATAGTGGACGGCTCTGTGTGCCGGGTCGAACGAGATCATGCCGCCTCCGAACTACCGAATCAGAATCGTGAACCCGGCGACTACGGGGAGAATGACGAAATGCTTCCACCTAGCCGAGAGTCTGTCTGGCACTTCCATATAAATCCGGTGCTCCGGTCCGCGACGCTCACGAACGGATCATCGTCAGCAGCATCTTGAATCTACTTAGTGCCTTCAGAGAGTGCGGCTGATGCGCTGGCATGAGAACCGCTTCGCCTGCCGTCGTCCGTAGTGGCTTGCCAGCAACCGCGATTTCCGCTTCGCCCTCCAGCAGATGTGCCACGGCGTCGAAAGGAGCTGTATGCTCACTTAAGCCTTGGCCCTCATCGAAGGCAAACAACGTGACCGTCCCCGTCGCACGGTTAACTAGCGTCCGGCTGACAACGGCTCCTTCTTGGTAATTCACGAGGTCGATCAAGCGGACAACTTCCGCGATGAGCATTTCTCGCTTACTTTGTGCTTGCTGTGAACTCATCTTAGGCTGCCGCCGCCGCCATTATCTCGTTTAACCAACTCGCTTCCATCACAGATTCTCCGTTATCTGCAATGCAGCTTCAGTTCTCCGCTGGCCCCACGCGCTTTTTCTTCGAGGCGCACCCAGACTTTTTGAAGCTCCTGGACCAGTTCCTGGTCCATCTACTACCTGGACTGGGCACCCTCATGGAGCATCTGTTGTGAGAGTGCGATCTGTTTGAGGGTCACCTCGTAACGCCCCCACAGGCACTGCACGGGATCTCAATTGCAATGACTTCTAGAATGTCCGTAAATGCTCCTCTCATTTCAGCGCGATTTCTCGCCGGACTCATGCTGCCGTATTCGGACCACGGTTCGCGGGTACGCGTAAGTAGTCTCAGCTACTCAAGACTGAGCGATTGCCCCCTTACCTCTCTCTGTCAGCGCGTAGAAGTCACTACCGCATGCGTCCAGCATGCCTGCGCCGGTCAATTCATCGATGGCGTCGAGGACGCCCTGCCGTTCGGCGGGTTCGTTGCCCGCCGCCTCGAAAAGCATGGAGGTCCAGCCGATCTTTCCCCATTTCTCTGAATAACCGCAGAACGCGCAAGGAAAGTGGCCTCATCGTGTACCTCGCTGGGTTACCTTGACCAAGAATGCGTCCCCCTATCGCACCGCCCAGGAGCAAAGCTCGCGGTGAGGCACGCACTGATCCAGGGTGAGCAGGTGCCCTGCAGGGAGATCCACTACTCGCTCGGGCAGCTGGAGTCGGATATGGCCGTTAAGCGCGTGCACCGAGATTCTGCCTGCCGCCGTGTGCTCATGCATATGGGTATTCGCTTTCATGGCGATCAGCAAATGCGATCTGGGTACTTTACAAGCGTCCTTGAACTTCGTCCCGTGGGGTGCAGCCATGATTCATCTTGGTGCAGTTGGTCGAGTTCGCTGACTAGGTCAAATTGGAGCACGGGTCCGCTCAGAGTCCCATCAATGGACTTGTGCCCGACGGCGGAGCCTAGTGATGCCCCTGTTTGCCCAATAGCCATGTGTTATTCTCCAGCGGCAGTTGGCTAACCGGCACATTATATCGTGACACGATACGTTATTCAATATATTTTCCTGAGGTTTTGAAAGCCACTGCGTGTGGTTGGGCACGCAATGACTGTGGCGGGCACCGACGGAGGCACATCAAAGACGCGTTTGAGACTAGATTCGCTCACTTGGCCCCGATAGTGTTACGCATAGAAGTAAATCTCACCTAACGCACCCGAAGTCCTAGTGTTGTATCGGAAGCGCGAGCGGGCAAGGCGCAGGCACGAGCAGGGTGTGTAAGTCCGGTTGGGGGAATTTGCTCTTGATTCGACTCGGTATCGTCCGACCCAATTCTGGGCGAATGACGAGCAAGTCGGAAGTAATGCAGACAGCTGCCGCGGCGGTATCGCCAGAATGCCGTTGGGACGGCAGTCGCCTAAGACTCCGGCGCTGGCCACTCCCTCCACTGCGGCCTAAACGCGCCGCCTGCGGCGTCGCAGGCCTCCGTTACCGG
>JBAVHY010000512.1:0-2285 GCA_049686315.1 Candidatus Acidiferrum sp. | reverse complement strand
GCCTGGGCCAGGCTGGAAACCCACCGACACGCAAAGGTGGGGCAGCGCCATTGAAGGCACACTCGATCTCGCGGACACACTCCTTCGAGAACTGTCAACGTTCAATTCGACATCATTATCTGACAAGTACTCATCTAGGGATTATAGGTGCCGCGACAACAGGGTCGTCTGGCCGCGCAAGCGCCCAGCGTTCTCCTTCGATAATGGCCACAGCATCATTACGATCATTTCGTGCCGGAATTACCCGCCCGGAGACGAACTCGCCTTTCTTCGGAATTAGCAAACCAAGTGCTGCCGCAACGCTTGGGTCGTTATCTTGATGCCCTAGAACCAGAATGCCTTCAGCTCTTAGCGCAGTTCTTGCACCACCATTCCCGCGGGCGCGCTTCATGAAGTCATCTTGCTGGGCAACCGTAGCCAGTTCGGCACGCCGGACAATACGGTGCTGCACTAGGCGGAAAAGCTCGTTTACCCTAGCCTGACCATGCTGATTCCCGCGGTTCGCCTTAGCGCCGAAGATCCGATTCCGAATATCTGCATCCAGGCCGAGGAACAGGTTTTCAGCGAGCTTCCGGTTGTCCGGCCACAGTTCGCGGATATAAGTATGGCTACTCGCAGAAAGCTGGCGTTTGGCGTCTCGATTCGATCTAGCACGGAGAAGCGGCTCTCTTACGCGAATCAGGCCTGCATGCCAGGAGCTCCGTTGATCGCTTGCCGTGATGAGGAGACAAATGTGATCCATAGCTTCAGGCGGAAGCTCCCAGCCGCCGTAGTTCATTGAGTATTTACAGTCGACTTCGACTCCGGCGATGCGATAATCCGTCACAACGCCATCCGTAAAGCCAAACCTCCGATGAAGATTGATCTCTACGAGAGTACCTACATGAGTCTTCTCAGTCTTATGCAGTTGGTCGTAGCTCCAACGTCCAGTGTGCTGTCCATCGTATATCTGGTCGAGCGTGTCACGCAGTACTTCAGCAACCTGCGCGCCTGTGGGGTCCAGTACGTGCAACTGAGCTTCGACAGCCTCTAGCTCAGGGTCATCATCGTAGATGTAAGGCAATGAGTCTTGTTTCATTAACGTTTTCCTTCAGGCCACCTCAGCTAACGGGACGATAAGTTGCCTGAGAGAGTATTTCGAAATTACTACTGGATTCTTTGAGAGCACAGAGCGCTACAAACTGCGAGGCTTGGCGGGAACCAGGCCCGTTACAGAACTGGTGCCTATAAGCGCACGCCTGAAGGCACAAGCACTGGCGACGCAGAATAGCCAGGCAGCAGAGGCTCAGACCGCACGAAGCAGACGATCAGACTTAGCTGCTGACTCTTCACGTGCTCTCAGAATCGCAGACCGGATACTTCCACCAACTGCTCGCGCTACGGGAGGCGGAAAAGCATTACCTATTTGACGATATGCTGCCGTTTTACGTCCATAGAACCGCCACGAAGGTGGGAACCCCTGAATTGCGGCGGCCATCGGCAGAGTAAGTCGTGGCAGGTGATCGATGGGGTCTGTAGCTTTAGGCGGCGCATCGGCCAGACCTTTCCCATCAACATGAAGCTTGAGCCAGTCGTTCCTAGCGCGTGTCGGACCAAGATCCGGTCCTCCATGCTTACGTGAACCCCCTACAAGGGTCGGACCTATGCCGTTAGCTTTTTCAGCCCAAGCTTTTGCCCCCTTCCATCCACCTTCTGCCATGTATTCATAAAGGGTCTCCCCGACGGTGGGAGTGTTTTTAATTCCGTCTGGCCATTTAAAATACTTAAAGACGGGAGCCTTCATGGCAACGAGAATGAACCGTGGACGTAGCTGCGGTACGCCAAAATCACATGCGTTGAGCACTTCCCAATCAGCCTCATATCCGAGCTCGTCACGCAGTCGCGCGAGAACCTGTTCTCGATAACTAGCAAAACGGGCAGTGGAGAGGCCTCGGACATTTTCTAGCATTATAGCCGTAGGTTCACATTCTTCTATAATGCGAAGTGCCCGGGGGAAAAGATCGCGTTCGTCGTTCGCGCCGAGTTGCTTACCAGCTATGGAAAACGGAGGGCAGGGCACACCACCAGCAAGCAGGTCTACGCCTTTATAGCTCGTCCCGTCGAAATTATGAATATCGCGTTCGACGATATTCCATTCCTTGTGATTCAGCCGCAAGGTTTCACAGGCGTCCAAGTCGATCTCGACCGCAGCAGCGTGAGCAAACCCAGCTTGGTGCAGACCGAGCGACTGGCCGCCTCCGCCAGCGCAAATTTCTAGACAAGTCAGTCCAGTAAAAGACGGAGAG
>JBAVHY010000511.1:0-1563 GCA_049686315.1 Candidatus Acidiferrum sp. | reverse complement strand
GACAACCCAGGCGGCTAGGATGACAACTTCATTTACGGTGAGCGGAGGGAACGAGTGCATCATTACAGCGGTGAGCGGACCGCCTCGGAAGGCGGCCCCTACGAAGAGTAGAAGGATTAGGTGGCGGCAGTGTAAGAGCGAGGGGTGGCGGGGTGGGAGGCGGTGCGGGATTCGACTTGGACGTGGAGGCCGTGGCGGGGGCGCAAGGTGATGGAAGCAAGCGGGAGCACGGGATGGCCGGGAAGCAGGTTGAAGCGAAATTTTTGGGCGATAGTCGCAAGGACTAATGTTGCTTCCATCAGGGCGAAGGAATTGCCGATGCACTGGCGCGGTCCGGAACTGAATGGGAGATAGGCGAAGCGGGGGATTTTCTTGAGCAGGTCGCCTTCCCAGCGATCGGGGTTGAAGAGATCGGGCGAATCGTACCAGCGGGGATCGCGATGGATGACCCAAGGGATGGCAGCGATGCCGGTGCCTTTGGGGACGGGATAGCCGGCAAGTTCGTGGTCTTCGATGGCCAGGCGCGCGATAGCCCAAGCGGGAGGATAGAGGCGCAAGGATTCGGAGAGGATGTGGCTGGTGTAGGTGAGCTGCGGGAGGTCGTCGAGAGCAGGAGTGCGTCCTTGAAGGACGGAGTCGAGTTCGGCGTGGAGTTTTTCTTCGACGCAAGGGTGTTGCGCGAGGAGCCACCATGTCCAGGAGAGAGTGCTGGCGGTGGTTTCGTGGCCGGCAAGGAAGAGAGTGAGGGCTTCATCGCGGAGCTGTTGATCGGTCATGCGGGAGCCGTCGTCGTCTTGAGCGTGAAGAAGCATGGAGAGGAGGTCCCCTGTATCTTCGTTGGATTGGCGGCGCTGCTGGATGATGCGATCGATGATTGCGTTGAGCTGGCGAACGGCGCGATTGGCATCGCGATTCATTTTGGTGGGGAGCCACTTGGGAGTGACCATGAGGCGGCGAAAGTCGGTGGCGTATTCGAGGAGGACGTGGAGGGTTTCGCCGACTTGCGGGGCGTCGCGTTCGACGTCGGTGCTGAAGAGCGTTTTGCCAACGACTTGGAGGGTGAGGCGCATCATGGCGTCGTGGAGGTCGACGGGCTGGTGCGGCTTCCAGGATTCGAGGAGGTGTGTGGCGCAGGCGGTCATGGTGGAGGCATAGTTGGCGATGCGCGAACGGTGAAATGCAGGTTGCATCATGCGGCGCTGACGGAGCCAGAAGTCGCCCTCGCTGGTAAGGAGGCCATTGCCGAAAATGTGTCGATTGGCGCGAAGGACGCGGCCCTTGATGAATTTGTGCGCGTTGTTGACGATGACGTCTTCAATGTGGTCAGGGTGAAACAGGAGGAAGGTGCGGATGTGGAAGAAGCGAAGACAGACGATGTCGCCGTAGTTGCGAAAGACGCGCTCCATGAAGGGAAGGGGATCGCGGCGGATGGGGCTGCGGAGGCCGTCGAAAAAACCCGGTTCGGGACCGGGGGGATATTTGCGCATTGAGAGATGGTACGGGGGAAAGAGGGAAAAGCGAAATGCAAAAATGGAAGGCGGGAAGTGGAAGAGGGAAGAGAGA
>JBAVHY010000510.1:0-2150 GCA_049686315.1 Candidatus Acidiferrum sp. | reverse complement strand
TTCACTACGTGATCGTTGGCGGAATTCTCTTTGCGCTCTTCGGGGCATTTTATTACTGGTATCCGAAAATTACCGGAAGAATGTTCAACGAGACCCTAGGCAAGCTCCATTTCTGGCTATTCGTCGTCGGGTTCCATCTCACCTTCGATCTGATGCATATTCCCGGACTGCTCGGAATGCCACGGCGCATTTATACCTACGAACCTGGCCGCGGTTGGGAAACCCTGAACTTGCTAGTGACGATCGGAGCATTCGTCCAGGGAATCGCAATTCTGGTCTTTGTCACGAACCTGATCATTTCCTACTTCAAAGGGGCCAAGGCGGGGAACGATCCATGGGATGCCTGGACTCTGGAATGGTCGGTAAGCTCGCCGCCCCCTGTGTACAACTTTGCTTCGGTCCCCACAGTCGCCAGCCGCCGTCCGTTGTGGGACCTGAAGCATCCGGAAGACCCGGACAGCCGCTATGAGTAGAGGAATCGACCAATGAGCACGATTGCAACGCCGCTCCCGGAAACCACTGCAGCTTGGACTCTTCCCTATCGCGGGAACGTCGGCATGGCGTGTCTCATCTTCGCCGAGTCCGCCATCTTCACCATTTTCGTCGTGGCCTATCTCTTCTATGTAGGGAAAAGTCTCACCGGGCCGACTCCTCGCGAAGTCCTGGAAACGCCCATCTTTTTCACCGTTTGTTTATTGTCGAGCAGTCTGACGATCCACTTTGCGGCAAGATTCCTGGAGCGCGGGAGACGAGGCGCATTCCTGCTGCTCTGGCTGCTCACGATCGTACTAGGCGCGCTCTTTCTGTACGGCACTGGCCAGGAATGGCACCGGCTGATTTACGAACACGGCCTGACCATTTCCACGAATCTTTTTGGAACAACATACTACTCGCTCGTTGGTCTCCACGCTTCTCACGTCACCGCTGGGCTGATCATGCTGATTATCGTGCTGTTCTTCGGTCTCGCGGGTCGCGTTGGACCCCAGCAGTCCGCTCGCGTCGACGTACTTTCCCTGTACTGGCATTTTGTGGATGCCGTGTGGGTCGTTGTTTTCACAGTTGTTTACGTTCTCGGCCGCTGAGGAGAAGAAATGGCAACCCTGCAGTCCGTGAAACAACTAGAAGGGGGCTCTCGAGCCCCAGCTGAGATCGAAGTGCCGGCATCAACCGCATGGCCCCTTGTTTTGGCTTTCGGCTTCACCTTGATGTTCGCGGGTCTCCTGACGAGTGCGTCAGTCGGTGTCTTGGGGGTTGCGCTTGCTGTGGCGGGTTGCGTCGGCTGGTTCCGCGAAGTGTTTCCTCACGAACACGAAGAAATTGTACCGCTCGTGTTCGAGGAGCTTCGCGTGGCAACCGAGCGGCGCGTTGTTGAACATGTGCCCATTGCGCCCCAACTCGTGCGCGCATGGCTTCCTCTAGAAACCTACCCCGTATCCGCTGGACTAAAAGGTGGCTTGGCGGGAGGTATCGCGATGGCCATAACCGCCTGTACATACGGCTTGCTGAAGGCGGGAAGCCTCTGGTATCCCATCAATCTCCTGGCTGCCACTGTCTACGCGGAATCTCTCAAGCTAGGCCCCGCTCAACTGAATTCGTTTCACGCGGACAGCTTCGCGATTGCCTTGGTCCTACACGGGATCGGATCCATCTTCGTTGGACTGCTCTATGGCGCAATGCTCCCCATGTTCGCGCGGCGACCGATCGTACTCGGGGGGCTGATTGCTCCGGTCCTGTGGTCAGGGCTGCTGTACTCGATCATGGAGCTCCTTAATCCTTTGCTTGCAAGTCGCATCAACTGGTTCTGGTTTATGGCCTCGCAGATAGCCTTCGGCGTCGTAGCGGGCATCGTCGTCGTACGGCAGGAGCGTGTCTCGACTCGCGAGAACCTGCCGTTCATTATGCGCGCGGGCATTGAAGCTCCCGGAATAATTTCGCCGCGAGAAACCGGGGAGAAACGGCCATGAACCCATTTCGAAATCTTTGTGCTCGCGCGGCCCTTTCCGCGCTTGTGCTCTCAGGTTGCGGCGTGCCGCACGGCCAACCGACCAAGGATTCAGAGGTTTTGGCGCCAAATGAAGTTCTGGAATTCGGCACTTTGTACGCTGAAAACTGCGCCGGCTGCCACGGTAGCGAAGGGCACGGAGGAGCAG
>JBAVHY010000509.1:0-19698 GCA_049686315.1 Candidatus Acidiferrum sp. | reverse complement strand
CCGCCGCCGAGTACAAGCTGGATTCCGCCGCCGGCTTACCTTACGCCGAGGAGGCTGTGAAGCTGAGTCCGCAACTGCCGTTCGCCCATTATTTGCTGGGCCTGTTGTACATGGACACGGACAACTATCAGAAAGCCATTCCTGAACTGGAGATTGCCGAGAAGTCGTTTCGCAAGGACGCAAAGGTTTACTTCGCCCTGGGGTCGGCGTACTCGCGGGCGGGGCGAAAACAGGACGCGGAGCGGGCGCGGGCTGTGTTTCAGCGTTTGAGCAAGGAGTCCGCGGAAGAGTCAAAAGCGAGCTATTGAGCCAGTAATCCGCTGCAGGCGTATCTGGGTGAACTATTTGCGCGGCTCTTCGATGGTCCGGATCTGATCCACTTCCAAGTCGTGAAGGACCTGCTTGATCCCGCTGGGCCAACGGATTTCCAACTCCTTGATTCGTTTGTTTTGGCCGAGACCGAAATGCACGCGTGAATCGCTGGACGATGCATAACCCACTGCAGTAGTCGCTTCGTTCCATTGTACGGCGCCGTCTTCCGTCGTCAGGCGCAATTGCGCGCCGAGGCCCATGCGGTTGCTTTTCGTGCCTACCAGCTTCAGCAGGATCCAGTGGTTTTTGGTTTCCGTAATGTTATGGAACAGTTTCGCCGGCCCGTTGAGCACGCTCACAACCATATCCACGCGCCCATCGTTGTCCACATCTCCGAAGGCCACGCCTCTGTGCGCGGCTTCAAGCTGAAAGTCGGGTCCCGCGCTGGCGCTGACTTCCTGGAACTTGCCCTTGCCCATGTTCTGGAAGAGGGAATTCGGTTCTGGATAGCGCCTTGCGGGATTCAATTCGCTGATGTTGTCCACGACGTTGGAACGGGCAACAAACAAATCTTTCCAGCCGTCATTGTTAAAATCGTAGATCCCGTTTCCCCAGCCGGACATGTCCGTTGTTGGTCCCAAGCCGCTACCCACCGTGAGATCCACAAAATCGCCTTTGCCGCGATTGATGAACAACGGAAACTCTTCCCGTTCCACCGCCGTATGCCAGATGTCCGGCAAGCCATCGTTGTTGACGTCGCGGAAATCGCCGCCCATGCCCGATAGCGTGCCGCCATCCGCGGCGTAACTGACGCCGGCCCGCACACCCACCTCTTCAAACTTTTTGCCTTTCAGGTTGTGGAACAGGAAATTCCTCGTCGTATCATTGGCCACAAATGCGTCCAGGTAACCATCTCCATCGTAATCCGCAAATGTCACGCTCATGCCTTTCCCGAAATGCTGGGCGATTCCCGTCTCCACGGAAACGTCCGTGAACGTGCCGTCGCCGTTGTTTCGGTACAGTGTATTGTGGAGCGGCTCGTAGAGCTTTGGGTGACAAAAACCGCGCACCCCTTCCTTGACCTTGCAATAGGGATCCTTGTTCACTTCCCATTTGCAGTAGTTCACAACGAACAAATCCAGCAAGCCGTCATTGTTGTAATCGAACCAGCCCGCCCCCACCGACCACATTTTCTTCCCGTCGAGCTTCGCCCCGGCGAGCCCCGCCTTCTCCGTCACGTCGCTAAACGTTCCATCCCCGTTATTGTGAAAAAGCTGGTTGCCGGTCACGTTGGCGACAAACACATCCGGCCAGCCATCATTGTCGTAATCTGCCACTGCCACCCCACTTCCGTATCCCGCGCCGGCGAGCCCGGCCTTTTCTGTGACATCGGTAAACGTACCGTCATGATCGTTATGAAACAGACGGTTCCAATACTCGGGCGAGTCCTTGACCAGTGATGGAATTGCCGCGCCACCCACCAGGTACACGTCCAGGTATCCGTCCCCGTCATAGTCGAACAGCGCTACCCCGGCCACCATCGTTTGTGGCTGATTCTTGTTTTCCGTGCTGAAATTCGCGGTCACGTACCGCAGTCCAGCCTTCGCTGCAATCTCTTCAAATTGAATTGGGCCAGAGGCCGGGGCAGCCTGCGGGGCTGGCGATGCCGCGTTCCATCCAACGACCGGTAGCAGCAAAAGGCCCAAGAGGGCGACAGTCGCTCCAACTTTCTTAGCCAAGGAACTCCGTACTTTCATGCAAACCCCTAAGCTCATCTATGTAACTTTACAGCCCCAACGCCTCCGCGGCATAGGCGTCACGCATATACCGCGACACTCGAAGCAATAGCCACAGTTTCTGAGCTGAGCTGAATCCGAATCCGAGAAGTTGGCCCTGCAAGGGAAGCAGGCCGCCCCTGTTGGCAATCCCGACTTATTCGTAGGGAAATCCGGCACTCCCCGCCTCATGGAAGCCCTAAGTCCTTTTAATTGAGTTACGGCACTGAACTTGCACTCCTTGAGCCTAGTTGCTGTTCTCAGCAGACGGGAGGGCTCTCAATATGCCCAACGAGGAATGGGTCTTTTGGCTCGGTATAACGAACATCGCACTGGTGGTGGTCGTACTCTTGGTGGCGTTGGTTGTGGCCTACGCCGTGATTTCGGAGGTCCTGAAGAAACGTAAGAGCAGCAGTGTGGCCGACCTGAACGAGGAACTGAGTGTGATGTTGAAAGGTGAGTTCACACACGGTCTAACAGTGCCCGGATTAGGACTGACCATGGCAGATGGTGGCGAGCGAACGACACCATTGCCGAAGCGACCCGCGGACAAGAAACACAGCTAAGCGTGAGACTATGACGTGCCCATTTCTAAAAGAGGGTCGCGCACAGTACTGCCATGCGGCTCCGGCCCGCAAGTTGATCCTGGAAGGGCCTGGGGTTTCTGGCGCAGGACGCTGTGCGTCACCGGAATATCACCACTGCACTCTGGTCAAGGGTGTTGAGCCGCGAAAAGAGCGTTGCCCGCATCTTGAAGAAGTCCACGTGCAGTATTGCGCAACCACGTCTCCAACGAAGCTGATCCCCTTCAGTGATTCCCAACTTTCTAGCTGCACGACAGATGACTACCGCTATTGCGATTCGTATCTTTCGCTGGCGCGGCCGCATGGCGCTACTGCCCCACCGCAGGGGCTTCTTTATTCCGCGAACCACTTCTGGATGGCCGCGGAAGAGTCTGGTTCATGCCACATCGGAATTGACGCAATGCTAGCCGAGGTCATTGGCAACGTTGACGGTCTGACATTCGTGACCACCCATGGCACCCAACGCCCGGTTGTTGCGTTGACCGTCCACGGTGTCGAGTGGCCCATGACTTTTCCGAATCCGCTCCTGATTCAGAAAGTGAACTGCCACCTCCGTGGCGACCTCAAGCGCCTAACCGCGGACCCTTATGGCTCGGGATGGTTATTCGCCGGGTGGGAGTTGCCGGGGCGCACGAAATCCGGCCTGATTGCCGAGCCTCATGCGGCAGCTTGGCAGGCAGAAGAGCAAGAGCGCCTGGCGCGTGAGATCCACGAAACGCTCGCACTGACTTGTGACGGCGGCAGTCCTGTGCACGGAGTAGCTCAGCTACTGTCGCGGCAGCAACTGGTGTGTTTGTTTCAACGCTTTTTTTCCAGCTCGCAGTGGGGGCCAAAGGAATGACCGTGAGGAGAAATCTCTATGTCTTCGGGCTTGGGCTTGTACTAGCCATACTGACTGGTTGGGTCGCCTTTCCTCGCGCCCTCTACGTCCAGCGGGAACAACCGCTGGTTTTCCATCATAAGACACATAGCGAAAAATCCGGCGTCACCCAGTGCGATACCTGCCACGCGCTCGCAAGCGACGGTCAATTTACGGGTGTTCCTCGCATTGAAACGTGCGCGGGGTGCCATGCCGAAAAGCTAGGAACATCCAAATCTGAGGCTGTGCTGGTTGACACCTACATAAAACCGGGTCGCGAAATACACTGGTTCGTCTCTGCGCGGCAGCCGGCCAACGTTTGGTTCCCCCACGCGATCCACATTCGCGGCGCCGGCCTGGCCTGCAGCGAGTGTCACGGAACCTTCGGGGAATCCGATCAGTCCCGAATTTACGAGCAAAACCGAATCAGCGGCTACAGCCGCGATATATGGGGTCATTCCATCTCTCGCCTTCGGCGCGCTCCGCATGACGGCATGAAGATGAGCGATTGCGAAAATTGCCATCGCCAGCACCACGTCGAGGTGGGCTGCCTCGGCTGTCATAAATGAAGGAGCAACGATGAAGTTTTCCAGGCGAAACTTGTTGATCGGCAGTGCCGGAGCCACTGCGGGCTTCCTGCTCACACCTGTGCCGTGGAAACTTTTGGGAGACGTTTCCATCTGGACGCAGAACTGGCCCTGGATTCCTCAGCCCGCGCACGGCCCGGTCGAGACGAAACGTTCCTTTTGCACCTTGTGTGCCGGTGGTTGCGGGCTTCGCGTGCGCATGACCGCCGGCTGCCCGGTGGGAATTGCGGGCGTGAGCGGTCATCCGGTAACCAAAGGAGCCTTATGCCCGCTGGGATTTGCTGCTCACCAACTGAATTGGCATCCCCTGCGGTTGCGGGAGGTGCGCCATCGTGGGCGCGCCGCATCCTGGGCCCAAGCACAAGCAGCCTTTGAAAAGGCTTGCGGGGAGGGGCCGATAGGCATCATCGATGGGCGCCCCGGCAGAGCCACCTCGTCGCTGTTCGAGGCTTTTGCGGGAAATCAAAAGGGCAGCTATCGAGTCGTGCCCACCGCTGAGATTCAGGCGCTCTCGCCGTACGCAGAATGGGCTGGCGTACACGTAACCACGTTGGGCTACGATCTGGAAAACGCGCGGACCATCGTCAGCTTTGGCGCGCCATTACTGGACGGGTGGGGAACGCCGGGGCAGTTCACCCGCCTCTGGAGCAAGCGTGCAGCGGGCGCGGCCGACCCGCAATTGCGATTGATGCAGATTGAGCCGTCATTGTCTCCAACTGCCGCTCGCGCATGGCAATGGGTCCCAATTCGCGAAGGAAGCGAACAGAAACTGGCGGCGGGCATTGCGCGCGTGCTTCTTGAAGAACACTTGGTAACTTCACAGGGGCCAGCACCGCCATTGTCCCTGACTGAAGTTGCTGCGCAAACGGGGCTGACCACCGAAGCAATCCGTGATCTTGCGCGAAGAATAGTCGAGAATCGCCCGGTCTTGGTTATTGCGGCGGATGGAAATCCAACCATTGCCGCCCTGAATGTCCTGCTCGGTGCGGTGGGAGCACCCGGAGGAATCGTTAGAAGATCAGAACGAGTTCTGCCGCATGTTCCGGCCGAACCCGTCATCGGCGCCCTTCGCGCAGTCCTGGTGGACTCGACCGTACCTTGGGAGTATGCGCCACCCAATGGTGCAGAGGTGTTTCGCTTTGCGGCTTGGGATGGCCGAGGAAGCACAGCGGATTGGCTGTTGCCAGCGCCAGGTTTTCTCGAAGAACTTACGGATGTACCCACGGCGCCCACCTCTGCGGCAGATACGTATGCGGTGGCGTTGAACCTCGTCGTGCCTCCGGAGGAAGTCAGGAGTGCCGCACAATTTCTGCTGCAGATTGATCCCACGTTGCCTGTAGTGGAGCAAATCATCCAATCGCGCTGTGAAGAACTCTTCCGCACTCGCCAGGGCACAGTCTATGGAGAACAGCCCGTCGCAGTCGCAAAGTTCGATTCGGCGCGAAATCTGGAAACGCAACTCCGCGCAGGAGCAGTTTGGATGGGCGAGGCGCCCCGACCTCGTGGATTGCGGTGCGAGTTGAAGGAATGGCCGGTTGAGCATCATGTTTCGCTCGGCGCCAACTGGGCTGCGGCGTGGGTTCCTCCCGTATTGCCGCCATTGGCCGCAAAGCTTTATCAAGAGTCGAACTTGCGCGAACCTCCGGCCAGGAGCAAATCATGAGTGCCCGCTATGGGATGGTTATCGACTTGGACCGCTGCACAGGCTGCGGCGCGTGCATGGTGGCATGCGCGGCGGAGAACAACGTTCCCTCTGGTCCTCCGCAAGCCACTCCTCGAAAAGGGCTGACACCGATGTTGGTTCGCAAGGTCTCAAACCGCTTGGAAGGAACGGCCAAGCGCGAGGTGTTCATCCCTGTCACCTGCATGCACTGCGGAAACGAAACCCCCTGTGTGAGCGTTTGCCCCCAACAGGCCGTTGAAGTCGATAAGGCTACAGGCATTGTGATGCAGATGCCGCAGCGCTGCCTGGGATGCAGGTATTGCATGGTTGCTTGTCCCTATCATGCCCGCTACTTCAACTGGTGGGATCCCGCGTGGCCGGCGGGCATGGAGAAAAGCCTCAATCCAGGGGTTGCCGTTCGCATGCGCGGCGTGGTGGAGAAGTGCAACCTATGCCACGCGCGGCTGCACAGCGCTAAGGAAAAAGCTGCGGCAGCAGGGAAGAAGGAAATAGATCTCGCTGACTACATCCCGGCGTGCGTGGAAGCGTGCCCTACCCAGGCCATTTTGTTCGGGAATCTGGCGGACGAAAATGATTCCGTCTTTAGCGCCGCACATTCTCCGGAATCGTTCCGCTTATTGGCGCGGCTCGGTACGGAACCGAAGATTTGCTACAAATCGCGCCAGGCCTGGGTGAGAGCTCTGGCCGAACGCGATTCGGAGCACGCCACGGAGGGCAAGAATGTCTGAATTGCTTCTTTTAGACCGGCGCTGGATTGCCCGCAGTGTCGAGCGAACCTCGACCACGCGATTCGTCCTTTGGCTGGTTCCGTGGGTTTGCCTGATGCTTCTTGGAATCTATGCCGCTGGTCTGTGCTTGTACTTGGGTTTGAACCAGACCAATATGGACAATCGATTCGCCTTTGGAATGTGGATCTTTCTGGATTTGGCCATCATTGCCATGGGCGCCGGCGCCTTCTTCACTGGATTTCTCGTATACATCCTCAAGCAAAAAGATCTCCAGCCGGTTCTGAACAGCGCCGTTGTCCTGGGATTCATTTGCTATAGCGGCGCGGTTGCCGTCCTGATAGTGGATGTTGGGCAGCCGCTTCGCGCTTGGTTCACCTTCTGGCACCCGAACACGCACTCGATGCTCACGGAGGTCACCTTCTGTATTTCGTGCTATTTGCTCGTGCTCATTTTGGAATACATACCCGTATTGTTGAGAAACCGCCAATTGCGCAAGGTGCCGTCCTTCCTGATTTTTGAGCATCAGCTTCACAAATTGGTTCCTGTTCTCGCGGCCGTGGGCGCCTTCCTTTCCTTTTTCCATCAGGGATCGCTCGGGGGACTTTACGGAGTGTTGCGCGGCCGCCCCTTTGCATTTCGTCAGGGATTTGCGATTTGGCCCTCCACGTTCTTTCTGTTCATTCTTTCAGCGATTGCTGTGGGCCCCAGTTTTCTGTTGCTGGTGACGACGGCGGCGGAAGCACTGACTAAACGTCAACTGGTCGAACCCAGCGTGTTCCGAAAGTTGGGTTTTATTTCCGGTGTGCTGCTCGGCACTTATGTGGCGGCGAAAGCGATTGACACCCTGGTGTGGCTGAACGTTACTTCCCCGGCAGTTGGGTTTGCTCCTTGGGACTTCTACGCCTACAAGCCCTTTGGCTCGGCCCTGCTGTTTGCGGAAATAGTTCCTCTAGGGCTGCTTCCCGCCTTTCTTCTCTGTGTGCCATTGACCGCCAGAAAGCGTGGCTGGTTGGTGTGCGGTGCGGTCTTAGCATGCGGCGGAGTGCTGCTGAATCGCTTCGTTCTTACCGTGCAAACGCTCGCCCTTCCCACGCTTCCATTTGACGATTTTCTGCAATACATCCCCAGTTGGCAAGAGGTGGCTAGTTTCGGCGGCGTGATCGCCTATGGGGTGATCGTTTATTCTTTGTCTTATCGATATTTGCCGCTGTTTGCCAAAGCGAAAGGAGCGGATACGCATGTTTCCGTGGATTGACGGATTTCATTGGACCGCTGGACATATCATCTTTCTTTCTCTGTTCTTCGCTGTTGTGTTGACCATCCTCGCCACACTCGTCTCTGCGGCCTGGCGCACTGCCTCGGATTTCCGCACACATCGCGCCACGGAGATTTGCTGGTGCATGAACTTCGCCGACTTGCCGGAAGCCGAGCGCCGCTGCCGCCACCAGTTCGCTGGCAGAGTGCTCTCCCGAATCTGCGACAACGCTTTCGACTGTCGCCATTGTCCCCAATACGCCGAGTTCGCGGCCTTGCCTGCGCGAACTTCCACCCAGAACGTGGCCGTCAACTATTCAGATAACTTGCTCTACCATCGAGGACACACCTGGCTGCGCCCAGAAGACGACGGCACTCTGACGGTAGGTCTTGATGATTTTGCCCGTCACCTGATCGGGCGTCCCGATTCTGTCGATTTGCCCATGGAAGGTAGCGAAACCGAGAACAATGGCATTGCCTGGCGCATGATGAAGAACGGCCATGAAGTTCGGGTTCGCGCCCCAATCGACGGGACCGTGGTGTCCACCGGTGGGGAGGAGGAAGGTTGGTATCTAAGGCTTCGTCCTCGCGTACCGGTGGATCTCCGTCATCTGTTGCGCAGTGTTGAAGTGCCCGGATGGCTGACCGGAGAGCTTGATCGGCTGCAGTCGCAACTCTCGACCTCGGATGCCGGGCCGTGCCTTGCGGATGGGGGGTCCCTCATGCCCGACTTGATGGATGCTATGCCGAATGCAGACTGGGAAGCCGTGCTTGCGGCGACCTTTCTGGACACGTAATACTCGGGCTCAGTGCACTATTTCGTAGCGCTTTAGCTTGTCGTAGAGCGTCGAGCGATCGATCCCGAGTGAAGCAGCCGCATCCTTGACGTTTCCCCCCTTGCGTTCCAGGACGGCAATAATGGCGCGGCGTTCCAAGTCGGCCAGCGGAACGTCGGGAACCTCCCAACTCTGTCCAGGGCTTTTGCGTTGATTGAGCCATGTGAAATCGCTCTCGACCAGCGCTCCGTTATGGGAAGTTACGATCGCCCGTTCGATGACGTTTTCCAGTTCGCGGACATTGCCGGGCCAGTCGTAGTCAATCAGCACCTTGAGCGCTCCTCCGGAGATGCCCGCGATGTCTTTTCCCAGCTCTGAGGCAATGCGCTCCACAAAGTGCTCTGCCAATAGCGGTATGTCTTCCCGACGCTCGCGCAGCGGGGGAATACGAATTTCAATCACGTTGATCCGGTAAAACAAATCGTCGCGGAAACGCCCCTGATGAACTTCTTCGGCCAAGCTCTTGTTGGTGGCCGCGATCACCCGCACATCCACGCTAACCTCTTCCGTGCCACCAACGCGATAAAAGCGGCGCTCCTGAAGCACGCGCAGAAGGTCAGCCTGAAGCTTGGGCGAAATGTCGCCAATTTCATCGAGGAAGATTGTGCCTCCATCGGCCAACTCGAACTTGCCTTTCGTTTGTCCATCGGCTCCGGTGAACGAACCCTTCTCGTGGCCGAACAATTCGCTCTCCAGCAGTGTTTCGGTCAGCGCCGCGCAACTGACGCTGACAAATCGCTTCTCCGCGCGATCTCCCGAGTAATGAATAGCGCGCGCCACCAGTTCCTTCCCCGTTCCACTGTCGCCGCAAATCAGCACGGTGCTGCGTAAACTGGCGATCTCCCGGGTCAGCGCGAGAATCTCCTCCATGCGCGGGTTCTTGGTAATGATGTCGTGGTGATGGTACCGGCGGCTGATCTTTTTGCGCAGAATGGCATTCTCGCTCTGAAGTTTCTTGACCTTGAGGATGCGGGAAACCAGCATGGAGATTTCCTGCGGATGGCATGGTTTTACGATGTACTCCTGCGCGCCCTCTTTCATGGCCAGGATCGCGGTATCGACGGTGGCGTAGGCGGTGATGATGATGATGGAAGCCTCCGCGTGGATGCGGTGAATTTCCATCATTGTTTCGATTCCGTCCATGCCACCGGGCATTTTCAAATCGATGAAATAGATGGCATAATCTGTCGCTTTGGCAAGGTCGAGCGCCGCTTGTCCGTTGGCAGCCGTGTCGACGCGGTAGCCGTCCTCGCGCAGCCACGCGGCCATGGATTCGCACATGACTTCCTCATCGTCCACCACCAGGATAGGCCAGACCTTTTTCATAGCAGCTCCCGATCCGGAGAAGCAAAGCGCCGGGCCAGTTGCTCTCCGCAATGCACGCAGAATCGTTGCGCTTTATTGTCAACCAGGCCGATGTGGGTGGCCAGGCTCATCACGCACTTCGGTTCGGCGCAATGCGTAAGGCCAAAAGTGTGTCCCAGTTCGTGAAGCGCCTCCTTGACGACGCGCTCACGCAGCAGGCCCTCCTCGCTTCTCAGCCCATAAAACTCCTGGCGCAAGCGGCACACCGAAAGCAGGGCCACAGGTCCATCGAGTTGCGCCTGGCCAAATACGAACGTAAGCATTGGAATCGCCAGATCCACCTCGGTCACTCCCAGAATCCTCGCAGCGTCGCGTGGTGCGCATTGAGCCAGTGCTTTCATGATTTCCACGGACTGGTATTGACCTCGTGCCGGGTCATACGCTCCCTCTGGGAGTTTTAGAGCCGGCATTCGCAGGATCGGCCATGGGCACCACTCGGCGACAACGCCGTCGACCCATTCCATTACTTGAGCAGGCACGCTTCCGATCGCTACCACATAAACCGTTTTCACTACGCATGTACCTTGACTTCTTTCTCTTCGGGAGAGGCGCTTCGTACCTTCAGGGGAAGCGTGACCGAAAAGGAAGTACCCTCGTTGCGCTGGCTCACCACTTCGACTTCCCCATCGTGAGCCTTCACAATCCCATATAGCACCGCCAACCCCAATCCGACTCCCTTTCCCTCGGGTTTCGTGGTGAAGAAGGGGTCGAAAATCTTCGAGAGGTTTTCGGGGGCAATGCCTTCACCCGTGTCTCGCACGCAAAGCTCCACGTCGTCCCCTTCGGGCAACAATCGAGTGCGGATGGTCAATCTGCCGCCTGCTTTTGGCTGCATCGCCTGAGCCGCGTTTAAAAGGAGGTTAAGAATCACCTGCTGGATCTGCGAAGGATCACACTCGACGTAAGGCAGGTCGTCCTGCAATTCCAGAACCGTCTCCGCGTTCATAAGCTTCAGTTTAGGGCCAACCAGTCCTAGCGTGCTTCGAACCAGTTTATTCAAATCCCCTGGAATGCGCTGTGGCTTGGACCTGCGGGAAAAAGCCAGCAAATCGGTAACAATGCGTCCTATGCGGGCAGTTTCAATAGAGATTTGGCTGAGGTATTTGCGGAAGTCGGCCTCGCGCCCGGGAGGAAATTCGCCGCTGGCCATCAGGCGTTCGAGCAAGATGGAAAGGTTGAGCACGCCGGAGACCGGGTTGTTGATCTCGTGGGCGACGCTGGCGGCAAGTTCGCCGAGAGAGGCAAGCCGGTCAGCCTGAAGCAATTTGCGATGGGCAGCGTGCAATTGCTGGGTGCGGTCGGCCACCTTGCTTTCCAGGGTTCGTTGCATTTCGTTCAGATCGTCAACCGCGACTTTCAATCGCTCGCGCATCAGATTAAACGAGTCGACCAGTTCATCGAGTTCCTGGCTGCCGCGCCGGATTTCTATGGGGCGATCGAGTTGTGTAGCGCTGAGAGCTTTCGTCCCCTCGATCACTTCCCGGATGGGAGCGGCGACGAAGCGCTGCGTAAACAGGATGACGAACGCCGCGCCGATGATTACGAAGACAACGGTCGAGAAGATGGTCTGCATAGTGACGGCCCGGTTCTGTTGCTGAACCGGGTCCAAATTCAGGGCTACATCCAGAATTCCGAGCACTTTGGTGCTTGCTTCGTGAGCATGACAGCTGGCGTTACTGCAGGAAGGCTCATTGTGGATGGGGGTCACGATGTTCAGGGTCTTGACGCCACCCGGCGACGTCGCATATCGGACCCGCGAGTCCACCTCGGGCTTGGACAGGATCGCCGTCGGGCCATGACAACTGATGCAGACCTCACTCGATGGACTGGCGAGGCTGAGCTTTTCCTGCGCATCGGTCGAAAACACCAGCCTGCCCTCGCGATTGAACATTCGGATACGGTCGACACCGTGCTTGTCGGCGATGACGCGCATCATCTCGTAAGCGGCTTTGCGGTCGTCGTCGAGCATGGCATGCCAGGTGGCACTGGTAATGCTGCGCGAGAGTTGGTCCGCCCCAAGAATCATGGTCTCGACCAACCTGTTCTTCTGCATCCGGAAATTGAGGTATCCACTGACACAGCTAATCGCAATGATCAGAGTGGTGACCGAGACAATCAGTTTGAAGTCGAGTCTGCGCGGCATTTGCGCCCTTCACACCTCATGGCGCGTCTGCGCGAGGCGTGATCGGTCAGAACCGTGTCCGAAAGGTTCCGTACCTTCGAACAAATCTATGGACCTCTTTAACCTTACAGGGACGCGCGAGACTCGATTTGTGATGTGCGTCACACAACCCAGAATCATTATCGTTCTAGCTATCAGCTGAAGGCGCGGTCCATTAGTCCAGCAGGTGTTTCTGTGCTGCCCAAGGGTCTCGGTACGTGGTTTTTCAGCCTTTCTCGCTTTTTGCATGCTGTCTCGTCGGGTCAATAACTTGCTTGATTTCAGCACTTTAGAGACTCGACCCCGCGCGATGAATTCGCCTGATTTCAAGAATGCAAAACATGATTGTGGTCCATTCAAAAAATGGTTCGGCGGACATCTTGCGGCCAGTTCGGTTTTCCCGTACTGTATGGAGCATGTTATTGACCTCGCGCTTGAGCCGACTGGCAGGCAACTGTTGTCCATGTTGTCTGTGTTCGGCAGAACTGTGCTCTGGCGCTGGGAGGCTCGTAATCTAGAAATCTAATTCTAGTTGAGCGAAGTGAAGCCCACCTCCAGAGAGACCTGGCAGGTGGGTTTTTTGTTTTTTCGGGCGACTTCCGAAGTACAGAAAAGAGAGAACATGGCAGACGTCACAATCGACTACGGAACAACCCTACCGGCCTTCACCCAAGGCATTGGAGCGATCCCTAAGGCGCCGCGACGGAAGCTCACCCATCTTCAAGCATTGGAGGCCGAGAGCATTTACATCCTGCGCGAGGCCGTGGCGGAGTTCGCAAGACCGGTGATGCTGTATTCCATTGGCAAGGATTCCTCGGTGATGCTGCGGCTGGCCGAGAAAGCGTTCTATCCCGGGAAAATTCCGTTTCCACTGCTGCACATCGATACGAGCTACAAGTTTCCAGAAATGATCCAGTTTCGTGACCAGTATCCCAGGGAGATTGGGGCGGAACTGATCGTGCATCAGAACCACGACGCTTTGCAACGAGGAGCGAACCCGTTTGTGCTCGGTACCCAGAAGTGCTGCGGGTTGTTGAAGACCAAAGCGCTCCTCGATGCGCTCGAGGAAGGCGGATTCGATGCGGCCTTCGGTGGCGCTCGCCGTGACGAAGAGAAATCGCGCGCGAAGGAGAGGATCTATTCCTTCCGGGACTCCCAGGGGCAATGGGATCCCAAAAACCAGCGGCCGGAGTTGTGGAACAACTTCAATTCGCGGATCGATAAAGGGGAAAGCATCCGGGTGTTTCCGTTGTCGAACTGGACTGAACTCGACGTGTGGCTGTACATCCATGCGGAAAAAATTCCCATCGTGCCGTTGTATTACGCCGCCGAGCGTGAGGTGGTGGTGCGGAACGGATCCATCGTGCTGGTGTACCCCAATGACAAGTTGCTTCGAGGCGAAAAGACGCAACGGGTGAGTTGCCGGATGAGGTCGCTTGGTTGCGTGCCCTGCACGGGAGCGATTCGTTCGGAGGCCGACACGGTACCAAAAATTATTGCGGAGATGGTTTCCTTTCGGAAGTCCGAGCGCGAAAACCGCGCCATCGATCACGACGAAGAGGGTTCGATGGAGACCAAGAAGCGGGAAGGATACTTTTGATGCTGACTGCTGAATTCGAAGAACAATTCGAGGCCCTTGACGGCTTCCTCAGTAAGAATTTGGAGAAAGAGTTGCTGCGTTTCACCACGGCGGGAAGCGTCGATGACGGCAAATCCACCCTCATTGGCCGCTTGCTTCATGAATCAGCGGCGGTTTACGAGGACCAGTTGGCATCGATTAGAAAGAGCCGGCTCAATCGATCCACAGGTCCAATTGACTTTTCCTTGCTCACGGACGGATTGCGGGCTGAACGCGAACAGGGAATAACCATCGACGTGGCTTACCGCTATTTCAGCACAGCGCGACGGAAATTCATTATTGCTGATACTCCCGGCCACGAACAGTACACGCGGAATATGGCCACGGGGGCATCCACCGCGGATCTCGCCGTGATTCTCATCGATGGAAGCAAGGGCCTGCTGCCGCAGACCCGCAGGCATGCGTACATCGCTTCCTTGCTGGGCATACCGAACGTGCTTGCGGCCATTAATAAGATGGACCTTGTTGATTACCAGGAAAGCGTCTTCCGGCGGTTAGAAAACGAGTTCGCTGCTCTTGCAAAGCACTTGGGAATCCCCTTCGTACAGTGCATCCCGGTCAGCGCTCTTGAGGGCGACAACCTGGTGACGCGGAGCGACAAAACGCCCTGGTATTCCGGGCCTATTTTGCTTCAGCATCTGGAAACTGTGCCCCTCCACCTGGACCACGGCACGGAGGCTGTGCGGTTTCCCGTTCAATCGGTGATTCGTCCAGGCAGAAGTTTTCGGGGCTTCTCCGGACGAATCGCGAGCGGGGTCATTCGGCCGGGTGATGCCGTTCTGGCGCTTCCTTCTGGGCAGGAAACAAGGGTGCACTCGATCGTTAGTTATGACGGTGATTTGACGGAAGCGATTCCCGGGCAATCAGTAGTGCTAAAGACGGAGCACGAAATCGACCTGAGCCGCGGGGATATGCTGGTCTCCCCCACAGACCCTCCACATGTATCAAGGCGATTTGCGGCGATGGTCGTGTGGCTAAATGCGAAGCCCCTGCAGTTGAACCACTCGTACCTTGTGAAACATGCTGGGCGGCAAGTTAAAGCCAAGGCTACCCATATCCGCTTCAGGATCGACGTAAATAGCCTGGCCGAAAACTCGGCGGACGAACTGGAGATGAACGGAATCGCGTCTGTCGAGTTTGAAACCACCGCGCCTCTCTTTTTCGACCCGTACAACATCAATCGAACTACCGGAAGCTTTATCCTGATCGATCCCCTAACCAACGCCACGGTGGGGGCGGCGATGATTCGCGAAGACCTCTCGCGAAATGAATTCTCTCCTCAGCAAGCAACACCTGCCATCGCGAGGGAAACATCCGGTGCGGTGACTTCGGAGGAGCGGCATATGCGCCATGGTCATCGCTCGGCAATCTTTTGCGTCGCGGGCAACAGCGAAATTGCAGAACTTCTGGAACGGTCGCTTTTTGAAGCAGATTTTGAAACGGCTCTCGTGGACACAAAGAAAGTTCCTTCGTCGTTTCTTACGCCTGCCCTCTCTTCGCATTGGGGAACTGGTGCGGTGATCGTTTACTCCAGTCAAACGATTTCCCGAGGGCAAGAAATGCTCCTCAGGAATGTTGCGGGCGAGTTCTTTTTCGAGGTTCCAGCAACCAGGCAGGATGGAAGCTCTCAGGAAGCGCTGAAACGTGCGCTGGCCATTGCGGAGACATTGCGCGTTGGCAAAGACGGGGCAAAGAAAAGGAAGGCGAATTGAGATGCACGCACTCGGTAATTTTGAACCCGTTGAGAATGATAGCGCGGTGGGAGTCGTGGAATCCGTTCTGAAAAGAGATGTGGAGTCGCGCGCGTGTCTTACGTGTAGTTTTCAGGCGGAAGACATCATCGTCCTCGATTTACTCCGAAAGCGTCTGCCCAATATACCCGTGCTGTTTCTGGAAACGGGATATCACTTTAAGGAAACATACGAATTTCGCGACAAGCTGGCGCGGGACTGGCAATTGAACTTGGTGAACGTACTTCCCAAGAAAACAGTCGAAGAGCAGGAAAGCGAATTCGGGATTTTGTATCGCGAGGAACCCGCTAGGTGTTGCCAGTTGCGCAAGGTGGAACCGCTGATGGAAGCGCTGAAGCCTTTCGAGATTTGGTTTACCGGACTTCGGAGGGAACAGTCTCCCACGCGGAAGAATCTGCAGAAAATAGAGCAGCATAGTTTGCCGGCCGGCAAAACGCTGCTGAAGGTGAGTCCCCTGGCGGATTGGACTTGGGCGCAAGTGTGGGAGTACACCGGCGCGAAAGGCCTGGACTACTTGCCGCAGTACGACCAGGGCTACCTTAGCATTGGATGCCGGCCGTGCACCGCAATTCCCGATGATCCGCAAAATCCCAGGTCCGGACGCTGGAGTGGCCGGAAGCTGGAGTGCGGAATCCATACCTTTTCGGAGCGCGCGCAATGACGCACCTTGTCTTGGGCTTCCTTATCGCTTTTACCGTGGGGGTTACCGGAATCGGTGGTGGGAGTTTCACCGTTCCGGCCCTTTTGTTGATTGTTGGACTCCCCGCGGGAGAAGCGGTCGGAACAGCTTTTGTTTTTGCGGGGATTCTGCGGCTGATTGCCGCGCCGTTTTATCTGGTCGCGCGGCAGGTGCACGGCCAATATTTCCGGCTTCTGGTTCAGGGAGCTGTGCCTGGCCTCGTGCTGGGAATGTATTTCTTACGAGTGATGGCCAAGAATGAGAGCAACCCTGTCCTCATTATCGTGATTGGTCTATTGCTGGCGGTCTCTTCAAGCGTGACCTTTGTTCCGCGCGTTCAAAACCAGGGCTTCGCAGGGAAGAATACTCGATGGCTGCCCTGGCTGGCTTTTCCCATCGGTGTCGAGTCCGGATTCTCATCGGCGGGAGCAGGCGCCCTCGGCACTGTCCTGCTGCTCAACTATTCGGAAATGACGCCGGCGCAAGTTGTAGGCACGGACCTGGTGTTTGGACTCGTGCTGGCGATCATTGGTAGCGCCGTCCATTGGACCTTTGGTTCCATCAGCACGTTTGTGTTGTTCGAGCTTCTCGCGGGAGGTATTCCCGGAGTGCTTCTGGGGTGCGTGCTCGCCAAGAAAGTACCGGCGCAGAAGCTGAAGGCGGCAGTGGCGCTAATCGCTATTTGCGCGGGATTGCAATTGGTGTGGTCCGGAGTGCATTCGATCGCTACCAAGAACATCGCTCAGTCTGCAAAGTATGCATCGGGCGCTTCTCGAGTCGTGCGTCCTTGATTTTTCTTTCGACTTGCGTCCAAGCCCATTGCCTTCCTTCCTGTTGTCATTGATCCCCACTTGTGACCATTCGCCAAACCTTGGAGACGGGTTTGCTCAGCTTCCTTCGCTGAGGATGAGCTGATACGCCGGAATGGTCAGAAATTCCACGAACTGCGGGGAGCGGATCAAGTCGCGCATTAATCGAGCGGACTTTTCATAGGCGGCATAGCGGGCGGCATCGCCGCTCTGTTTTGCCTTGGCCAGTTCTTCGTCGATCATGTGCTCGCACAAGGGCAGGTCGATTTTGCGCCCATCCTTTAACTGGGCATTCCGATGAATCCATTGCCACAGCTGAGCGCGGCTGATTTCGGCGGTTGCGGCATCTTCCATCAGATTAAAGAGCGGAACACAACCCGTGCCACGGAGCCACGCCTCTAGGTAGCCGAGGCCGACAGCGATGTTTTGGCGAAGCCCGGCTTCCGTTATATCGCCCGTGGGAACTTGCAGCAAATCCGCAGCGGAGGCTTGAAAGTCGGCGTGTTTCTGGTCGATCTGATTGGGCCCAGGCATAAGGCGGTCAAATACTTCCGCTGCAATGGAAACAAGGCCAGGGTGAGCGACCCATGTGCCGTCGTAGCCATCTCCTGCTTCGCGCACTTTGTCGGCGCGCACCTGGGCGATGGCTTTTTCATTTGCCACGGCATCGCCCTTGATCGGGATGAAGGCCGCCATGCCGCCCATGGCGTGAATGTTCCGGCGATGGCACGTGCGGACCAGCAACTTGCTGTAGGAACGAAGAAAGTGCGTGGTCATGGTGACTTGGCCGCGGTCGGGCAGCACCACAGGGGGGTTTTGGGAAAACTTCTTTATAAAACTGAAAATATAGTCCCAGCGGCCGCAGTTGAGTCCCGCGGAATGCTCCCGCAACTCGTGGAGGATTTCGTCCATTTCGAACGCAGCCAGAATGGTTTCAATCAGCACGGTCGCGCGAATGCTGCCTTGTGGGATGCCTAAGGCATTTTGTGCGTACACAAAAATGTCATTCCACAGCCTTGCTTCGAGGTGACTCTCCAGTTTCGGCAAGTAGAAATAAGGCCCGGTACCCGAGGCCATAAGCTCTTTTGCGTTATGAAAAAGGTACAGGCCGAAATCGAATAGAGCTCCGGACATCGGTTGGCCATCCACGAAAACATGCCGCTCCTCGAGATGCCAGCCTCGCGGGCGCACAAGTAGAACCGCCGTGCGTTCATTCAGCGCATAGCCTTTGCCGGAGGCTGGGTCAGAAAACGTGATGGTCCGGCGCACCGCGTCCATGAGATTAAGCTGGCCGTCCATTTGGTTTGCCCACGTGGGCGTATTCGAATCCTCAAAATCCGCCATGAAAACGTTCGCGCCAGAGTTCAGCGCGTTGATGATCATCTTGCGGTCCACTGGGCCGGTAATCTCGACCCGGCGATCCTGAAGGTCCGCAGGAATGGGGGCCACGGTCCATTCGGACTCGCGTATATTTTTTGTTTCCTTAAGGAAATCGGGCTTCTCCCCGGCGTCCAATCGTTTCTGACGCTCGGCCCGCACGGCCAAGAGTTCGAGTCGTTTGGAGTCAAAGCGCCGCTGCAAATCGACGACAAACTGCAAGGCAGCAGGCGAGAGAACGCGCTCTTGTGCCGGATGGGAAGGAGCCACGATTTTAACCTCATGAAGAGACTGAGAAGTTGTGCTCATGGTCGGATACCTCGAAGAGGGGTTTTTCCCTCGATATCACTTCGCACTCAGAATCGTGCTTTGGGGGACATGCATGCAAAGTACGCCGTCCGGGCTATCGGTGGCAAGTATCATCTCCGTCGGCGTGGTGATTTGGAGGACTTCTGGCCCACATGGCCCTGTGCCAAGCCCAGTCGATACTCATTTCTTGACATTACAGCCATAAGAAGGTATTCCATGCGCAGACGTCCGGCTTTGGTTCTTAGTTCATAAGGAACTTCCTGGTTTCTCCTTGCTCGGTGTGTAAGCGAATACACATAGCAAAATTGCGAGAGCTTGTCTTCTGGAGGGTTGATCATGCCTTGGACGCAAGTTTACGATCCCCTGGGCCACTGGTGGCTTTCGACGCTCGTTGCGGCGCTTCCCGTAGTGGTCCTGCTGGGAGCCTTGGCGATTTTGCGCATGAAAGCGCACTGGGCTGCGCTGCTCGGGCTGGCGGCCTCACTGCTGATTGCCATGGGCGTATTCCATATGCCTGTGGGAATGGGAGCTCGCGCAGCGGTATTGGGACTAGCCTACGGGGCGTTTCCCATCGGGTGGATTATTCTAAACGTCATTTTCCTTTACGACATGAACTGCGTGTCGGGCAGGTTCAAAGTGTTGCAGGAAACCCTGATGGCCATTACCCAAGACCGCCGATTGCAGCTGCTGTTGATCGCATTTTCTTTCGGAGCGTTTTTTGAAGGTGCGGCGGGATTTGGAACGCCGGTCGCGGTCACGGCGGCCATCTTGATTGGGTTGGGATTCAAGCCGCTGCAAGCCTCGGGTTTGTCCCTGATCGCAAACACCGCGCCGGTGGCGTACGGAGCGTTAGGGACGCCAATCATTGCGTTGCAGGCAGTCACCGGTCTTGACTTGTTGCACCTTAGCGGCATGGCCGGTCGAATTTTGCCGTTTTTTTCTGTCCTGGTTCCTTTTTGGCTGTTGTGGGCCTATTGTGGCTTCGACGG
>JBAVHY010000508.1:0-11974 GCA_049686315.1 Candidatus Acidiferrum sp. | reverse complement strand
GAATATCCCGCGCCTTCCGCGCCGTTTCCAGCGCGATGGCTACATTGTTCATTTTCAGCATGGAAATGTGGCTTGCGTCCGCCTTGCCCTTGTCCTTCAGCCGCCCGACGTGCAGCGCCAGCAATTGGCCTTTTACGATTTCCGTGATCATCCAGGCCAGTTTTTCCTGCACCAGTTGATGGGAGGCGATCGGCTTGTTCGCAAATTGCTTGCGCGTCTTGGCGTATTGCAGCGCCGTATCGTAGCAGCCCATGGCCGCGCCGAGCGCGCCCCAGCCAATCCCATAGCGCGCCTGATTCAGGCAACTCAAAGGGCCGCGCAAGCCGGTCACGCCGGGCAAGAGATTTTCTTCCGGAATTGCGCAATCGCTCAAGGAAAGGCCGGAAGTTACCGAAGCACGCAGAGACCATTTTCCGTGCACGTCCCAAGCCTTGAATCCTGGCGTGCCTTTCTCCACCAGGAAGCCGCGAAACTTTTCGTCCTCGCACTTGGCCCACACAACCGCGACGTCCGCCAGCGATCCATTCGTGATCCACATTTTTTCGCCGTTCAGGATGTACTTGTTCCCCTTTTTCACCGCACGCGTCAGCATGCCGCCGGGATTCGAGCCAAACTGTGGCTCCGTCAACCCAAAGCAGCCGATGGCTTCGCCCGAGCGCAGCCGCGGCAGCCACTTCTCTTTTTGCGCGTCGCTGCCAAAACTGTAAATCGGATACATCACCAGCCCACCCTGCACGGAAACGAAGCTGCGCAGGCCCGAGTCGCCGCGTTCCAGCTCCTGCATCATCAGCCCGTAGGCGACATTGGACATTCCGGCGCAGCCGTAACCTTGAATGTTCGCGCCGAAAAAGCCCAACTCGCCAAGCTGTGGTACCAGGTGCATCGGGAACGTGCCTTCGCGGCTATGCTTTTCGATGATGGGCACAACTTCATTGTCCACAAACTGCCGCGAGGTCTGGCGCACCAGCTTTTCCTCGTCATTCAGTTGGGAATCAAAATCGATGAAGTCCACACCGGCAAATGAGGGCATGCAAGCTTCCTTCGCGGCGCAATGTCACGCAACGTTTGCAGTGTAGCAAGGCAGATGGGATGGTAGCCAGCCGACTCGCTTGCAGATTGCGGTCCACTTGTCAGGCAAGCCGCAAAAACAAACGGTGCACATTTTTTCCACAGTGTTAATACTTATCCACAGACGAACCTCTTACCACCACTGCTGCGCTTTTGTAAAATATGCGGGATGTTGCTTCTTCGGAGGTGGCCGGTGCTGTTTGCTACTGTTTCTCGCGGCAAAAATCTGGGAACGCGTTTGCTTCCGCATCGATTCAAAGACAACCGCTACCGCGTCCAATTGGGAAAGGACGGTCCGTATATACCAGTCACTGATGACCGCGAGATCCCTGCGTACCTGGCAAACGGCTATTCTCTTCTGATGAGCAACAGAGCCGAGAGCCACGCTCCGAGTCTAATCAGACCTGAATCCATTCATGGATGGAGTACGAATCCTAAGGACCTTTTCTTCCCCGCTCTCTGAACTTGGAACTCCTCTTTAGACGCTATGCCGCTTCTTCGCGCAGCTCTTCCTGCTCTGGTTGAAGCTGTGTGCACTTCTCAGCTGCTGCAAAGCCCGCCAATGTTTAAAAAACGCTATCCGATCAGATAGAAAGACTATCCGATCGGCGAGAAACAAGGCGAAATTACCGCCTTCAGAATTGCAAAGTAGGGAAATTCATTTAACACATTGTCAATAAAAGACTTCCGATAATCCCAAAACGCACGGCCCCTTTTTCTAACCGAACGCCACACTTCTAATGGCCCAAAGCAATGAAGTTACAGGTGCGGATCGGATTGCGGTTCGTTCGGAACCACACCAGTCCGGAGGAGCAACGGAGTGGCTAGATGCAATACGTCCACGGCCATCCGGTTCAGATTGAGGCGGATGCGCGAAAGTTTAGTTCGGGCCAGGGTTTTGTGCGCGCCTTGGCATGCCCCATGCACTTGTTCAGTGCGTGAGTCGTTAGAGAAACCAGGAACGAGATGGCCCATGAAAACCGTGCACCGTCCCTTCCCCGCTACTCACCGCCTTCGATACAAAGGAGATGATATGAAAAACCTGCGCGCAATCCTGTTTGCTTTTACTGTGCTTCTGATAGCCACGGCTACTCAGGCACAGCAGACGAAAGTACTCGCTACTGTTCCATTCGCCTTTGTCGTCGGCGACCGGGCTTATCCCGCCGGAGAGTATTTCCTCAAATCCCTGGAAAACCATGAGGCCGTCGTCCGAATTGACAACACTCAGGAAGCTACGGCCACCACCATTTTGTCTCACTCATGCACAACCATCACACCCTCCGCGAAAACCAAGCTCGTTTTCCGCCGCATGGGCGGCAACTACTTCCTCTACCAGGTTTGGGTTGAGGGTGAACACTCTGGACGCGAGTTCCCGAGGGGCCGCCTTGAGATCCAGCTTGCACAGAACCATCTGGAACCGGAACTCGTGATCGTGGCCGCAAATCTCTCCCACTAACCCGACATTATCTGTCCGCGTTGTTCTGCTCAAAGAGGGGGCGTTTTGCGACGCTCCCTCTTTTCCTTTTTCAAACGCCGCTGGCCGCGGATTCTCGGCGCAACAACGAGAAGAGAAAGAATACCTCCCTGAGCGTGAGGCGCTACAATCTGAACAATGAATTCCAATATTTCAAGGTGGACTGGGGCAAGTATGCCGGCGCGGGCGCTGCTAGCCACAGGACTTCTTTGGATCGGTGGCTCGTCCGGGTTCGGACAAACGCAGCCTTCTCCAAATCGATCGCGGACCTTTGGTCCGGAGGCGTGCGGCCCGGCGGATCCTGCCTACATTCACACCGCCAATGAGACGGGCGGAATTCCCCTGTTTTTGCAGCGATCGGAAGCAGCCAAAGCCTTCCACCTTGCACGCGAATCAACAAGGAGCAACGTGTCAACGGTGATCTGGGCGACGGGAACACTCAGCGGGAAACCACAAACCATCACGATTCCCGTGGACTCGGTGACCAAGAGGATTACCTTTGCGCTCTCGGTGGATACAAAGGGCAACGTGCTCAAGCTGACGCGACCATCCGGCGGAACGATTACGCAGGGTTCGGCAAACACAGAGGACACGGAATTGAATTGCGGCCGGATTGTGACAGTGAGTTCGCCCGAATCGGGAGAGTGGCACGCGGAAATTACGGGCACAGGCAGATACTGGCTGGAGGTACAAACGCAGAGTGATATCTATTTTATCGCTGCCGGGTTTGTGAAGATGGGCGGCCGTCCCGGTCACGAAGGACTCTTCCGGATACAGGGACAGCCAGTGGCTGGGACTCCCGCAACGCTTCAGGCTTCTCTCTCTGCCAGCGCAACACAGACGACCGAGTTTTATCTGGTCACTGAACAAGGCCAGGCCATTCAGACGCTGCAAATGCACCCGGTGAATGCCGACCGGGAATTCCTTGAATTCACCGGGAGGGTGGACCTTCCGATGGTGCCATTCCGTGTTGCGGTGATGGGACGAGACGCAAATGGCAAGCAATACCAAAGATTTTTCCCGCATTTATTTCACTCGGAAACTGTGGAGATTTCTCGAAAGCTGGATTTTGACGAGTTGTCCCCAGGAAGCACCACGCGAGTCGGGTTCACGGTGCGAAACCTCGGCTTCCCGCGCACGTTCAAAATGACAGCAACGGACGCGCATCAATTCGTGAGCAATGTGGAACCAAGAGAGTTCAAGCTAGGTGCGGGGGAAGCAGGAACCGTCCAGGTGGACCTTACAGTGCCGGCCGGAACAGGGCCGGTCGTTGGGGAAGACGTTGTGATTGTCGCCACCAGCACTGCGGGGCCACCAACGTCGAACTCCTGTGTCGTGCACTTTTCGGTTTCCCCCTCCGGCGCTAAGCAGAATCCTCGTTGATTCGTTGTGCCCCGCAACAGTCCAATTCGGCCGGTAAGACAATCCCGAGACGATCAAAATCAAACATCGCCATCACTTAATAAGTACCTTCAAAAATGGGTTCTTGAACTGTCGATTTTCCTGCTCCTCGTTCGACGTACATGTAGAGACAAGAAACCGTCGAGCAGGAGGCAGCTATGGCAAGGCAGAATACAACTTCTCGGAGCCGGAGATTGATCGCGGGGGCGATCCTCATCGGGCTCGCGCTTATGGTTTTGTTCGGGAAGGAAGGCGCACCCGCGGGCCAACTGGCAAACCTTCTCGAAGTTGGCTCGATAGAGGCGCTTGAGCTACTGCCTTCTGTCGTCCAGGCGGCCTGGCAAGCTTTGCACGCCTATGCTTTCGCGCACCAGGGGTTTTCTCCGTGTCCTCTCGCGATATTGGTATCATTCTGGCCGCTGCTTCTCACGATGGCCGGAACGGCATAATCGCGGGATGCTTTCAGGGATAGAGTCAAGGCATGCGCAGGCTGAAAATATTTGCAAAAAAAAGTGTAGCATTTGTCGAACTTGCCGACTCTCGTTCGACGTATAAGCAGAGCCTCGACGCCTGCGCTCGAGACCGGCCGGAAGCCCGGCTAAGCCTAAAACCAGGAGGATACTGACCATGCGATTCATGATGTTGTTGCCGGCACCCGTGGAAGCCCTGGAGAAATGTGCGGTTCCCCCGGCAGAAATCGTCACCGCGATGAGGAAGTACGATGAGGAACTAAGAAAGGCCGGCGTGCTGCTCGCAGAGGAGGGTCTCCACCCAAGCTCCAAGGGGACGCGCATCCGCGTATCTGGCGGCAAGCGCATTGTAACCGACGGCCCGTTCACGGAGGCTAAGGAAGTGATTGCTGGCTTCTGGATCATTCAGGCCAAATCGAAGGAGGAGGCTATCGAGTGGGCCAACCGCTGTCCCCTGCCGGAAGGCGGCTTGATCGAGGTTCGCCAGGTGTTTGAGAATTGCGACTTTCCGCCCGAGTTGCAGAAAAAATCGGCGTAACGTGTCGATTTCGCTGCCTCTCGTTCGACGCTTCCATAGAGCCTAAGTTCAGCCGGCGGCACCCTTCGGAAACGCGGCTGGCAACTCAAAACAAAAAGGAGATGTGCCCATGAGATTCATGATGCTAGTCAAACACGCGGAACCTTCCGTCCCTCCGACCAAGGAACTTATGGACGCGTTAACGAAACTCGGCGAAGAAGCGGTCAAAGCCGGCACGATGATTGCCAGCGGTGGGCTGGCCCCGACGGCAAAGAGCACGCGCGTCCGGCTTTCTCGCGGGCAGGTAACCCCGATGGACGGACCTTTCACCGAGGCCAAAGAAGTCGTCGGCGGGTTCGCTATTTTCGAGCTGAAGTCAAAACAAGAGGCCATCGAAGCAGCCTTGGGATTCATGGAACTTCATAGGAAACACAGCCCGGGCTGGGAGGGCGAGACCGAAGTTCGCCAGATACTCGCTCCGGAAGATTTCGCTCCTAAAGGTTAGAAGCGCACGCCTCGGCTTGCGCGGACCAATTGAAGATGGTGTGATGGGTAGCCGTGACGGCTGCCGATTTAGACCACACCATTGACGCGGTCTGGAGGATTGAGTCCGCCAGAATCATTGCCAGCCTCACGCGCATCGTGCGCGACGTCGGCCTTGCCGAGGAACTCGCGCAAGATGCTCTGGTCGCCGCGCTCGAGCAATGGCCAGAGTCCGGCATACCGGACAACCCAGGTGCATGGCTCATGGCTACGGCGAAGCATCGCGCGATCGACCTCTGGCGCCGCAACAAGCTCCTTGAGCGCAAGCACCAGGAGTACGGCCGCGAGCTCGAGGCGCAGCAGGAGATGGCCGTGCCTGATTTCGAGGCCGCGATTGACGATAACGTTGGCGACGACCTTCTAAGCCTCATCTTCATCTCCTGTCATCCGGTTCTCTCGCCGGAGGCGCGCGCTGCGCTCACACTGCGCTTGCTCGGCGGCCTGACCACCGACGAAATCGCACGCGCGTTTCTCGTCGCCGAACCCACCGTCGCCCAGCGCATCGTCCGCGCCAAACGGACCCTCAGCGAAGCGCGCGTTCCGTTTGAGATTCCCCGCGGGCCCGATCTTGCCGCCCGCTTGTCATCTGTTTTGGAGGTCATCTACCTCATTTTCAACGAGGGCTACTCGGCCACCGCCGGCGAAGACTGGCTCCGCCCTGCCCTGTGCGAGGATGCGCTGCGGCTCGGGCGGATTCTGGTGCAACTTGTTCCCAACGAACCGGAAGTCCACGGTCTCGTCGCACTGATGGAGATCCAGGCGTCGCGCTCCAGCGCGCGAATTGGCCCGTCGGGCGAACCTATCCTGCTCATGGACCAAGACCGCTCGCGCTGGGATCAACTCCTGATCCACCGTGGTCTCACCGCCCTTCAGCGCGCGGGAGAGATCAAAAGCTCTCTCGGCCCATACGCGCTCCAGGCTGCCATCGCCGCATGCCACGCACGCGCGCGCACTGCCGCGGAGACGGACTGGCAAGGCATCGCCGCGCTTTATGACGCTCTCGCCCAACTTATGCCTTCGCCGGTGGTCGAGCTGAATCGTGCCGTCGCGGTTGCCATGGCCTCTGGTCCAGCGGCGGGTCTGGAACTCATCGACGCGCTCTCCTCAGAGCCGTCTCTCAAGACGTATCACCTCCTGCCCAGCGTGCGCGGGGACTTTCTTTTCAAGCTCGGCCGCTTCGCCGAGGCACAAGCGGAATTCGAGCGCGCGGCATCGCTCACGCGCAATGCCCGCGAAAGGCAATTCCTGCTCGGCCGCGTCCGAGAATGCGCCGGGGGGTCCCCGCAGTCCGGGTCCAATTAAAGAAGGCCGCAGCTTCCTTGACAAGAAATGACTTTATTATGTAAAGTACTTTCTGTTGATGCCACCGACTCACTGGCCGCGGAGGTTCCGATGAACATGCCGATGAACGCCCCGGGGAAGCAGCGGCCGTTGGCTCGCCGGATATTCAAAGGCTTCGCGCTAGTGGCGATTTTGGGTGTCCTCGGGGTCGCGGCGTTGTCGGGATCGCTCTGGCTGGAGCGCCGAACCGAGCTCACACTCCCGACACCCACGGGGTCATTCGCGGTTGGCCGCGTGATCTATGACTGGACCGACGATGCGACATTAGACGCGCTAGCTCCAACTCCAGGACCCAAGCGCGAACTCCTGGTCTGGATCTGGTACCCGTCTGCGGCTGGGCAATCCGGTGTCATGGACGACTACGTGCCCGCTCAGATGCGCACGGCGGCTGGGCCTGGTGGCGGTCCGCTGGGACTTCTGACGCGAGATCTATCGCAGGTTCGCACACACAGCACTCGGAACTCCGACGTGTCACCGCAGCAACGGTCGTACCCTGTGGTGGTCATGAGGGCGGCGGCTTCCCTCGAAGTGTGGAATTACTCGACGCTCGCCGAGGATCTCGCCAGTCACGGTTACGTCGTCGTGGGCTTCGACGCCCCTTACCGCACCTTTACCGTTGTTTTCCCTGACGGCCGCGTGCTGAGACGCACTGCGGAAAACAACCCGGAACTTTGTCTTGAGAAAACGGGCCAGGAGCAGGACCGTTGTGCCAACAGGTTGCTGACCGCCTGGACTGCGGACATCGCGTTCGTCCTTGATCGGTTGGAGCGGTTGAACGCCTCAGATGCATCCGGCAAGTTCACGGGACGGCTCGACATGACGCGCGTAGGGGTATTCGGCCACTCCTTTGGTGGGGCCGGGGCCGCACTGTTTTGCCATGAAGATTCCAGGTGCAAGGCAGGCATTGACGTGGACGGCGCTCCACACGGCAGCGTCATTCAAGAGGGGATTGATCGGCCGTTCATGTTCCTTCTAAGCGACCATAGCCATGAGTCCGACCCCGAGGGCAATCAGATCGGGGCCAACCTCCATTCGATTTACGATCGCCTGCCTCCGGAGCGAAGGGCGTTCATAGAGATTCGTGGGGCGAACCATTTTCTCTTCAGCGACGACGGAGCCCTATTGAAAAGCCATATCGTGCTGCGGACGCTCCGTATGTTAGGAATAGTTGGTATCGACGGCCGCCGCCAACTTGCCGTGACGGCGTACTGCGTGCATAGCTTTTTCGACGCGTACCTTAAGGGGCCAGGTGTTTCGCGGCTCAAGATTTCATCTCCCCTGTATCCTGAGATCAAAGCTCTCGAGTGAAATGGCCAGACCCTGTCCTTCCGGCATAGTACTCCCTGCCTCCCATCGGCCAACATGAATTTGCTCCTCTCTTTCCCATTTCGTGGCAAAATGAGGGCGAATAGCGCCCAGCCCCTGGCGCCTGAACAGGTTCCGACCGAATTGACCAGTCCCACAGACGCCTGGCAGTTCCACGGCGAAGCCGCGCCCTGCAGAGCCTGTTGTGCGTCCACGGCCCGGAAATTCGCCATCTGAGGTGCATTATGAGCGAAGGTTGGAAACAATGGGAAGGCTACGTCGTCGACCGCAAATACCAACTGCAACTGTTTCTCGGCAGCACCGACCACAGCGCGGTATTCCTGGCTGGATTCCGGGACCCGGAGCCGCGCCAAGCCGCGGTCAAATTTATTTCCGCGGATCTTCCCAATGCCGGGCAGCAACTCGCCGCCTGGAACACTGCGGCGCACTTGAACCATCGCAATCTGCTCCGAATCTATGGCACGGGCCGCTGCAGCTTCGAAGACATGGAACTTTTGTATGTGGCCATGGAATACGCAGAGGAGAATCTGGGGCAGGTTCTACCCCAGCGCGCACTCATAGATGAAGAAGCGCACGAAATGTTGCACGGAGTTGTCGACGTTCTGGTGTATCTCCACGGGAAGAATCTTACGCACGGCCACATCAAGCCTTCGAACGTGCTTGCGATCGGCGAACTGCTGAAACTTTCGAGTGACACCATTCTGCCATCGGGCGAAGTGCGCGAAATGCGCCGCGAGCGCAGTGCTTATGATGCGCCGGAAGTGCCCGCTTCGCCCTCGACGCCAGCGGCAGACATGTGGTCCCTCGGGGTCAGCCTAGTGGAAGCGCTCACGCAGCAGCCCGCGGTTCTACCCTTCTACGAACAAGCCGATCCGGTGATCCCTCCGGCGGTCCACGAGCCTTTCCTGGAAATTGCGAAGTGCGTACTGCGCCGCGAACCGAGATTGCGCTGGAGCTGCGCGAAGGTTGCCGAGCGGCTCAATCCCGCAGCGACAGCCGTCAAAGCTGCTGCCGCAGGCGCGGGCGCGAGTCCCAACGTGAGCGCAAGCCCAAAGGTGAGTGAAGGCGCAACTGCAAGGGCAGGCACGATTGCGAGTGCGTCTATCGCTGCCGCTCCGCCTGTCGCAGCCGCGCCGGCCCCTCCGCCAGCGTGGGCATCGTCCTTGAACGTGCCACTCTCGAAAGAGCCAGCGGTGCCACTGGCAAAACAGCCGCCCGCTCCGGCGGGGGAGCGGAAAGTGACGCGCCCCGTTGTCCGGACTGCACCAACCGTGGAGCAGCGGTCGATCACGCTGCCCCATTATGTGGTGCCGCTATTCGCGGGAGTGCTCGTTCTGGCCGGCATCATTGCCTTGCCGAAAATTCTGCGTCAGCGCGAAGTGTCTGTGGCTACTGCCGGATCCGCTGCCGTGTCCGCGGGCTCGACCAACGCTCTCCCCGGTCAGTCTAGTCCCCCCGCCAGCCGTGTCATGCCGCCCGCCACTCAGTCGGCACTGGCAAAACCTGCGCCAAGCGATGTGGCCAAGTCCGCCGCGCCGGAACATCCCGCGGCAACTCCCCCGCAACCTCTCGCCGCGCCGCCAGCCACCGCCGCCCCTGCCGTACTGCGCAGCAACGAAGCGGAATCTGTTCTCACACCCAAGACTTCCGGGGCCTCTCTCGGGCACGGTGAAGTGCTCGATCAGGTTTTACCGGAAATATCCCCCAAGGCGTTGGCCACTATTCACGGCACGGTGCGCATCAATGTGAAGGCCCGCGTCGATGAAGCGGGGAATGTTACGGAGGCAACTCTCGACACTCCCGATTCCAGCAAATATTTTGCAGACCGTACCTTGAAAGCGGCTCGGCGCTGGGTCTTCAGTTCTCCAGAAGCAAACGGCCGCGGCGTTCCCAGCGACTGGCTGATCCAGTTTTTCCTGACGCAGGACGGCGTGCGCGCCGCCGCTCAACAGCTAGCTGTTGAGTAAGCGCATCCAAAGACGCTACCCCTAGCATTGGCTAGGGCGTGCGTTGTATTTTCATCGGCACCAGAAACGATGCCTGCTCCAGATTTAAACGACATTTCCGCGAACCAGCGTCTAAGATCCGAGGGAGGTCGTATGAAATCTTTTGCTTTCCTTGCTCTCGGTTTGCTAACTCTGATTCCACTTTCGCCTACCGCGGCGGCCCCAGAGAATGCCGCCGGGGAGTATTCCAGACACTTTGACGCTCTCCGCAAATTGTCGGTCGCTGTAGGGCAGGCAATGCCGCCCGAGCAGTATTCCTTCCGGCCGCATCCCGAATCCATGAATTTTGGAGAATTGATGTTGCATATCGCGGCGACCAACTTTCAATTTTGTGCAGGACTGAAGGATTCCGATCCACCTGCGTTGCCTTCTCCCACGGGCAAAGATGCCATTCTCCAGTTTTTGAGTGG
The DNA here is from genome assembly GCA_049686315.1 of Candidatus Acidiferrum sp. GTDB lineage: Bacteria > Acidobacteriota > Terriglobia > Acidiferrales > UBA7541 > Acidiferrum. Next base: position 1,418 of record JBAVHY010000508.1, on the reverse strand, counting down.
TTCCTTCGACTATTGCTCCACATTGATTCCAAACCTCACGGAGGAGCAGCTCAACAAAACGCACAACTCTCCTGATGGACGCCTCCCGGGGCGAGAAATCCTGCTCGCCATGTACGTGCATGTGGCGCATCACCGCGGCCAGGCGGAGATTTATCTCCGCGACAAAGGCATCAAGCCGCCGCCGTACATGGTCTAAACAAACACTCTGCGCGCGAAAGGAACAACTGCAACGCAAGTCCGGACGTCCGAGGAGTGGAATCGGACCGCGCTAGGTTTTCAGGGCTTACATCAGGCACGGGAGATGAGCCAGTCCACCACCATTTCGAATGTCCTCATCTTCTTCTTCACACGAAAATCTCCGGCGCGAAGCGCAAGCAAGATGCGGCGAAGTTCTTCGTTCACCATGGAGAACCTGTACCACAAAAATTCATGGTGCCCATCTGTAAAATGAGCTCCGACAAAGCCGCGGCAGCCACGATTCGCTCCCGAGCAGGTACACTGGAAGGGAGACGGAAAGGAAATGGATCGTGGCGAGACCCAGCAAGAGGCGAGTTCCGAGAGGCAAGCTGGACCCAAAGATTCTGATTTTTGATGTGGATGGCGTGCTGGTGGATGTCCGGGAGACCTACTGGCGTTCCGGCATGCAGACCGTCCAGCACCTGACGGGGGAAAAACCCACTTGGGCCGAATTCTACGAATGGAAACGCAAGCCCGGCAATAACGACGACTGGACCATGGTATCGCGCTGGGCCACGGCCCTTGGCGTGCCCACGACATATGAACAAGCGCGGGAAGCGTTTTCGCCGTTCTATTGGGGCCGGGATGGCCGGCCGGGCAATGTGCTGAAGGAAAAACTCCTGGTGACTCCGAAGCTGATTGAGCGTTGGGCTGGGCGCCGGGAGTTGAACCTGTTCACCGGGAGAACCAAGCAGGAATTTGCCTACACCTTTGAGAAGTGGCCCGCGGCCCGGTCGTTTCGCACCGTGATCACCATGGACGATGCGAAGAAGAAGCCGGACCCTGAAGGTTTGCGCATCATTCTAGCGGGACGCGATCCGAAGACCGCGCTTTATCTCGGTGACAACATCGATGATGCCCTCGCTGCAAAAGCGGCCTGCGTGCCTTTCATGGCGATTCTCTCGAAGAAGGAATTTGATTATCGAGAACGTGCCAAGCGATTTCGTGAACTGGGAGCGCTGGCGCTGCTGGAGCGCGCCCGCGATTTAGCTGCCTGGCTGGCTTAAGCAGCGGTGAAGATATAACCTACAGGCAAAGCAGCCTTTTGCGGGTGCTGAGGAATCTCAAGAGTAAGGGTCCCCTGGGGGGCGCCAGGGGAACTTTTTGTCCATCGCCAGGGAATCCCATAGAGGGCCCGCGCACGAGGGGAATGCAGAGGAAGACGAAACAATGAAGCAATT
>JBAVHY010000507.1:0-23154 GCA_049686315.1 Candidatus Acidiferrum sp. | reverse complement strand
GGGGCGTGACCATGCGGCGGCGTGCGTAATCTTAGGGCGTGGACTACGCCTTCAAGCGCAAACAGATAGGCACTTAGCTGCTGTTGCTTGAGAAGCCCCGGCCTTCAGGCCGGGGAGTATGTCACCAAATATCTCTGAGCAACTTTGCTTTGGCGGACTTCCAGCCTTCCTCGAACGGCCCACGGATTCAGACTGCAATGCGTGCGAAGAAAGCGTATCCTGAGCAGGTTAACCGCCCAGCCTAACGCAAGAGTCGCGATATCCGTTTTTGGGGAGATAGCTCATGCGCAGCCAAGGCTTGGCGATCCTGGCCAGCAAACTTCTCACGTGTGCCTGTGCCTGCATCGCCCTTCTCGCGGCGGGTTGTGCTGCGACCGGAAATTCCAGTTCCGCAAGCGGTCAGAAGCCCACAATCCCGGCGGTTGCCACAGAGCCCGCCGATCAGACGGTGACTAGCGGCGAGAGCGCTACCTTCAGTGTCGTCGCCACCGGAACTCCTCCACTTTCCTATCAATGGCAGAAAGGCGGCGTAAACATTGCTCGAGCGAACGCGGCGAGCTATACCACCGGAGTGACGACCGTCGCGGACTCCGGATCAAAATTCGATGTCGTGGTAACGAATGGCGCTGGCAGCGCGACCAGTAATTCTGCAACACTGACGGTAAACCCTGCGCCTACGTCTCCCTCCATCACCACAGAACCTCGGAGCCAGACGGTTATCGCGGGCGAGGCAGCTACGTTCACGGTGGTCGCCGCCGGCACAGCGCCTCTGGGGTATCAGTGGCAACGGAACAGCGCGAACATCAACGGCGCGACTACCGCAACCTATACCACCCCGGCAACGACATCCGCCGACAACGGATCAGCGTTTGACGTAATTGTCACTAACGCGGTGGGAAACATCACCAGCCAGACGGCGACGCTTACCGTTACCGCGGCTGGCGTGGCGCCTACAATCACCGCGCAGCCTGCCAATCAGACGGTCACCGCTGGTCAGACGGCCACATTTACAGCAGGCGCAACCGGCACTGCGCCGCTCGCCTATCAATGGCAGAAGAACGGAGTAGCTATTTCGGCTGCGACATCCAGCGCGTATACGACCCCGGTAACAACGACCGCTGACAGTGGTGAACAATTTCGCGTGGTGGTCACGAACGCGTTTGGAAGCGTTCCAAGCAACATCGCCACGCTCATCGTGAATCCATCCACGGGTGGTTCCAGCATTGATGTGCTTACGTATCACTACGACAATTTCCGCACCGGCCAAAACGCCAACGAAATGATGTTGACACCTGCAAACGTGAACACCACTACGTTTGGGAAACTAGGCGAGTTCCCGGTGACAGGCCTCGTGGATGCTCAACCGCTGCTGGTCGCCGGCCTGGCAATCCCGGGCAAAGGTTCCAAGAACGTGCTTTACGCCGTCACGGAACACGATTCCATTTACGCCTTTGATGCCGACAGTATCTCTGCGGCGGGGGGAACAGTGCTTTGGCATACCAGTGCTCTGCTGGCCGGTGAAACGCCCAGCGATAATCGCGGTTGCGGCCAGGTCACGCCTGAAATCGGAATTACCTCCACGCCGGTCGTCGATCGCGGACGAAATGCCATTTACATCGTGGCGATGTCCAAAGATGCCAGTGGGAATTATTTTCAGCGGATTCACGCGCTCGATCTCACCACCGGAGGAGAATTGTTCGGGGGACCAAAAGTGATTCAGGCTACCTATCCGGGAACAGGGGACAACAGTTCCAATGGCATGGTCGTGTTTGACTCCAAACAATATAAAGAACGCGCTGGTCTACTCGAGATTGGAGGAACAATCTATACGACTTGGGCCTCGCACTGTGACATTCGGCCGTACACCGCTTGGGTCATGTCCTACAACGCTGACACTCTTGCGCAGACAAGTGTTTTGAATCTTGTCCCTAATGGAAGCGAAGGTGCCATTTGGATGGCCGGCGCGGCCCCTGGGGCCGATGCCTCTGGAAACATCTACTTCATCATGGGCAACGGAGACTTTGACACCACGCTTAATTCCAGCGGATTTCCCACCAACGGCGATTGCGGCAACTGTTTTGCCAAGATCAGTTCCACTGTGCCGCTCTCTCTACTCGATTACTTTACTCCGCTCAACACCGTGTCCGAATCCAGCTCCGATACTGACTTTGGTTCCGGAGGCCAACTCCTCGTGCCCGATGTGGTTGACGCCAGCGGCAAGACGCGCCATCTCGCGGTCGGCTCAGGAAAGGACACGATCATCTACGTCGTCGATCGCGACAACATGGGCAAGTTCAACCCCAACGCCGACAACATCTATCAACAGATCAATGGGCAACTTGCCGGCGGTGTGTTCTCCAAGCCCAGCTACTTCAACGGGACGGTGTATTACGGCGCGGTCAATGATGCGATCAAGGCGTTTCCCATCGTGAATGGTTTATTGGCGACAAGTCCATCGTCTCGCTCGGCCCACAGTTTTGGATACCCCGGCGCGACGCCGAGCATTTCGGCGAGCGGCGCGGCCAACGGGATTGTTTGGGTTGTCGAGAATAGCAGTCCACCCGCCCCCGCGGTTCTACACGCCTATGACGCCACCAACCTCGCCACGGAGCTCTACAACTCCAACCAGGCTGCGAATAGCCGCGATCATTTCAGCAACAACAAGTTTATTACCCCAATGGTCGCGAATGGAAAGGTGTACGTCGGCACATCCAACAGCGTCGCTGTGTTCGGCTTGCTGTAGGTTCCGCTCGGGAACCCACGCTCATTCTTGAAACTTGGATCAGGACAATCGCGGGGTGCGCCCGCAGCGTCTCGGACCAGGTGTAAAGTGATGAAGCGGGTGAAAGAGGAGAATGGAAACTCGAAAGAATTGGGGCAATCGTCCCTGGTCTGTGCATTTTCATGCGGACAAACGAGAGACTCCAGGCGCCGTGGACTATGCGATTGTGGGAGGCGGTTTTAGCGGACTGGCGGCAGCGGCTTGGTTAAAACATGTGGCTCCGCAAGCCAGCGTAGCGCTCTTCGAGGCGGAAAAGTTTGGCTCGGGCTCCAGCGGATATACCGGTGGCGTTGCTCTGGCAGAAACCGCCGTGGGGGATCTGCCGGGACTCGGAGATGTGCTGGCCGGCTACCAACAGATCATTCGTGAACTGCGCGTCGATGCGGACCTGGTGCTGCCTGGCTGCTACGAATTGGGGCGGGCCGAACCGCTGCCGCATTCGCCCATGCGCTGGAAGGATTCCGGCGATCTTTGCGCAACCAAAGAAGTGCCTGGCGGCACCATCAATCCGGGAAAAGCGGTCAGCGGCCTCGCCACCGCTGCCCAAGCGGCTGGCGTCATGTTGTTCGAAGAAACTCCAGTAGAAGGCGCGCGCTTTCGAAACGATGTGGAGTTGCTTACCCGTGCCGGCGCCCTTCACGCCAAGAAAGTCTTGTTCGCCACCAATGCGTTTGCACTCGAACTGACTGGCCTTCAGGGGAAAGCGCAGCCCGCGTTCACAACCGCGGTCCTGACGGAATCTTTGAATGAAGGAGTTCTCTCGCAGATTGGGCTCGGCGAACACAAACCCTTCTACACCGTCGATCTTCCCTACTTATGGGGAAGGCTCCTCGGTCGCGCCGTGATGTTCGGTTGCGGGCTCATCTTTTTCGAAGATTGGCGTGGGCTGAACTCGCTGGACATCGATCGTGGAGAGGCTCCCGAGACATTTCGAAGTCTGGAGCGGCGAGTTCGCAGGCTTCAGCCTGCGCTCAATGCCGTGCTGTTCACCCACCGCTGGGGTGGACCCATCTGCATTGCGGAGGAATGGAAGCCGGTCTTCGAGCGGCATCCCGAAAGTGAAAACGCTGTTGTCCTCGGGGCTTACTCCGGACATGGTGTGGCGCAATCGGTCTATTTGGGAGCATGGGCGGCCGAAGCGTTATTGGGCAAAAGGGAATTGCCCAACTGGAAATAGATAGGCACAGAGAAACCTGGGTCAATGCGCGGCGACGAGCGCCGATTTCAACAGCGCAGACACACCGTTCCATATGATCTGGACTCCGATGCAGACCAGTAGAAATGAGGACAAGCGCATAATGACACTCATCCCGGTAGTGCCAAGGACTCGAGCGAGCCGATCGGCGAACGCATAACAAAGATATACGCTTGCGGCAATGAGCGCGGCCCCGATTAGGGCTCCCAGCATGGAGAAAATGATCTGGCCGCCGATGTGAGTTTCGTTTGCCCCCAGTGTTATGGCCACGGAAATGGAACCTGGCCCCACCGTGAGTGGCAGCGTGAGGGGATAGAAAGCTTTCTGGAAAAGGTCGTGTGCATCCACTGTGCGATGAACATCGCTCTTTGTGCTGTCATCACTCTGCGTCAACATCGTCCAGCCAGTGGAAGTCAGCACCAGCCCTCCTCCAACCTGAACTACGGGAAGGGAAATCCCGAAGAACATAAGGATGTGAGTCCCAATCAAGTAGGAAGCCACAATCAATACGATGCTATTCAGGGCGATCCGCCACGACAGCATCCTCCGCTCTTCGCTGGAATAGTAATGCGTCAAGGAAAGAAAGAGCGGCGCACCGCCCAGAGGATTCACGATCGGGAACAAAGCCGTGAGGACGAGAAAGGTCGATTTGAGCAATGGCGTCATAAAGACCGATGAATTATACCTATGTACCTCGTACCTCGCCGCCACAAGTAAGTCTCAGTGTTTAGCCACGACTTTTGCCGTTGTAATGGCTTGGCCAACGTGCCGTTGCGTATGGTCGGCTACGTGCACCAGGATGCCGCCGAGCGTAGTTGGCAGTTGCCTCTTTCCCACCGATCGTGGCGTGGCGAAATCTGTGAAAGCTAACGCCCGGACGCGTTGCTTGCTGCGGTCTAAGGCTGTCGCCAGTTCCTCGAAGAGTTGGTCATGCCTGGCACCGGGCTCGAGCTCAGATTTCAGCAATGCCAGTTGTTGCTCGTTGAGTGCCAACCCCTCCGCATAGGTCAGTAGCCGATCCAAGCTCCCGGCGATGTGCCGCAGATGAAATGCCACCGGCGCGATTCCTAGCCGCCGCTCGTTGAGTTGCTCGTCGGAAAGCGAGAAGCACCACTTCCAGAGGTCTTCCTTCGCCAGTTCCAGTGCGTGAAGCACGGCGCGGTGAACGGCGGGCACATCGGTGAGTGTTCCTCGCAGCCATGGTTCTGGCGTGACAAGTTTGCTTTCGTTCATCTTTTCCCTCATCTATGCAGCCAAGTCCATCTGCCATTTGACACCTGGGAGAGCAGCACATAGGATGAGAAAATTCGCTCCTGGATTCAAGGAGAACTTCGGAGTCGAAAATTCCCGCAAATGAGAAGACCCTTCCAAACTTGGCGCAGCTTAGGGGCAGTACTGCTTTTGGGTGTTTCGCTGGCCGCCGCGACGCCAACGACTACGCAGGTAAGTCCGGCAGATCCTCAGCGCTACATCAACGACATCAAAACTCTGACAGAACCCAAGATGGAAGGCCGCGGTGATGGATCGAAAGGCCTGGTGCGCGCAGAGCACGTCCTCGCCGACCGTTATAAAAGCTTTGGGCTGGAGCCGGCGGGAAGCAAGGGGTACCTGCAACCTTTCAGTGTCACCACCGGTGCGAAGCTGAAGGGGAAGAATCACATTGTCGTTCAGAATGGCGAAACGAAAACTGCGCTTAAGCTGGAACAGGATTATGTGCCGTTCAGCTTTTCCGGCTCAGGCACGGTCACAGCTCCGCTGGTGTTCGCGGGTTATGGCGCAACGGCGCCGGAGTTCGACTACGACGATTATGCGGGCTTGGATGCCAAAGACAAGATCGTTGTCGTGCTGCGATTCGAGCCTGGCGGATTCATTGCAAAGAATGAAAATCACACTGCAACCATACACTCACAAATCATCACCAAGGCGATCAACGCCAGGAATCATGGCGCCCGGGGCTTCATCCTGGTGAACGGAAAGTTAGGTGATGGCGAGGAAGACTTGCTGGCTCGTTTTGGCAGTGTCAGCGGCCCCGAGAGTGTCGGCATACTGTTTGCGCAAGTGAAAAACACAGTGGCGGATGAGTGGTTCCGTTCGGCAGGGAAACCCTTGAAGGACGCTCAGCAGCAGATTGATTCCACGACGAAGCCCGCCTCGTTCGTATTCCCCGAGGTCTTGCATGCGACTCTCGCGGTGGACATCCAGACTACTCGCGCCAGCGTCAACAACGTCCTGGCCTACCTTCCTGGAAAAACCGACGAATACGTGATTGTTGGCGCTCATTACGACCACCTGGGCCGTGGCACCTACGATTCTTTGGCTCCCTCGCAGATCGGACAGATTCATCCGGGTGCCGATGATAATGCTTCAGGGACCGCCGGTGTTTTGGAGCTCGCGCGAATTCTTGCGCCGTTGAAGGGGCAACTTCTGCGGGGAATCTTGTTCACATCGTTTGCCGGCGAAGAGTTGGGACTGCTCGGCTCGGCGGCGTGGGTAAAGGATCCGACCAAACCCCTGGACAAGGCCGTGGCCATGCTCAACATGGATATGATCGGCCGAATCAAAGACAATAAAATTTACATTGGCGGAGTAGGCACGGGTTCCACGCTCCAAAAAGTTCTGGACCAGGCCCGCGGGGACTCCCCTCTAAAATTCGAAATCTCTCAGGGCGGCTACTCCTCCAGCGACCACACCTCATTTGTCACCAAGCGCGTTCCCGTGCTCTTCTTTTTTTCGGGCTTGCACTCCGATTATCACAAGCCCTCTGACACTTGGGATAAGATCGACCCGGATGCTGCGGCGGGTTTGTTGAACATCGTTGCCCGCGCAACCGTGGAATTGGCTTCCGACTCTGACAAACCTGCCTTCGTCGCGATTGCGGAGAACATGCCGCATGCCGGTTCGCCTGGCGGAGGCGGAGGCTACGGCCCGTACTTTGGTTCGATCCCCGATTTTGGACAGACAGAAAATGGCGTCAGGTTCGCGGATGTGAAGCCCGGTTCGCCGGCCGCGAAGGCCGGGTTGAAGGCTGGCGATGTGTTGATCCAATTTGGGGACAAGCCCATCAAGAATCTTTACGATTTTACGGACGCGCTTCGGCGCAGCAAAATTGGAGATGTCGTGCCGGTGACGGTCTTGCGCGACGGCAAGGAATTGAAGGTGGACGTCAAGCTGGAGCAGAGAAAATAGTGAGTGGCAAGGGTTTCGCGCAAATTGTTGCGCAAACTACAGAGGGTGCCGTGAGAAGAGTCAATTGGGCGGCAGCGTGTGTCGCAGGCGTAGTCGTGCTGCTGTGTCTCTACGGCCCGCGACGCGCGCTCATCTTCGCGCAACAGAAAGCGGCGGATTCTCTGCTTCTACCGGAAGAGCAAAAGCATCTGAAAAATGCGCGCCAACTTACCTTTGGCGGCCAAAACGCCGAGGCCTATTTCTCCGTCGATGACAAACAGCTGATCTTCCAGCACCAGGGAACAGACGTTCCGTGCGATCAGATTTACACCATGACCGTCGACACTCCGGACGGCAAGCCGGCTGTACCCAAACTGGTGAGCACCGGCAAAGGCCGCACAACCTGCAGTTATTTCTTCCCCTCCGGGGATCGCATTCTGTTCTCCTCCACACACGCAACGAGCCCCGAATGCCCGCCGAAACCTGACTATTCTCGGGGCTACGTCTGGCCGATTTACAATTCCTACGAAATATATACCGCCAAGCCAGATGGATCCGATCTTAAGAAGCTGACCAATGCGCCCGGTTACAACGCCGAAGCTACGATCACTCGCGATGGCAAGCACATCGTGTTCACGTCCACGCGCAATGGCGACCTGGATATCTTCACCATGGACGCGGATGGCGGCAATGTAAAACAGTTGACCAACGAACTCGGTTACGACGGGGGCCCTTTCTGGTCCTATGACGGGAAAAAGATTGTCTACCGCGCGGAGCATCCCCAATCTCCCGAGCAGATCAAGGATTACAAGGAACTATACGCTGCGGGCTTGATTCGCCCCGGGAATCTTGAACTCTGGGTGATGAACGCCGACGGTTCGAACAAACATCAGATTACTCACAATGGCGCCGCCAATTTTGGCCCCTATTGGTTGCCCGATGGCAAGCGCGTCATCTTTGCCTCAAATCAAGCCGATCCCAAAAACGGCCGGGATTTCGATCTTTACGTTATTAACGAAGATGGGACCGGCCAAGTGCGCGTCACCTTCCACCCTGATTTCGATGCCTTCCCTATGTTTACCTCCGATGGAAAGCGGCTCGTCTGGGCGTCCAACCGCAATGGCAAAGCGCCTCACGAAACGAATATTTTCATTGCAGACTGGGTGGAATAGACTCTGCGAGGGGTTCACCGAGTGGCCAAGAAGCGCAAACCGGGAGTGCCAAGGGTTCGTCCCGGACACCGTTCCGGCGAATCCGTGCGTGTCCTGATTCCTGACGCCCGCATCAAGCGACGCTTGAAACAATTGGCCAAGGAAATTCGCCGGGACTTTCCCAACGAACCCCTCCACCTGGTCAGCGTCCTGAAGGGCGCGGTCTTTTTCCTGACGGACCTGGCCAGAGAATTGGGCGGCGAAGTCTCGTTCGATTTCATGTCTGTCTCCAGTTACGGAAAGGGCACCGAATCCACCGGCGACGTGAAACTAATCAAGGACTTGGATGTAAGCATTGAAGGGAGAACGGTGATCGTGGTCGAGGATATTCTCGACACCGGGCTTACCCTGAAATTCCTGCTTCGCCTCTTTGAGGAAAAGAAGCCCAAGCATCTTCGCGTCGTCGTTTTGCTGGATAAGGCCGAGCGCCGCATCGCCGACGTTCATGCGGACTACACCGGCTTCACCATTCCGAATGAGTTTGTGGTCGGTTACGGCCTGGACTACGACGAGCGCTACCGCAATCTGCCCGATGTTTGTGTCCTGCAGCTTGCTTCCCGCGGCAAGTCATAGTCCAGACAAGCGGGATAGACCTCTCCATTGCCCAGCCTCTAGCGCTCTTTGATAAGCCCTCTGGCCTAACTTCGGCTTGCCTCAGGGTAAGCTCAGGGCAACTCGCCTGCTATAATTGAGAGATTCATGGAAGCCACTGAACCCAACACTCAGACCAGCCTGACGACAGAGAATCCCGAAGTTCTGGCCACCCTCGCGGAAATCGGAGAAGAGGTCAACGCGTCCCTCGATCTGGAGGAGGTCCTGGCGCATGCCGCCGTCCTCATCAAGAAGCACATCGACTACGAGCTTTTCGGCGTTTTGATGGTTGGCGGCGACGGGACCTACCTGATCCACCGCTTCGCGATCGGCTATCCCCCCGGATTGGCAGAAAATCTGAAAGTCCCCATCGGGCAGGGAATTACTGGCACGGCGGCAAGGACTGGCCATCCCGTGCGCGTTAGCGACGTTTCCCAGGACCCGCGGTACATCAATGCCATCGACAGCGTGCGCTCGGAGCTGGCTGTTCCCCTGATGTTCCGCGGCAAATGCGTCGGTGTTCTGGATATTCAGAGCCGCCATCTGGATTACTTCACCAAGGATCAGCAAAACATTCTTGCCGTCCTGGCCAACCGCCTGGCCATCGCCATCGAAAACGCTCGGTTGTTTCAGCAGGTCCGAACGCAAGCCGAAACCCTGCTGGTGCTCAACGAGGTCAGCCGCGAAATCAGCTCCATTCTGGACGTGGAAGCTCTGCTGCGGCGCGCTGCCGAGCTCGTCAAGCGCATCATCGACTACCAGATTCTCAGCATTATGCTCTACGACGAAGAACAGCAAGTCTTTCGCCACCGCCTGGACGTGAAACATGGCCAGAGAGTGCAGGGAAAGCTTCGCGTTGCCGCCACCGAAGGTCTCGTCGGCGCTGCGGCAACATTGCGTGAACCCGTGGTTGTTCCTGACGTCACGGCGGACCCGCGCTATCTCATGGTCAACCCCGAGACCCGCTCCGAACTTGCCATCCCCATGATGCACAAAGGCAAGGTCATCGGTGTGTTGGATCTGGAAAGTCCCCAGTTGAATTACTTCACCGAAGATCACGTGCAGACACTTTCCATTCTGGCGGCTAACCTTGCGGTTTCCATTGAAAATGCCCGTCTCTACGAACAGGTGGCGCAAGGCGAGGCGCGCATGGAGCGCGATCTGCAAGCCGCCAAGCGCATTCAGGGCGCCTTGCTGCGGCCCGTGCCTACGGATGACTATGGTCTCGATGTTGCCGCCCGTTATGTGTCCGCGCGCGAGGTATGCGGTGATCTTTACGAATTCTTGCGCTACGGCCCGCAACAATTGGGCGTCGCGTTGGGTGATGTGAGCGGGAAAGGCACGGCCGCGGCGCTTTATGGCGCGGTGGCCATCGGCATTATGCGCAGCCTCGCTCCACAGAAGCTTCAGCCCGCGGAAATGTTGCGCCAGATGAATCAATTGGTCGGCGAGCGCCGAATTGAGGGGCGTTTCATGACCGCGTGCTTTGCCACCTGGCAAAAAGGCCGCCAGAAGCTGCGTGTGGCTAATGCCGGTCAATCCCAACCCCTACTCTATAGGGGTGGCCATTGCGATCGAATCGAATTGACCGGTTTTCCTCTTGGGATTTTTGAAGAAGTGCACTACGACGATTGGAGTGTGACCCTCGAAACAGGCGACATTCTGGTGTTCCACTCCGATGGAATCGCGGAAACCACAAATTCCGAGGGCCAGTTCTTCGGCACTACCCGGCTCCGCAAGCTCATTGAGCAGCATCACGAACTGGCTGCCGCGGCGATCGCCGACCTCGTACTCCGCGAAGTAGACTGGTTTACGCAGAGTGCCCCGCTATCGGATGACCGCACCCTGGTGGTACTGAAAGTAAAATGAGCAGCGCCTGCGAAGCTCGGAAAAATCTGCCTTTTGTGGATCCCGCAGAATTCACGCCGCAATTTGCTTGGAAGAGAATGCGCCAAGGTTCAGGCCGCGAGGTTTATTGCGAAGGGGTAGCCCTCGAGGAAATTGCCTCGCGCTTTGGGACGCCCGCTTACGTCTATAGCCAGCGGGCCATTGAGGACGCCTTTGACGATTTGGAGAATGAGCTGCGGGCGTTGCCTCACCTGGTGTGCTTTGCCGTCAAGGCCAACAGCAACCTCTCCATTCTGAAATTACTCGCCAAGCGCGGAAGCGGTTTCGATATTGTATCCGCCGGGGAGCTGGAGCACCTTGGCCACATTGGCGTACCAGGCAATCGCATCGTGTTTTCCGGTGTGGGTAAGACCCGCGAGGAGATCCGCTCTGGGCTGGCCTACAGGGCAAAGCGGAACAGTGCGCCTGGAATTTTGCAGTTTAACGTGGAATCCTCCGCGGAGTTGGACGTGCTCCTCGAGGAAGCCTCGCGCCATTCCGGCGGAAGCCGCAAAGTTCCGGGTGCTTCCCTGCGCGTAAATCCCGATGTGAAGGCGGGAGGGCACCCGCACATTTCGACTGGCCTCGCTCACCATAAATTTGGAGTGGGCTGGCACGAGGCCCGGACTCTTTACCTTCAGCACAAAAACTCGAAATATATCCGCTGGCAGGGAATCAGCACGCATATCGGCTCGCAAATTGTTGATCTAGGGCCGTTCCGCGAAGCACTCAGTCGCCTTGCAAGCTACCTGTTTCAACTGCGCAAGGAAGGGATAGCCCTGGAGTATCTGGATTTTGGAGGAGGCCTCGGCGTGCGCTACACCAACGAAACGCCTGTCCCTCGAAGAACCTATGCCCGCATGATCGCAGACTTGGTCCGGCCTCTCGAAGTCGGCTTGTTGCTTGAGCCAGGCCGCTCCATCATCGCTTCCTCGGCCGTGCTCCTTTCGAAGGTCATCTACACCAAGCGGAACTCCACGAAGTCATTCGTGATTCTCGACGCGGCCATGAACGATTTTGCCCGGCCAGTTTTGTACGATGCGCCCCACCCTGTCACGCGAGTCCGCCAAAGCAAAGTGGAAAAGAGCGGTGGATTACAACCTGTGGACATCGTCGGGCCAGTTTGTGAAAGTGGCGACTGCTTCCTCGAGGCCTGGCCCCTCGGGCATGTGGAACCGGGCGACACCACCGCAATCTGGGGCGCCGGAGCTTACGGAATGGTGCAAGCATCAAATTACAACGGGCGTTGCCGTCCAGCGGAAGTTCTCGTCAATGGAAAGCGAGCTCGGTTGATACGCCGCCGGGAAACTCAACGCGATCTTTTGCGCACGGATGTATTGGACTGAGATTAAGCCTCCCCCCACTTCAGTTTGCTCCGCAGAATCTCGAAATACGTCTTATTAGGCGGGTGGATCAGCTTCAGCCGTTCCTCGGCCCTGGTAACGCGAACACGATCGCCCGGTTGGAGCGGCACTCCGGTTTGCCCATCCAGCGTAAGAAAGGTGGAGTCCGAAGTTTCCGCCATCCGCAGTTCGATCTTCGAAGCATTGGGCACGACTACCGGCCGGTCACTCAGCGTATGAGGGCAGATAGGCGTAATCAGAATCGACTCCACTGCCGGGTGCACAATTGGTCCGCCGGCGGACATCGAGTAGGCCGTCGAACCCGTTGGCGTTGCCACGATTAGCCCGTCGGCCCTGTACCGGCAAACGAATCCACCATCGATATGGAGTTCGAGTTCGATCATCCGAGCCAAGGTGCCTTTGTGGACCACCGCCTCATTCAACACCAGTTGCTGCGTAAGAATGCTTTCCTCATGCGTGCGTTCTACCAACAACAACACCCGTTCGCTGATGGCCGCACGCCCGGCAAGCGCATCCTCGAGCGCGGGATAAAACTCCTGCAACGTGAAACTTGTCAGAAATCCCAGACCGCCCAGATTGATTGGCAAAATGGGGATTCCTCGAGGCGCCGCTTCTCGAGCAGCCGCCAGCAATGTCCCATCTCCCCCCAGCACCAGCAGAAGGTCCGCCTCCTCGACAACCTGATGGCGCGTCTTGCCGGGTTCTCCCCGATTCAACGAACCAGCCGTTTCCGTATCAATCACGGTCGAGACACCGCGGTCTCCAAGCCAAATCAACAAGTACGGCACAATCTCTACCAGAACTGAGCGCCGTGGCCGTGAAATAATGCCAATCGTTTTGTAGTGGGGAGCCGGTTCCATGGATTATTGGGATTCTACCTCAGCCATTTTTCTGGCGTGAAGAAAATACTCCTGGTTTCCTTCCGCCCCCGGTAAGCGGCTAGGCGCCATCCCCATAACCGTCAGGCCGAGCAATTCGGCTGCCCGTCGCACGCTGGCGACTGCCGCTTTGTGCAGTTCTGGATCGCGCACGATCCCGCCTTTCCCCACGTCCTTGCGTTCCAATTCGAATTGCGGCTTGATCAGAATCAGCAAGTCCGCGCCGGCTTTGGCGCACGCGCATGCACCGGGCAGGATTTTCTTGACGGAAATGAAGGACACATCCGCCACGATCAGGTCCACGCTTTCTGCCACATCTTTCTTCGTAAGTTCTCGCGCGTTTTTTTTGATCTGGATCACTCGCGCGTCCTCGTGCAGCTTCCACGCCAGTTGGTCGGTGTTGACGTCCACCGCGTACACTCGCGCCGCTCCCTGCTGCAGCAAGCAGTCCGTGAATCCACCGGTGGATGAACCGACATCCAAACAGATCCGCCCCTGGACGTTCACGCGAAAATCCTCCAGCGCGCCCTCCAGTTTAAAGCCCCCACGGCCCACATATTTCTGCAGCCGGCTGTAAACCTCGACTCGCGCAGCCTCCGTTACGCTCAGTCCAGCCTTTTCCGCTTTCTTGCCATCAACTTCGATTTCACCCGCAAGAATCATTGCCTGTGCTTTTTGCCGTGAGTCCGCCAGGCCGCGTTCAACCATCATAATGTCCAGCCTCTTGCGCGTGAGTTTGCCGCTCATGGGTGCGCGATTTTACGTGCGGCGGAGGACCAGGAATTCTGCGATGGCGCGAAGCCGGCTGGCGCGATCGCCGTAAATCTCCAGCTCGGCTATTGCTTTGGTGGCCAGTTCCTCGGCTATTTGGTGCGAACGCTCCAACCCGAACACGGCGGGGTAGGTAGCCTTCTGTTGCGCAATGTCTTTGCCAGCGGTCTTGCCCAGCGCGGCGGAAGACTCTTCGACGTCCAGAATGTCGTCTGTGATCTGGAACGCCCAGCCAATCGTCTCCCCAAACCGCCGCAGCCGCGCAACATCATCCGGTGAAACTCCTCCGCAGAGTGCACCAGCGGTGACTGACGCGCGGATCAGCGCCGCGGTCTTGGACCGGTGAATGTACTCGAGCGTCTCAGGGCCCACCTTCTTGCCCTCCGCCTCAAGATCGGCTACTTGCCCGCCGACCATCCCATTTACGGTTCCTGCCGCAGTAGCTAACTCCGTAACCATGGCGACCCGTCGCTCCGCTAGCACTGGCGCCGCCGCAATCGTTTCAAACGCCAAAGTCAAAAGAGCGTCCCCCGCGAGGATCGCGGTCGCATCGCCAAATTTCTTGTGACAAGTGGGCTTTCCTCGCCGCAGATCATCGTTATCCAGCGCGGGCAAGTCGTCATGGATTAGTGAGTAAGTATGAATGAACTCAATCGCGCAGCCAGGATACAGCGCGGGAGCTACATGCGCATCAAAAATGCGCGCTGTTTCCACGCACAGAATGGGCCTGATTCGCTTTCCGCCGGCGAAAACCGAATACCTCATTGCCTGATGGATCGAAGGAGGCTGGACCGATTCGCCTGGCATCAAGCGCTCAAGCTGTGCGTCAACGGCGAGACGGTCCTCTTCAAAAAAGGGAGGAAGTTTCATCGGATCGAAGATGTTTCCTGTCTGTGGCGGCGAGAGAGCCTCACGATTTGCTCTCTCCATCGGGGTCGAAGGGTTCGGCGGCCAGTTTTCCATCCGCTTTCTTCAAAAGAATTTCCACTCGGCCTTCCGCTTCCTCGAGTTGTTTTTGACACTCCCTGGACAGTACGACGCCTTCCTCGAAGAGCTTCATGGCTTCATCGAGCGACAGTTGCGGGCTCTCCAGTTTGCGGACCACTTCCTCGAGTCGCGCCAGCGAGCGCTCAAAATCAGGTTTTTTGGCCGGTTCCGGCTTTTTCGGTACAGGTTGATTCACGCCATTTCCTCTTGACCTGAGCGGGGGTGTTTCTTCTAGCCCGTTCGAAAGCGGGCGCTTGGGCCGCCCCCCTTCTCCCGCACTATTTCTGACAGTGCAAACAACAATAAGTAGATCGACCACCCTGTTCGATGCGCTGAATCTGCCGCCCGCAGCGCTTACATGGCAACCCTGGTCGTTGGTACGCGCACAGAATCTTCTCGAGCCCCTGAAACCACCACTCCGGGTCAGCGAATGTCGGCGCCGGATGCAAACAGCATTCTAAAGCACGCCGGAGAACAGACACAATTGCTTTATGGAGTCTTGCCGCTTCTTTCCTGTTCAGCGAACCGGCCGTCCTCCTTGGGTCTAATCCCGCATGCCACAATGCCTCCGAGGAATAGATGTTGCCAAGACCCGCGATGCGCGTCTGATCCAGCAGGAATTCCTTCACCGAACGCTTCGATGCCATCAGTTTCGCGCTCAACAAATCCGTCGTGAATTCCCGCGAAAGCGCGTCCGCGCCCAGCCGTTTCAGCGGCACGCACGCTTCGGGCGACTCCCAACCGTGAACTCGCCCGAAATGCCGCCTGTCGGCAAAGCACAATGCGCCCTTGCCGAATTCCAGTGCCACATCCACGTGCACTCCCTCTGAAGGCCGGTTAGCCCGTTCCAGCAATTCTTTCCCGCTCGAGAACCAAACCAGTTTCCCATCGAATCGAAAATGCATTTCAATCAGCCCGCGGTCAAGCTGCAGGAAGAGATACTTCCCCTGCCTCCAGACCTCCTGAATCCGCCGGCCCTGGCTGATCTTCACCAATTGCGTCGGCGCTTCCGGCCGCGTCGCAATGGCGTGAAGCACATGCACGCAAGGGATGCGTTTTCCACGGACCAGTGGACCGAGCGTGCGCGCGACAGCCTTCACTTCAGGAAGCTCCGGCATGCGGGGTGCGAATCCTTATTATTCGCCAGGCTTCAGCGTCAAGGTATGTTTTTTCACCTTGGCTTCCGCGGCGTCAGAGAATGGCCCGTAAATCGCTCTCCCTTCAAACCAGTAAGGGAATTGGTCGCGGTAATGCTCGCTGCCGGGCTGCCCAGACTCTCCTCCGGTGATCAGGATGATGGACTCATCCCAGTTCGCCGGGTTGGCCACAAAACGCTCCGAAGGTCCGTGACGGCGTCCGGCCGCCCGCGGACTCCATAGCGTCCCGGATTGTGGTTGATCTGTATTGCTCAGCAGCTTTTTCAAGATACCTTCGCGGCCAATTGCATGAAGCATGTCCAAGTAGTTGAACCGTTTCCAAGCCCAGTCATCCGGGTCGGCGTCTTTCGTCTTCTCTTCCAATTGTTTCACCGCCAGGTCGGCGGCCGCGCTCAACAGTTCGTCATAATTTTTGTAGTCCGCGGGCAGCCATCGGGCCGGACGTTCGGTCAATACCCGCTGCAAAAATGCCACGCTCCGCCACTTGTATTGGTCCGTATCGCTGCCCAGGTGCGGTTCCAGAATCAGATGCAGTGCCCGGTACAATGCCACATCCAGAAACGACACCACGGATGAATTAGCGTCCGCTATCCCGTTCCAATCTTTGGCCTCTTGAATTAGCTTTCGGGCGCGCGCATCTTTCGGTGGCGCCACTTTTGCCGCGGCCACCAGTTGTTCCGCCAAAAACAGGTGTGGATAGCTAAAAGTGTCTGTCTGTACTTTCAGCATGTCCTCAGGCCGCAGATCATGCTTGTCGCGCAGCAGGTCGTAAATCCGCGCCGTTCGATACGGTTCTTCCCAGCGGTCCGTGATGTAGTGCTTGTAACCCGGGCCAGTGACCCGCGCATTTGCCGTGATAATCAACCCGCTCTCCGGATTAAACACCTGAGGAAGTTCCTCAAACGGAATGTACCCCGTCCATTCGTAATCGTCGCTATCGCCGGGCACGGGCACTGCTCCGTGTCCTTTCTTCCGCACAGGAACGTGTGCTCCCAGCACATAACCAATATTCCCATCCACGTCCGCATACACTACATTTTGCCCCGGGCCCCAGATGCCTCTCATGGTTTCCCGGAATTCGCCCCAATTTTGCGCCTTCCCTAACCAGTTATAGAAATTACAAAGCGCGCCAGGTTCCAAGACCGTCCAGCGCATCGCATAACCCTTATCGCCTTCCTGATGCACGACTGGCCCATGCCGCGTCACCACTAGCCGCAAGTGCTGGTCCGCCGTGCCTTTTACTTTGATCACTTCGTCATAAACGTCCGCCTTCCTCCAATCTCCATTGACCTTGTACTCGTCAGGATTGGCGGGATTGAACGTTTCCATGTACAAATCCAGCACATCGGCGCCATTATTCGTGAAGCCCCAGGCGATTCGGTCGTTGTGCCCCACCACGACCATCGGTGTTCCTGGAAGTGAGAACCCTTTTACGTTCCAGACCGGCGCCGTGAGATGGACCTCGTACCAGATCGGAGGCAGCGTCAGCTCAAGATGCATGTCATTGGCGAGCAGGGGCTTTCCCGTGGCCGTGTATTCTCCGCTCACCACCCAATTATTGCTACCCAACGAACTGCGAATCTGTCGCTGAGATTCTCCGATCCAATCTTTCACACCTTCCGCCAGGGCCGACGTCAAGTCCGGTGTGCCCGCGGCATTGGGTGTGTCGTAGCCGTCGCGCCTGGCCTTCAGGACGTCCTCGGAATCCATCTCATCCTCGTCATCGTCCTGGTCGCTGTCTGCCTGAGCCGCGTGACCATCTTTCGCGGCGTTGGGATCTCCCACGACATAATGATCCATGGACGCTTCGGGACTGTAGAGATCCTTCGCCAGTTCTGGCCCCACCTTCGCGGTGACAATGGCGCGGCTTATTTCTTTCTCGCGGGTGTCCGTGAGCGTCCGGTACATGTAGCAGGCAATCACGAGCGTATCCGTTGGCCGCCACGGCTGTGGCTTGTAGTGCAGCAGGGTAAACTCGATTGGCAATTTTGCGCTATGCCGTTCCATGAAGCGGTTCACCCCGCGAGCGTACGCTTCCATGATCTTGCGCACTTCCGGGCTCATCATGCCGAAGTCGCGGTCAGTGGCCCGGCCGAAATTCAATTTGCGGAAGTCTTTGTCTATCTCCAGCGTCACCGGCCCCAACACCTCGGAAAGCTGTCCGCGTGCCGCCCGCCGCAATAAATCCATTTGCCACAGGCGGTCCTGAGCCGTGACGTAACCCTGCGCTTCGGCCAGATCCTCCACCGAAGAAGCTCGAATATGCGGCACACCCCAATTGTCTCGTTCCACGGTCACTTCGCCGCGAAGTCCGGGCACTGGGACGGAACCATCTAATTGGGGTAGGGGGCGGTAGACGAACCACCAAATCGCTGTGGCAACCACCACCACCACAATCGCGGCAATCCACAACAGTAAACGCAATATCGTGCGCACTAGCATCCCCACCTGGCGGAATTTTCAGTCTAGTGGACCACACCGACACGCGCAACCTGCTCTCTGCTGCACCCCTCCCCGCCATTCCCTTTAGACGCCTCATCCCTCTGCCCTATAAACTCTCGCCTCCCCTCGGGGAGGTCGAACGGCGCAGGCTGCACGGTGCTGATACAATGCCGCTGGGGGATTACCGAACGCGATGTTTCTGTTACGCCTCATCGGGGTTTGTGCGTTGCTGGCGCTCAACGGATTCTTTGCCGCTGTGGAATTTTCGATCGTGGCCGTGCGCGTGTCGCGTGTCCGCCAACTGGTTGCGCGCGGCAATGCTCAGGCGAAAATCGTTGAACACCTGTTGGGCGATCTGCATCGCGTCGTCTCCGGCGTTCAGCTCGGCATTACGCTGACCAGTCTGGCGATTGGCGCCCTCGGCGAAATCACCTTGGCCAACCTGGTCCAGAGTGTCATGCCCACCCAGGGTAGCCTGCGCACTCTTATCTTGATCCACGCCGTCGCCCTTTCGCTTGCGTTCATTTTTTTGAGTGCTGTCCACGTTGTTCTAGGGGAACTGGTTCCCAAAACTATCAGCCTCGCGCGTGCGGAGCGTGTCGCGCTGATGGTTTCCCGTCCGTTTCTGTGGTTTCTCAATACCTTTCGCTGGGCCATTGACTTTCTCGATGGTGCTTCCAGCATGATCGTGAGAGCTTTAGGCATCATGGCTCCCGGCGGCCACGGCGTCGCCCACTCCACCGAGGAGCTCCAGATTCAGATCCAGCAGGCGCGCGAACGCGGCCTGCTCGCGGCCGGCGAGGAGAAGTTCATCCTCAGCGCCATCGAACTCGGCCAGCTTCAAGTGCGCGAAATCATGGTCTCGCGCCCCGATATGCACACGCTTCCCATCGATGCTTCCCTCGACGAAGTCATGCGCGTTTTCGCCACCACCCAACGCTCTCGCATCCCCGTCTACCGTGAAACCGTGGACCATGTTCTCGGATTCGTCCACGTTAAGGACATGATGTGGGTGCTTCTTGACCGTGAACGCCGCCTCGAGGAGAACCTGCCTCCCGCTCCACCTTTCGATCTCCGCCGCGTCCTCCGTGAAATCCTCATCGTGCCGGAGACAAAACCCGCAAGCGAGCTTATCGCCGAACTTCGTGCCCGCCATGTAGGCATGGCTATGGTTGTGGATGAGTTTGGCAGCATTCTCGGCTTGGTCACTATGGAAGACCTGCTCGAGCAGTTGGTTGGCGAAATTCACGACGAGTTCGACGTTGTCGAAAAGCCTCTCACTCTCGCCGACGGCGCCGTCATTTTCGACGCGGCCCTCAATGTGCACGACCTCGACACTCAGTACAACATCACCCTTCCCGAAGATCCCGCCTACGCTACCGTCGGCGGCTTTGTCATGGATCAGCTTGGCTTCATTCCACGGGGCGGTGAGAGCTTTGAGTTCGGCACTTACCGCTTCACCGTTGTCGAGATGGACGGCCGCCGCGTAGCTCGCGTGAAAATTCAATGGATCCGGCCCAAGGTTGCAGAATCTTCCGCGGAATCAGTTGCGCCAAACGCGGAGGTCGCTGCCGCCAAATCGAAATCCGGTACGAAAAAGGGTTGACTCCGCGGATCCATGGCCCGTCACCTACTTCATCGGTTGATTCTTACTCTCCGGCTCTTTGGCTGGTGCTGACCATGGTTTTTCTTCTGCGCCGCGTCATCCCTCCCGTTTGCGCACCACTGCATCACGCGTTGTCGGAGGGTTGAGTTTCGTGAGGCTCCGGTAGACAATGAAGGCGTGAGTCCGCACAAGCACCGGATCGCCGATTACCTGCGGCCCAAAACGCTGGCGATGTTGGTGCTCGGCTTTTCTTCAGGCCTTCCCTTTTTTCTGGTCGGCAATACGTTCGGCTTCTGGCTGCGCGATGAACACACCTCCCTGACGGCGATCGGGTTTCTTTCCTGGGTGGGCATTGCCTATTCGCTGAAGTTTCTGTGGGCCCCCTTGATGGATCGCGTCGACTTGCCGTTGTTTAAGCGGCTTGGACATCGGCGCGGATGGATGATGTTCTCGCAGATCGTCGTCGGCCTGGCGCTGGCCGCCATGGGCGGAACTGGCACGAAAGCCGGGCTCGGCCAGCTTGGCGCTTTTGCGCTCGTCGTCGCGTTTGCCTCATCGACACAGGACATTGTGGTCGATGCCTGGCGAATTGAATCGGCAGACGACGGAGAAGAACAAGGCCTCCTCGCGTCTGCCTATCAGTTCAGCTACCGCCTGGCGCTCCTGGCTGCGGATTCCCTTATCCTCATCGTGGCAGCGGCCGTGGGCTGGCGCATGTCCTACGGTATCTACGGCGCATGTATGGCCATTGGAATGATCGCGACCTGGTTTGCGAAGGAACCGGAGCGCGCGGATGCCGTGATCGATGAAAAAAAGCGCGAAGCGCCGCTTTGGACGCCGCGCGGTTTCTTCGACTCTGTTGTGGGACCGTTCATCGCTTTCTTCCGTGCACATGGCCGGCTCGCGCTTCTGATGTTAGTGGCCATCAGCCTCTACCGGGTGCCGGACTTCATCATGGGTCCGATGTCGAATCCCTACTACCATGACATCGGTCTTTCCAAGGAAACGGTCGGAGCGGTGCGCGGCTCCATCGGACTCATCGCTACGTTTGCAGGCATCGCAGCGGGCGGATTCTGCTCGCTGAAGCTTGGCTACATGCGTGCGCTCGTCATCGGGGGCATTGTGCAGGCAGCCGCGATTGCCGCGTATGCCACTCTCGCGTTCGCCGGCACGAGCATCCCTCTCTTCGCCCTCGTCATGGCAGGTGACAACTTCGGCATCAGCTTTGCCGGCGTTGCGCTTATCGCGTACATGTCCAGTCTCACCAGTCTGGGATACACCGCCACGCAGTATGCGCTCTTGAGTTCAACCTATGCCTGGCTGGGAAAGATCTTAAAGGGATTTTCCGGGGCGGCGGTCGAAAGCCTGAGCACCACGCACGGCCTCATTCACGCCTACGGCATTTTCTTTATCGCTTGCGGACTGGCTGGCGTGCCTGCGGTCCTTCTGTTCGCGGCATTGGATTACTGGCACAGGCGCAAGCTACCGGCGCCAGCCGCTGCCTAGCGAAGTCTTCAGTCGCAATGCAAAGCCACTGCCCGCTAGACGCGCGAGGCATACGAGCTTCCTCGGACTCGGCGTCCTCGCGCCAATCCCCAGTTGGGGCACCATGCGCAACGATGCGCGCAACCATCTATTCAACGCGCCGCACATGGTGGTGTTCCCGTTCTTGCCGTTCTGCTGGCCGTCCTGGCATTTAATCTGCTCGGCGATGCCTGGCGCGACTGGCTCGACCCGCGCACCCGCTCCCAAATGACCGCACTCGAACATTCCCGCTGAACAATTCCAATTGAGTGGCTGTAGCGCTGGCTTTTATGCCAGCTCTGGGGGTTTTCTGATGACAATTCCGCCCTAACTCTTCGTCAGCAGCACTGGCGTACCGCGCCCGATTCCCAGCGTCTTCGACGCATTCCCCTTGTTCACCGCGATCTCAACGTATCCGCTCGAACCCACATACGCCACCGCTTCTCCCGCATTTCCGATTGCAAACGTGGGCACCAGCCGCGTCACCGGATGATTGCCGACCTGCAGTTGCACGTTGCCTTTTTCCAGCGATTCGGGAGGCAAATCGTCCGTCCTGAAGTTGGTGATGAGATTGCCGAATCCATCCACCTTCAAAACCACGCCCTTCAACTGCCCGTCCGCTTCCTTCGGTCTTGGCATGGCGAAGCGCTTAAATTCCTTGATCTCTTCGCCCATGCTGGCCGGCTGCCAGTGTTTCGAGAGCCATCCCGCCGCCGGGGCAAAAATATCGCGCCCGTGAAAAGTTCGGCTCACCGGTTGGAGAAAATAGTGTTCGCTGGTCAACTGCCGCACGGTGAAGTTCTGCTCTTTTTCATAGACACCGGAGAGCACCCCGTTATCCGGCGCAATGAAGTATTGATTCTGCCCGCTCACCAGTAGCGGCCGCCGCTCCGTGCCCACGCCTGGATCGACCACCACCACGTGAATCGTGCGCGGGGGAAAGTACGGGTACGCCGAGGCAATCGCCAGCGCGCCGTCGAGCAGGTCGTACGGCGTCACCGCGTGAGTGATATCGATGATCGTCACTTCCGGATTGATTTTGAGGATGACGCCCTTCAGCACCCCCACCAGATGGTCATTGGTGCCGTAATCGGTCGTCAGCGTAACAATTGGATTGGTCAAGTCAGTCTCCCCCTCCGCCAGATGAGTCCCGCTTTTCTAGACAGGGTGGAGAGAAACCCCGCCTCCTTGACGCTAACGAACCTCGGGCGGTATGGCAAGAATTCACGCGCCCCCCGCTACGCAAGCGCCAACCTCTTGCAGCGGTTCCGCAACGAAGATTGTTAACCGACCAAACCCTCTGATTCTATTCAAGTTTTAGCCTATGCTGTGTTAGGAGCAAATTCGCATTGCCTATTTGCTCTTGACTTTCCATCTAATCTTGTACATAGTATAGGTATAAGGCATGAACGACCCTCTGACCCGCAGCAAACTCTCTGCTACGGAGCGCAACTTCCGCTCTCGGATTTCGCAGCACTCTTCTGGTCAATGGTTTCTTCGAGGCACTCTCTCGGAACGTTCCGGCACCTGTGGCAAGCCGAATTGCCGTTGTGCTCGTGGGGAACTGCATAAGTCTTTGTACCTGGTGCAGAGC
>JBAVHY010000506.1:0-2131 GCA_049686315.1 Candidatus Acidiferrum sp. | reverse complement strand
AAGACTGTGTGCAGAATCCTACCGGTAAACCGTTCGTTTTCAGCACGCTTTCCCCCGCCTTCCCTATTCGAGAATTATCCGTTTAATCGCTGGTTAGCCCAACTTCCACGGCAGTCGAGGTGATGTCCTGAAAAAAGCGGGGATCGTCTTGGAGAAGTGGTTTGTTTTCACAACGCATTGCATAAATTAGACAGAATAGTGACTAAAGTGACTGTAATTTATCTTGACGTAATGATGAGAGAATGCTACATGTAGTGGCTAATGTACCTCCGAAAATCGACGCGAACGTACAAAGGCAAAACGTACACCAATCATCTTCTTGTCGAATCCGTGCAAACCGCCAAAGGCCCGCGCCAGCGCACGATTTGCTCTCTGGGAAGTCTGGAACCCGCTCCGGCCGAAGACTGGCTGGGACTGGCGCACAAGCTCCAATCGGCGTTGCGGGGACAAGCGTCCCTGTCGGGTTCTTCGACCGAAATCCAAGAATGGGCGGAGAAAGCCCGCAACAAAAAGAAGAGCACCGGATCCGACGGAGACCGATCGACGGTCACCGTCGAACCCGACGAGGTCCAGATCGAACAAGCGCGTGAAGCTGGTCCGGTACATGTCGGACACCAGCTCTGGGGCCAGTTGGGGATGAACCGGATTTTGCAGGAGGCCGGGCTTTCCACACGTGCCTGCCGGTTAACGGAAGTGATGACGCTGAACCGCTTGATCTGTCCTTCCTCCGAACACGCCATGCCGGATTGGATTCGGCGCACCGCTTTGGGAGATATCTTGCAGGAAGATTTTTCCGAGCTCGAGGACGAGGCGCTGTATCGCAATCTGGACCGGCTGCATCCGAACCGTGAAGCCATCGAGCGTGCGCTGGCGGAGAAGGAAAAGACGCTGTTCAACCTGGACGACACCATCTATCTGTATGACTTGACCTCGACGTACTTCGAAGGGCAAGCCACGGCCAACCCGCAAGCCAAGCGAGGATACTCGCGGGACAAGCGTCCGGATTGCAAACAAGTGGTGGTGGGATTGGTCCTGGATCGTGATGGCTTCCCCAAAGCCCACGAAATCTTCGACGGCAACACGCAAGACCGGCGCAGCCTGGATCAAATGCTGGATGCGCTGGAGAAACGGACGGGCAAAAAGCTTGGGGCCACGGTGATCGTGGATCGCGGGATGGCCTTTGAGGAAAACCTGGAGCAGATCCGCAAGCGCAAGTTGCATTACCTGGTTGCGGGACGGCAATCGGAGAGAAACCAATGGCTCGAGGAGTTGGAGAACGACGATGGCTGGGAACAAGTCCACCGCATACCCTCACCGCGGAATCCGTTTCAGAAGAAGACGCGGGTGGAAATCAAACGCCAGCAGAAGGGCGACATCGTCTACCTGCTCTGCCGCAGCGAAGGCCGTGAAGAAAAGGACCGGGCCATTCGAGAAAAGCAGGAAACGAAACTGATCGCGGATCTAAATCGATTGCAGCAACGCGTAGCCAAGGGCCGGCTGAAAAGGGAAAACAAAATCCAGCAGGCGATCGGTCGACTGTTAGAACGCTATCCGCGCGTGGCGCGTTATTACGAGCTCTCTTATGACGCGGTCCAAAAGAATCTCTCGTGGAACGAACTTACCGATAAAAAGGTGACCGCTAAGAAACTCGACGGCAGCTATGTTCTCAAAACGGATCGGCAGGATCTGAGCGCGGATGAAATCTGGCGCACCTACATCCTGCTCACGCGGGTGGAGGATGCCTTCCGCGACATCAAGAGTCCGCTGATGGAGCGGCCGATTTTTCACCATCTGCAGAACCGCACCCAGACCCACATTTTTCTTTGCGTGCTGGCTTACCATCTGCTGGCCGCCATCGAGCACCGCTTCTTGCAGGCCGGCGTGCACACCTCCTGGGAAACCATTCGCGATCAACTCCGAACCCATCAGGCCATCACCATCGTCCTGCCCGAAGATCGTCATGGCCGCGTCCTGACCATCCGCAAAGCCACTACCCCTGAACCTGAGCATCGCCAAATTTACGCCACGCTTGGCATTCCCGCCCAGGTGATGCAGCCCGTCAAAACGTGGCAGGTCAGCGCACGTAGTGACGAAAAAAATCCTAAGTCATAGAAAACAAAGTATCCTGCTC
>JBAVHY010000505.1:0-7449 GCA_049686315.1 Candidatus Acidiferrum sp. | reverse complement strand
CCAGAAAGAGCATTTGATCGGATGAGTCTGGTATCGACAGATCGCTCGGTTCGCAGCCTGTTGAAACAGGGCATTGAGCAGTTGCGCGCGGCCGGTGTTCCTTCTTTCACGCTCGCTGCGGAACTGCTTCTACTTCACGTCATCGGGCGCGACCGCGCCTGGCTTTATTCGCATCCCGAAGAGATTCTCCCCGAACAGACGGCGGAAGCTTACTTCGCGCTTATTGCTCGCCGCTCTTCTGGAGTGCCTACCCAGCATCTCACAGGCAAACAGGAATTCTGGGGTTTGGAATTTGAAGTCACGCCCGAGGTGCTGATTCCGCGGCCGGAAACCGAGCACCTCATCGAAGTTGCACTCGATCGCCTTGCTGTGCGCGAGGTTCGTGCGGGGCGCCATTCCTCCCGCCTGAACGGAGACAATATCACGCTCGTGGATATCGGCACGGGTTCCGGTTGTATCGCCGTCACTCTGGCAAAGGAACTTCCCGCCGCCACCGTCTATGCTACCGATATTTCCAAAGCAGCTCTGGATGTCGCGCGCCGCAATGCAGAACGTTTGGGAGTCGCTGAGCGAATTCAATTCCTGCAGTCGAATCTCCTCGAGGCGCTCGCCGAGTCACGAGCCACAGGTCACGAGTCACGGCTATTCGACCTCATTATCAGTAATCCACCCTATGTCAGCCTGCGCGACGCCGAATCGCTGCCCATCGAAATTCGCGAGCACGAGCCGCGCATCGCTCTCTATGGCGGCGAGGAAGGCTACGAACTCTACGGCGTGCTTATTCCGCAGGCTGCCGAGCATTTGAAGCCGGGCGGCCTGCTGGTGCTTGAACTCGGTCACGGCAGCTTGCCGGCGGTCGAGCCGCTGCTCGATCGCTCCGATTGGGTCAATGTTGGCGTAGCCAAGGACCTTGCCGGGATCCCCCGTGTCATCGCCGCCGAGCGGTTGTCGCCTTCCCGTTAAAGTCGTAGGCTTATCCCATGCCGGACCTGGCACGATTCCGCGCCAAGCACGATCCCATCGAACAGCAGGAAGTGCCCGCGCATTCCACGATTCTTCATGTAGACATGGACGCATTCTTCGTTTCGGTCGAGTTGCTGGAGCGCCCGGATCTGCGAGGCAAACCAGTTGTTGTGGGCGGCCGGCCCGATCAGCGCGGTGTTGTGTCCGCTGCCAGCTACGAGGCGCGGAAATACGGCATCCATTCGGCCATGCCTTTGCGCACCGCGGGCCGTTTATGCCCCCATGCGGTTTTCCTTGATGGGCATCACGAGAAATATTCCGAATGGAGCGACCGGGTTGCTTCTATCTTGGCTAAGTTTTCGCCGATCGTTGAAATGGTCTCGATCGATGAGGCCTACCTCGACCTCGGCGGCACCGAGCGTCTCCACGGGCCGCCACTCGCCGCGGCCGACAAGCTCCTTCGCACCATCACGCGCTCCACGGGACTTCCCTGCTCCGGCGGGCTCGCCACCACGCGTCTGGTCGCAAAAGTGGCTTCCGACCAGGCCAAACCCCGCGGACTTGTCTGGGTCGCGCCGGGAAGGGAGGCGCGTTTCCTGGCTCCCCTGCCCATTCGAAAAATTCCGGGGATCGGCGAAGTTACCGAACGAGCCTTGCGCGCGCTGGGAATCGAAACCGTCGAACAGCTTGCGTCTCACCAACTGGAAAAGCTCGAAAAGGTATTCGGCCAATGGGGCACGGCGCTCTACCGCAAAGCCCGCGGCGGCGACGCCTATGAATTCCTCATTGATGCCGAGCCAAAGTCCATTTCGCACAATCACACTTTCGGGGAAGACACCGGCAACGTGGCGGAGATGGAGTCTCTCTTGAGCCATCTTTCGCAAAAAGCATGCAAGCGCCTGCGTGAAGCAGGCCTCTTCGCGCGCACGCTGACTCTCACCATTCGTTACGCGGGCTTCCAGACCTACACTCGTTCGAAGACGGTGCAGGAGCCCGCGCATCTGGACGCCGACATTCACGCGATATTTCTCGAACTATTCCACAGCCACCGCGACGCAAAAAGAAAAGTGCGCCTCCTCGGCGTGGCCCTTTCCGGCTTGTGCCACGGTGCGAAGCAACTCGACCTCCTCGAGGCCGACCGCCGCGAAAAGCTTGACCGCCTCACCAAAGCCACGGACCAGCTTCGCGACAAGTTTGGCTTTGGCTCCGTGCAGTTCGGCGGATCACTTCGGCGAGAAGATCCCTAGCTCTCGGCTTTGTTCTCTCGTCACTGCACTCGTATGGGTAATGTCCTATACTGACCAGCCATGAGTTCTTCTGCCCCATCGACGACCACGTCTGGCGCATCTCGTCCTACTCCCAAGGAACGTGTCCAAACTTTTTGGCAGCGCGTCAGCGAGGGCCGCCGCCTCGACGATCTCTGGTCCCAGTTCGCCGCCGACGCCCGCTCCAGCTACAGCTTCTACGGCAAAGACGTGGATTGGGAGCAAATCAACAAACTCCCCGCCTGGAAACGCCCCTTCCGTGTCGCCGGCCAATTGTTCTGGGCCATGATGAACAAGCTCACACCCGCCCGCCGTGTGCTTCTCCTCACTGCCCTGGTCTTGCTATTCCTCTCGGGAATGCATTTCCAGGTCGACAACAACAAGTCCGATATCAACTTTGAATTTTTCGCCGCACTTTTGTTCCTCTTACTTCTCTCCCTCGAACTCGCCGATAAAGTCATCATGAAGCGCGACCTGGAGATCGCCCGCGAAATCCAGACTTGGCTCGTTCCTTCCGAGCCGCCCGTGATTCCTGACGCCGAAGCCGCATTCTGGACGCGTCCGCAGAATTCCGTGGCCGGCGATTATTACGACGCTTTCTATCCACTGAACGACGGCGCCACTGGCGGCAAGTTGATGCTGGTGATGGCCGATGTGGCTGGGAAGAGCGTGCCGGCGGCGCTGCTCATGGCCACTTTGCAGGCGAGCTTGCGTACACTCGCCTCCGAGGGGCTGCCGCTCATGCAACTTGCTGAACGCTTGAACCGCTACGCCTGCGCGCACAGCCTGGGTGGCCAACGATTCACCACCGCCGTTATCGCTGAATATGAGCCCGCCGCTCGTCATCTGGTTTACGTGAACGCCGGCCACAATTTCCCGGTCTTGCGGCGCACGAACGGGAGCATCGATCGCCTGGAATCCTCCAGTTTGCCGTTTGGCATTACTTCCGAAGCGAAGTTTCCCTCCGCATCCGTTGAGTTGGCGCCCGGTGATACGCTCGTGTTGTTCACCGACGGGGTGGTGGAAGCTTTCAACTCCGCGGGTGAGGAGTTTTCCGACGCGCGATTGCTCAATGTGATTCGCGGCTTGCCGAAGCTCTCCGCCGAAGAGTCCCTCCGCACTGTCATGAAGAGTGTCGAGGACTTTGTTGGCGCCACCCACCAATCCGACGACATCACCTGCCTTGTCCTTCAGACTAAGTAACTCCTCCGCCCCGGACGCAATCTCATTTCCTGCGCGTCATCGGCGGTTGCTGGCGCATAATCACAAGATGAATCCGCGGGAACTTGCCAATTCGATTTGCGAAACGCTTCAGCGGAACGGCTTCCAGGCTTTCCTTGTAGGCGGGTGTGTGCGAGATGTCCTGCTTGGCCGCGAGCCTGACGATTACGACGTGGCCACCGACGCTTCGCCGGACCGCGTTATGGAGCTTTTTCCGGAGAGCATTGCGGTTGGCGCGCGGTTCGGGGTCGTTCTCGTAGCTCACGACGGAAGCAAAGTTGAAGTAGCCACCTTTCGCAGAGACCTTGGCTATTCCGACGGGCGCCATCCGGATCAGGTCATTTACGCCAACAGGCCCGAGGAGGACGTTGCCCGGCGCGATTTCACCATCAACGGCTTGCTGATGCGCCACGACTCCGGCGAGATCCTCGATTACGTGGGTGGCCAAGCAGACCTGAAGGCAAGCATCGTCCGGGCCATCGGCGACCCTCAGCAACGGTTCACGGAAGACAAATTGCGCATGCTGCGCGCGGTTCGCTTTGCCGCTCGCTTCGGTTACAGCATCGAACCGAACACTTTCGCCGCCATCCAACAACAGGCACCGGAAATCCGTGCCGTCTCCGCCGAGCGCATCCGTGAGGAACTGTCAAAGTTGCTGACTGAAGGAGCAGCTCGCCGCGGATTTGAGTTGCTCGACGAATCCCGCCTGTTGCAGGAACTTCTGCCGGAGATTCCGGCAATGAAAGGCGTGCCGCAACCGCCCGAATATCACCCGGAAGGAGATGTGTGGATCCACACGCGGCTGATGCTCGAAGGCTTGCCGGCCGGCTGCGCGCGTACACTCGCCTGGGGTGTGTTGCTGCATGATGTTGGTAAGCCTCAGACGTTTCGCCCCGCATCCCTCACCGGGGATCGCATCCGCTTCGATGGCCATGTGGAAGTGGGTGTCCAGATGGCTGGGGAGATTTCGAGGAGGCTGAAATTCTCAAAGGATGAAATGGACCAGATTCAGGCATTGGTGGCCAACCACATGAAATTCAAGGATGTCACTCAGATGCGCAAATCGACACTGAAACGCTTCGTGCGCCTTCCCCTCTTTGACGAACATCTCGAGCTGCACCGCCTGGATTGTCTGGCGAGCCACGGCCGCCTGGACGCCTACAACATGGTTCGTGCCTTACTTGCGGAAACACCCCTGGACCAGATTAAGCCTACAAGATTATTGACAGGGGACGATCTAAATGAGATGGGTTATCTTCCCGGACCGGAATTCCAGACCATCCTCAGGGCCTTGGAGGACGCCCAACTGGAAGGAACACTTACGACCAAGGAGGAAGCTAGGAAGTTTGTCAGAAGCAACTATCCCGATAGGGCAGGTGGCCGATAAAGGGAGGGTGGGGTAGCAGCGTGGGTCGGGCGGTTGCTTCTAAGCAACGTGTCTACTATAGTTTAGACAAAGGCTTGTGATTCTCAAAGACCTTGGTATAATATGAGTCGCTCATACTAAAGCTTTTTGCTCATGATGATTGCAGGTTCGGGCACCTTTTCTCGCCCTCCTGCATCTAATGTCACAAGGCGGCGCTGCTCGCCGCCGAACGTAAGGGGAATTTATGGCTGACAAAAAACATTTGTTGCCAGAAACACTGCCGATCTTGCCCGTCCGCGACACGGTCCTGTTTCCCGGCGCGGTACTGCCGCTGACGGTCGGGCGTGAAAGCTCTCTGGCCCTCGTCAATTCCTTGACGGGCGAGGAAAAGCTGCTTGGCGTTGTCGCGCAACTCGACCCTCGGGTGGAAGATCCCGCTGCGGCGGACCTGCATAAGGTAGGCACGCTGGCAAAGGTCCACAAGACCGTGAAAATGCCAAACGGCAACGTCGTCGTGTTCATGGAAGGACTGCAGAGAATTCGCATTGCGGAGTTGCTGGGATTGCGTCCATTTCTGCGTGCCAGCGTCGTCTCGGAACCGGACATCATCGGGGAACAGGATAACGAACTCGAAGCACTGGAACGCAATGCTCAGGATCTGTTTCGCGATGTCGTGAGTCACTCGCCGCAACTCTCGGACGACCTGCAGAACGTGGCGATGAACATTGACGACCCGTCTCGGCTGTCCGATTTCATAGCCGGTACTCTGCCCAGCCTCTCCACGCTTTTGCGGCAGGAGTTGCTGGAAACGGCGAATGTCCGCAAGCGTCTGGAGCTCTTGATTCGGGAGCTTTCTAAGGAATTGGAGGTTCTCGAACTCCGCAGCAAGATCAACGAGCAAGTCCAGGAACAGGTCAGTCAGAATCAGCGCGAGTACCTGCTCCGCGAACAAATGAAGGCTATTCAGAAGGAACTGGGGGAAATGGACGACGCGCAGGCGGAAATCGAGGAACTGCGCACGAAGGTCGAACAAGCCGGCATGCCCGCGGAAGCCAAGAAGGAATGTGAACGCGAGCTGAAGCGGTTGTCGAAAATGACCCCTGCTTCCGCGGAGTACATGGTTTCGCGCACCTACCTGGAATGGATGACCTCCCTGCCGTGGTCAAAATCCTCTGGCAGCACGGACATCGATATCCTGAAGGCGCACGAAATCCTCGACGAAGATCACTATGACCTGCAGAAGGTGAAGGAAAGGATTCTCGACTACCTTGCCGTGAAGAAACTGCAGCCGGGCATGAAGGGTCCGATCCTGTGCTTCGTTGGGCCACCAGGCGTCGGCAAGACGTCTCTCGGGAAGTCCATCGCGCGCGCGTTGGGCCGCAAGTTCGTGCGCATTTCTCTTGGCGGCATGCACGATGAGGCGGAAATTCGCGGCCATCGCCGCACCTATATCGGCGCACTACCCGGCCAGATTATTCAGGGCCTGAAGCGCGCCGAAACCAACGACCCGGTGTGCATGCTGGACGAGGTCGACAAACTCGGCCGTGATTTCCGCGGCGATCCATCCGCGGCGCTCATGGAAGTTCTCGACCCCGAGCAAAATGCCAATTTCCGGGATCACTATCTTGATGCGCCGTTCGACCTGTCGAAGATCATCTTCATCGCCACGGCCAACTGGATGGATCCCATCCCCGGCCCGCTGCTTGATCGCATGGAGATTATCGAACTCCCCGGTTACACCGGTGAGGAGAAGATCCACATCGCGCGCAAGTACCTGATCCCCAAGCAAACGACAGAGCACGGGATCAAGGAAGGCGAACAACTGGAATTCACGGAAGAAGGGCTGCAGGAAATCATCCACAGTTATACCCGCGAAGCCGGCGTGCGCAGCTTGGAGCGCGAAATCGCTACCCTGGTTCGCAAACAAGCCCGGCGCATGGCGGAAGGCAAGTCGGAGAAGATGATCGTCACTCCGGAAGTCGTGCGCGAATTCCTGGGCGTGCCGAAGTTCCGCACGGAGAAGGAAGTAGAAGAGCGGGTCAAGAGGCCGGGCGTCGCAGTGGGTCTTGTTTGGACTCCGGTAGGCGGAGATATCGTGTTTATCGAAGCCAGCCGCATGCGCGGTGGCAAGCAGTTCACCATGACCGGGCACCTCGGCGAAGTCATGCAGGAATCCATGACCGCGGCGCTTACTTGGACCCGCGCCAATGCGGAGCGTTACGGCATCGATCCGGACTTCTTCCGCAAACAGGACATTCACATCCATGTGCCTTCCGGGGCGGTACCGAAGGATGGACCGTCCGCCGGTGCAGCGATGGTAACGGCCCTGGTGAGCTTGTTGACCAACCGTCCGATAAAGAACCGCCTGGCCATGACCGGGGAAATGACGCTCTCCGGAGTGGTCTTGCCCATCGGCGGCGTGAAGGAAAAAGTCCTGGGCGCCAAGCGTGCGGGAATCAAACATGTCCTGCTGCCCGCGGACAACGAACCCAACGCCGTGGCCGATCTTCCGCCGGAGATTCTGGGCGACCTGACGATCTCCTATGTGCGCACGCTCGATGAGGTGCTTGAGCAGGCGCTGGAGAAAGAACCGATCGCCCCAGTGGTTCCGGAGCCCGAGCCGCAACCGACGGG
>JBAVHY010000504.1:0-4116 GCA_049686315.1 Candidatus Acidiferrum sp. | reverse complement strand
CCAAGGAGCCGGGCGCGCTCGGCGAGCCGATGTACCAGGATGTTTTGACCGCGTACATGGAGCGTTACTCGGCAAAACCCAGCGCGGGCATTCCGCGGATTATCGGTGGAAGGTACGGCCTCTCGTCGAAGGAGTTCACACCGGCGATGGTTAAGGCGGTCTTCGACGAATTGAAGAAGCCCGAGCCGAAGAATCACTTCACGGTCGGCATAGTGGATGACGTCACGCAAACCAGCCTTTCCTACAACGCGGATTTCTCTACCGAAGATCCTCGCACGGTGCGCGCGCTCTTCTATGGCTTGGGCTCCGACGGAACTGTAGGGGCCAACAAGAATTCCATCAAGATCATTGGGAAGGGAACCAACAATTTCGCGCAGGGCTACTTTGTGTACGACTCTAAGAAGGCCGGCGCCATAACCGTATCGCACTTGCGCTTTGGGCCGGACCCGATCCGCTCGACTTATCTGATCACCAAGGCCAATTTCGTGGCCTGTCACCAGTTCCAGTTCCTGGATCGCATTGACGTTCTCGCCGCCGCCGAGCCCGGCGCCACCTTCCTTCTGAACGCTCCGTTCGGCCCGGAGGAGATCTGGCAGCACATCCCACGGCAGGTACAGGAAACGATTATCAAGAAGAAGCTGCGTTTCTATGTGATTGATGGCTACACCGTGGCGCGCGCGGCGGGCATGGGCAGCCGCATCAACACCATCATGCAGACTTGCTTCTTCGCGATTAGCGGGGTCTTGCCGCGCGAGGAAGCCATCGCCGCCATCAAGAAGGCCATTTCGGATACTTATGGAAAGCGTGGCGAAGCCGTGGTGCAGAAAAACTTCGCGGCAGTGGACCAGGCGCTGGCACACCTGCATGAAGTGAAGGTGCCCGGCAAAATTACCGCCACGTTTGACATGCTTCCGGCAGTTTCACCGCGGGCGCCTCAATTTGTGCGCGATGTCCTTGGAACAATCATCACCGGAAATGGCGACGAGCTTCCGGTCAGCGCCATGCCGATCGATGGGACCTTTGCCACAGGCACAGCGATGTGGGAGAAGCGCAATATCGCCAAGGAAATCCCCGTGTGGGATGTGGATTTGTGCATTCAATGCGGCAAGTGCGTGCTGGTGTGCCCGCACGCCGTGATTCGCGCGAAAGTGTACGACTCATCTCTGCTGAACAACAAGCCGGATACCTTCAAGTCGGCAAAGCCTCGCTGGCGCGAATTTGAGACGCTGCGCTACACGCTTCAGGTGGCCCCCGAAGATTGCACGGGTTGCAAACTATGCGTGGAAGTATGCCCCGCGAAGAGCAAGACCGAGGTGAAACACAAGGCCATCAACATGGAGCCGCAGGACCCGCTGCGCCAGCCTGAGAGCGTGAACTGGGAATACTTCTTGTCGCTGCCGGAGTTTGATCGCAACCGGTTGTCGCACACCCAAGTGAAGGATTCACAACTCTTGGAGCCTTTGTTTGAATTTTCCGGCGCCTGCGCGGGTTGCGGTGAGACGCCCTACCTTAAGCTGTTGACACAATTATTTGGCGACCGGCTCATGATCGCCAACGCCACAGGTTGTTCTTCCATTTACGGCGGCAACCTGCCGACGACTCCGTACACGAAGAACAAGGAAGGCCGTGGCCCAACGTGGTCCAACTCACTGTTTGAAGACAACGCCGAGTTTGGGCTCGGAATGCGCCTGGCAGTGGACGAACAGAACCACTACGCTCGAGAGTTGCTGACGCGTCTGAATGGGCCGCTCGGCGATGTTCTCGTGAAAGGACTACTCGAAGCGGATCAATCGAAAGAGTTGGGGATTGAGGAACAGCGCCGACGCGTTGTCGAGCTGAAGAAGAAGTTGGCGGCGTTGCAAGTGCCGGAAGCTTTGGCCTTGCAAGCGGTGGCGGACACTCTGGTGCGAAAGAGCGTTTGGTTGGTGGGAGGCGATGGCTGGGCCTACGACATCGGCTTCGGAGGGCTCGA
Organism: Candidatus Acidiferrum sp.; assembly: GCA_049686315.1. Classification (GTDB taxonomy): domain Bacteria; phylum Acidobacteriota; class Terriglobia; order Acidiferrales; family UBA7541; genus Acidiferrum. Next base: position 2,144 of record JBAVHY010000504.1, on the reverse strand, counting down.
TCACGTGCTCGGCTCTGGCCGTAACGTAAATGTGCTGGTTCTAGACACGGAAGTGTACTCGAACACCGGGGGGCAAATGTCCAAGGCCACGCCCCGTGGCGCGGTGGCAAAATTTGCCACCGGCGGAAAACACACTGCAAAAAAAGATCTGGCGATGGAAGCGGTGAGTTATGGGTATGTCTATGTCGCCCGTGTGGCGATGGGTTCCAGCGACACGCACACGGTAAAGGCATTCCTGGAGGCAGAAGCGCACGACGGTCCGTCGCTGATCATTGCTTACAGCCATTGCATTGCTCACGGATATGACATGTCCATGGGTTTGGACCAGCAGAAGAGGGCCGTGCTTAGCGGGTATTGGCCGTTGATGCGCTACAATCCCGCGCTTCGCCTGGAAGGGAAGAATCCGTTCCTGCTCGATTCCAAGGCCCCCAGCATTCCACTGAAGCAATACGCTTACCAGGAAGCGCGCTACACTATGCTGGTTCGCAGCGGCCCCGAGGCCGCTCGCGAATTGTTAAAGGCCGCGCAGGATGATGTGGAACGTCAATGGCGCGTCTATTCCAACCGTGCTGCCATGCCCGGGCGTTCAGAGACGCCTCACATCGCTCCAGAAGAGCCGGAGTCCGCGCCCGAGCCTGTGAAAAAGGGAGGTGAAGAGGAATGAGCGACCTCTCAACGAAATATCTCGGGCTGAACCTGAAATCGCCGTTGCTGGCTTCTGCTTCTCCACTTTGCGAATCCGTGGATAACATCAAACGGCTGGAAGACCACAACCTGGCGGCGGTAGTGTTGCCCTCTCTTTTCGAAGAGCAACTGGAACTTGAGAGCTTAAGCGTGGATTCCGATCTCGCCCGCGGCTCGGATAGCTTTCCGGAATCGGCCAACTTCTTTCCCGATCTGCAGACTTACAATCTCGGACCCGATGGTTATCTGGAATTGATTCGCCATGCCAAGGAGAGCGTGAGGATCCCGGTCATCGCCAGCCTCAACGGAGTGTCGAGCGGTGGATGGCTGCAGTACGCTCAGCTTATGGAGGAGGCAGGCGCGGATGCGATAGAACTGAATATCTACGCTATCCCCACCGATCCCGCGGTTAGCGGCAGCGAAATCGAACAAAGCTACGTTGAGCTGGTGCGGCACTTAAAACGCAGAATTCGCATCCCCTTGGCCGTGAAACTTTCTCCATTCTTCAGCGCGCCGGCGAATATGGGTATTCGGCTCGACGAAGCGCGTGCCGATGGGATTGTGTTGTTTAACCGCTTCTACCAGCCGGATTTTGATATCGAACAGCTGGAGGTGTCGCCGAGCCTGACGTTGAGCCGGCCCGAGGACTTGCTCTTACGATTGCACTGGACGGCTATCCTCTATGGACATGTGCGAGCCGACCTTGGTGTCACCGGGGGAGTGCACAGCTCGCGAGATGTTATCAAGTGCATCCTGGCAGGCGCAAAAGTTGCCTTCATGACGTCGGCGCTGTTGCGCAATGGCGTGCACCACGCGGCGCACGTTCTGTCGGAGTTGGATCGATGGTTGGAGGAACACGAATACAAATCGGTCCAACAGATGTGCGGCAGCATGAGCCACGGGGCCGTGCCGGATCCATCTGCCTTCGAGCGCGGAAACTATATGAAAGTTCTAAGTTCGTATACGTTGCGCGCGAACGTTTTTAACGACTGAACGGCAATGTCGTAAGGCTCCCGCAAAGGCGAACAGGGCCGTTCACGCGGGCAAGGGCGTCTTTCCGAAGACATGGTCCGCCAGTTCCCGTGCCGCCGCCAGGTTGGATTCCAAGACGGGGGCGTAATCCTCGTATCGGGAGTACTGTGCTTTTGCAAATCTCTGACTGAGGAACTGCCAGATATCTTCCGGCGAGAGGGTTGCGTGTTCCGCCAGTGAATAGCCGTAGCCAAGTCCCGATTTCCAGCACAGCTGATCAGCTACTTGCACGAGTATTGTGCATTCATTATTGGTTTTCTGCTCCTGCGGCCGATGATGGAATTCGATTACTTGCGATACTTCCGCAGGCAGCCTCCACAGTTCCGCCAGGATTCGGCCACTTTCCGCATGCGTGAAGCCCATCACACGCCCTTCCACCGCCGCGATGTTATTTCGCCAGGATGTTTCGCTAAGCTATCGGCTGCTGC
>JBAVHY010000503.1:0-2366 GCA_049686315.1 Candidatus Acidiferrum sp. | reverse complement strand
GGCATTCATCTTCAGGATGTTCGCTTCAAAGGGGACACGCGGTTGGATGGCGTGGATTTGAAGAAATGCGCAAGCGATTTGAAATCCCAAGTTTATGTGGGTACGGATTGGATTGATTATTTCGTTGGGGCCGTAGAAACGAAGTGTCTTCTGGATAAGGGCTACTTCAAGTCGGCAGTGACGGCTTCAACCCAACAACTGCGGGACAATAACAGCACTCATCAATTTGCCGTCACATTCGATATTGACGCAGGTCCGCGATACCGTTTGGGGCAAATCACGTTCAAAGGGAACCATGCTATCAGTGACCCAAAGGCTCTGCGCGACCTGTTCCCGCTCAAAGATCGCAGCATTCTGGATCGCATGGCGATTGCGAAGGGCCTCGAAAATCTGCGCTATGCCTACGGAGAACTGGGATACATCAACTTCACGGGGGTTCCCTCCACCACGTTCGACGACGAGAGGAAGCTAGGCTTTCTTGAAATCGATGTGGATGAGGGCAAGAAATTCTACGTCAGCAGCATCGGCATACTCGGCGCTGATCCGCAGGAATTGAATGATTTGCCTCTCACACGGGGTCGGGTCTATAACCAGCGCCTTATTAACTTGTTCCTACGAAAACATCTACCCGGCGCTGACGTGAACGATCCGAAGGTCCAGCAGCATGTATTGGACGAACGAAACGGCACGGTCGCACTTACCCTTGATTTCCGCAGCCGGACAGAGTGAAATATTCGCCCCGCGCTCTTGATAGTTGGCGCTTAAATCACGATACCGCTTAAAACCCCTCAATGAGCGCATGCATCGTTGGAGTTCTTGATTTATGGAGATTGACAGACCCGCCAAAGGCTCAACAGGATTTCCGTTACGCCCGCATCGAACTGGCAACCTGAAGGATGGTACGGTGGACACTTCCCCCAACTTGGAATGAAGCCGTTTCCTCAACCCGATCCTCTGACCGACGCCGAACTCGACCGCCTCGGCGATTTGCTCAAAAGCTGCAAGGGCGGAAAGGCGATGAACCTTGAAGAATTGGACGGGTTCTTCTCCGCGCTCATTGCCGGGCCCGAGCCCGTGATGCCCAGCGAATACAACCGGGAGGTTTTCGGGGGCGACATGTCGGAAGCGGTGGAGTTTGCCAGTCTCAATGAAGCCAATGAGATTCTGGGTCTAATGATGCGGCATTGGAACAAGATTGCCTCAACGCTCTACAAGGGCGAAATCCATGTTCCGCTTATCTTCGAGGACGAGAAAGGCGAGCTTCACGGCAACGACTGGGCGCGGGGGTTCATGCGGGGGATGCACATGCGGCACGACGGTTGGTCTGAGCTTATCAACGACGGGAAATATGGCGGCTCCCTGACCCCGATGATGATGCTCTATCACGAGCACGACGAAGACCCGGACACGCGACCCGACCCGATTACGCCGGACAAGCGCGAGCAGGTCATCGCTTTCATGGCAGCGGGGTTGATGAACGCCTACGAGTATTTTCGGAAAGATCGCGAAGGCAGTCTCGGCGTCGATGCACCTGAACCCCGTCGAAGCATCCCAAAGATCGGGCGCAACGACCCGTGCCCCTGCGGCTCGGGGAAGAAGTACAAGAAGTGTTGCGGCGGGGCGACAGTGAACTGAGGCGGAGTGGCACGCCCGGTGCGAGCGGAGAAGTAAGCTGGATCGTAAGACGCGGTGTAGGGGCCGCGCTCTTGCAATTGAGGCTAGTGGCGATGAGAATGGCAATCGCGACTCCGATTCACATTAGGTTCGTCGTCACATCAGGTACTTCACATGTGGGGGCAGGTTGGCTGTAGCATGCGGGCGATTTTGGGGCTCAAGAGGGAAGTCCTGCTGGTTCACTCTCTGGATCGCCGTTCCGCCAGTCTGCACAGGAGGACTGAATGCAGAAAGCTCTGGCTCGGTTCGTCACCTTTGCTCTTAGCTTTTTCCTGTTTCTCTGTGTTGTGCCGATACTCGCACGGGCGCAGGCGCACGACGCCACCGCTAACTACAAGGAAAAATGTGCGGCATGTCACGGTACCGATGGCGCTGGTAAGACCGACGCCCAAAAGAAAATGCATGTTGTCGACCTGCGCTCAAAGCAAATCCGCTCCATGTCGGACGCAGAATTGTACGAGACAATCGCCAAGGGCACAAAGCATAAGGAGTATGAGCACGCATTTCTGTACATGGGCCTGACGGAAGCAGATATCCACGCCATCGTGAAGTACGTCAGAACGATGAAATGACCTTGGCGATGAGACGGTCTTTCAAGTATCTCAGGGGGCAGCGAGAAGCCAACGCAGGCACACCCTCAGACCTGAGGCGCGGCGAAGCCTTCCTAAGATTGGTCGGAACGATCCCTGCCC
>JBAVHY010000502.1:0-30712 GCA_049686315.1 Candidatus Acidiferrum sp. | reverse complement strand
TTCACGCCGTGATGCTTCGCCACCGCCGCCGCATTGACCGTGGCGGCCAGGTAGGCATCCGAAATCGACATGCCGAAGTACATCGTCTGGCAGCCGGCAATCACCCTATGCAGGGAATCGAGATCGAGCAGATTGCCGACCACAACCTCCGCACCCATGTCGCGCAGCGCCTGCGCGCGTTCGTCTTCATTTCGCACCATCGCACGCACCGCTTTGCCTTGCTTCAACAGCAGTTCGGTGACCGTGCGCCCTACCGCGCCGACGCGGCCCGCCGCGCCGGTGACCAGAATGGGATTTGCCATATTTGTTTCCTCCTAAACTCCTTCGGCTCCGCTTACTAGCTTGATCGCGGGCCAGCGTCGGCCTCACCATCCAGCACGTGTAGCAGGACTTCGGGTCAAGAGCACCCCGCTCACGACCACGCCCCACACCAGGCCAATGGCGGGCGAGACGAAGCGCGAATAGACGCCGTCCGGTGCCCAGAATCCGCCGCTCAGCCAAGTGGTGCCGCCTAGCAAGACGAGCACGACGGCAGCGACCCCGGCCGCGAAGAGCGCGTTCGAGAGCAAACGAGCCCGCCAGAGCCCAAACGCCGCGGCCATGATAAGCATCGAGCGCGGGAACGAGGTCAACACGAAGCCTGCCCATACGAAGTCGTTCAGGCCCGATGTGAGCATGTGATTTCCCGAGCCGGCGATGGAGTACGCGAGGGCTGCGACCACCGCGATGAGCAAGAGGAAAAGCGCTCCGAGGGCGGCACTGGAGGCGGTCGCCGCCGCGCCCCAACCGTCTTGTCCCGCATCCGCCAGGGTGGTCCTGAGCGCCCCCGCGAACCACATGAGATTGAGGACAGCCAAGCCGTAAAACACGGCCGCGATCAGAATCCGCACGCGATCGCCGTCGTAGAAGGCTGCCAGTGTGTCGGCCGATGCGCCGACGTGTGGCTGATGGCCGTAGACGATGTACGCAACTATGAAGCAGAGGACGGATTGGATGCCGGCTGTCCGCCACAAGCGCTCCCAGAACGCGGGGTTTGTGTAGACGCTGGCGGAGGAGGTCGTGCCTGTGGATGCGCTCATGAGGATCTCCTTTCGAACTGAATCGGGTGCGACGCGAGGCATTACAGCGGAACAGAATATACACGGTTTTCGTCCAATGAGTGTTGCGATGTCGGCTTGTCGGAATTGGAAGCTATGTCCGTGCTTGCTGGCCCTCGATTGAGGGCGGGTGACGGGCTAACCTTCCATAATCCGGTAGGGGAAAGGCTGCAGACGATTTGCCCAGAATCTCGCCCAAGGTGCTGGAATGCGGCCGAACCGCCGAAAGTCAATCTAATTGTGCTCCTAGACCGCGCGGCGCCCCAGCCGTCTGCCGAATGTTTTAACGACGATTCCTACAACAACCCACAGAGCAGTTCCGTACAGGGCATACCACATCGCTTCTTGCGGGGCTGTCACGCGTGCTGCGCTGAAAAGGACAAGGGAGCCCGTCGAGCTTACATGCATGAGCTGCGCTAACAACACGCTTTTCGTGTTCGTATAAATCCACGCGATCAGCACTCGCATGGCCGTCATGGCCAAGCTGAACGCAAGAAAAAATGGCAGCCAATAGGCACCATGTGGAGTGGCGGTGCCAAGATAGTCGATAACAGGTAGGTGCCAAAGGGCCCACAACAGCCCGAGTAGGATGCTCGCGGCCAGCCCATTGCTCTCGGAACGCATTTTCGGGAATGCATAGCCCATCCAGCCAATTTCTTCCAAGAAACCAGCCGGAATCCCAAATAGGATGCCCATGAAAAAGCGGTTAGGAGCGTAAACCGGGGAGACGAATCTCTCTAGAAAGAGGAGAACGGTTAGGACCAGAACTGGTGGAAGGAGTAGCACCGCGTACCATCTCGGCGGAACCCACGCTCGAAACGTTTGGGAGAACAGGACCCGTAGACCGCTTTTTCCGTCTATGATCCTCGTCAACACAACGCCAGCAAAACTGGGGCCGAAAAGCATGGCCGGAAACATCAGAATGCCGGTCATCTTCGGCAAGGGCTCGCCGCGGACGAGATGCGGCGCAGCCACGGCAAGTGCACCCGTCCAGGAGATCAAGAAGGTCAGCACAATATACGCGACGACAGGATGGCACCTTATCATTGCTTCCTGGTTGCTGGGCACAGCAAACCCTGGTGGCATGTACGCCCTAATCTACACGGGAACCGCAAGAGCTTGCAGTAGATTGTGGCCGGTAATAATGGGCAATCCGGAAGTAATCATCGTGTCGTGTCCCAGGTGCCACCAGAAATCGTATGCCAGCTGCTGCGGGCCTCGATCCTGTTCCCCCTGGCCCTTAAGCTCAAATGTGTTCGCGTCCATCAGGAAAATACCACCGGGGCCGTCTCCGCTCGCCGATCCGAGTGCGCTTCCATAGATGCAGTCTGGCCCGCAATGAATTGTATGGGGCGACGTGTAGCCGGTCTTCTTGATGAACTCTTCGGGCTCGATCACCTTCACGATCTTCGGCTGCTTGGGATTCGGCTTGGTATGCAGGATGTGGATCCGCGAAGATCCGATGCCCGGTACGATCAGGTAGCGACGCTCCATGTGTGGATGGGGGGTCTGCGGACAAAGACACGCACTGCAGGCATTCCATCCGAAGTGGTGCAGCTCATTATCGCCGCGTGGAAAGTCCGTTTGCCCGACGAGCCGCCCATATTCAGAGGAACTCGGATCGAGGTCAATGACACCCATGGCGTCGCCTCGCTGGCGTTTTGCCCACGTCTTGTTGAAACAAACGAGCGAAGTTGCGCGGACTCATGGCCGCACGTCGTGCGAGACTGTCGACCGTGAGTTCGCCCCGGATGTTGTCCGGAAGCCAGGCAAGCAGGTCGCACGGGTTTGCGCCGCAAGAGTCGTGCTGAACTGCGATTGGCCGCCAGAGCGCCGCAGAAACACGACCATGATTTGTGCAATTTTGAGGGCAACCGGTCTGCCTAGATCTTCTTCCACCAACGCAAGTGCCAGATCGATACCGGCGGTGACTCCGGCCGATGTGTAACAGTTGCCGTCACGGACATAGATGGGGTCCGGGTCCACGGTGACTAACGGGTATTCTCGCGCGAGATCGTCGCACCAGTTCCAGTGAGTGGTCGCGCGCCGGCCATCGAGCAACCCAGCGGCAGCCAGCACAAAAGCGCCCGTACAAACCGAACCGAAGCGCCTGCTCCTTCCGCTGTGTTCTCTAAGCCAGTTCAGAAAATCCTGCTCAAACCTCATCTCTTGACGACGGTCGTATCCCGCTACCAGCAATGTATCGATCGGCCCACGGCATTCTCGATACGTCTGATCAGTATTCAGCGGTGTTCCCAAGTGACTTTGCACAACGCGTTCCGGCCCCGACGAAATGATGTTGACTTCGTAGGACAGATCTCCGCCATGCAGCCAATTCGCGTCGCCGAACACTTCGACAGGACCGAACAGGTCAAGCGTCCTGACTGGTGGTACAGCAACGATAAGGACACGGCGCGGGCTCCGTGCGACAGCACGCGCATGTCCATCGGTGAGTGTTCCCTTGTGTCTGGCTTGCCGGCGCATGGCCACAAGCAGAATCATAAGCCTTGTTTGGCCACAACGCAGCGATTGCGTGATCGAGACTTATCTTCCACATTCAGAAGAGAAGGACATCATCAATGGCTGCCAATGTACCACGGAATCGCACACTATTCTCGGCGACGCCGTCAGTACCGATAACGCGCTTGTATTTACGAATATCGCGTCAACTCCGAGTAGCCGGCGAGACACTCAGACCTCAAGCTATCGTTAGCTGCCACCTTGATCAATGGTTGGCTCTCCGTCGAAGTGAAATTACAAGAGGGAGTCAAAAGATGCGTTCGGACTCAATGGTCAGACTCATCTGTGACTCCAAAATCAGAATCCCAATCGCCCAGGAGAGGCTGTCTGAGTGCGTTCCGGTGTCACTTCTGGGGTCACTTCGTTTTGCAATTCCGGGCACAACGAGACGCGTCGTGGCAGTGCTCGAACTCTCATCTCGTTGAACTGGCGTGTGTTGGCATATCTAGGCGCAAGCGGGCGTGACGTCAGGATGGATTAAAAGGCCGCTGCTCTACCACTGAGCTACGCCCCTATAGATACAAACTTTTATTCTACAGGAAAAGTCCGCGTCTCGCCCGCGCCGAAAATCCCAAAAATCCACAAAACGCTGCGATGACAAGGGCACTCGCTCTGCCCACAGGGCCCCAAATTTCTTTGCCGACTTAGTCGCGAAGGGGCCGCCGGCGCTTCCATTCGTGCTCGCGCCTCAGCAGAGATTGGTGCCTTTTGATCTGCAGTTCAATTTCGCTGAACGCTTTTTTGCACCCCGCCAGAACGTTCTTTCCATTCCCAGTGGCGCGCAGTGTCCCCGTTGGCAGCGAAAGCGTCAGCGCCAAGGACTGCTCGTCGGTCCTCTGATTCCTTGAAAAAACACCTTTGATCTGAACCAGGTCCGGCTGATAACTCTTCAGGAGCCGGCCCAATTTGTCCAAACGACGCATGACTTCCATAGCCACAACTTGTTGCGCATCGACGTGCTTGTAGCTGATTGAAACGTTCATGGTTGCACCTGTATATATGATGCGAATTCAGGCAGGAACTCGACGCAGTGGTTCTTATGCACTGCATGACATTTTCACCCTAGCATTCTGGCCCGCTCCGCGCAATCCCGCCGCGCATTGACAGTAAACCTCGGAGTCCTTACGCTAACTGGGCCTGCGCAGCGGCCTCTTCGAGCCAGCCTCGCACCCGATGAAAAAGTCCACGCCCGCCAAGCCGCATTCCCAGCACCGGCTCCGCATCGGGCCAGCTGGCTGGTCCTACTCCGACTGGTCCGGCTACGTCTATCCTTCTCATCGCCCAAAGGGCTTCCATGAGGCCGCCTACCTTGCCGGGTTCTTCGATACCATCGAGATCAACACTTCCTTCTACCAGCCCCTGCGCCCGGACCACGCAGCACTATGGGTCGAACGCGTGGCCACAAATCCTGCTTTTCTTTTCACTGCCAAACTTTGGCAAAAGTTCAGCCACGATCCTTCCGCCACCAAAGAGGACGAGCGCGCAGTCCGCGCCGGTTTCGACGTTCTGCGCAAGGCGGAAAGACTCGGCGCTGTCCTCCTGCAATTCCCATTTTCCTTCCATTGCACGCGCGAAACAGTCGCCTATCTCACCGCGGTGCTGCATCGCTTTGCTGATTACCCGCTCGTCGTCGAATTGCGCCACTCCTCCTGGCAAACGCAGGAAACCCTAGCTCTTCTCCACGAGCACCAAGCCGGCTTCTGTAACATCGACCAACCCATCATTGGCCGGTCGCTTGAGCCTTCGGCGGAAGCCACATCGCTGGTCGGCTACGTGCGCCTCCATGGTCGTCGTTATGACACCTGGTTCAGCGATGATCCTGCCGCTCCAGCACACGAGCGCTACAACTACCTCTACTCCAGCGAAGAACTCGATCCCTGGGTCTCCCGCATTCGCTCCATCAACACCCACACACGCGACACATTCGTCGTCACCAACAATCACTACCAGGGCAAAGCCGTTGTCAACGCCCTGCAGCTCATCAGTATTTTGAAGGGTACGAAAATAAAAGTGCCCGAGCCTCTCCGACAGCACTATCCCCAACTGGAACAGATCGCTAGCGAAATGCCGGCTGAGCCTACACTTTTCCCCATGGGCTCCCCACCACCAAGAAAATAATCCCGACATACGAAAGTGGATTCTTTCGCGCCACCGGCTACTCTCAACTCAATCCTTATTTCTCATTCCGAACGGAGTCCGCGAAGTGAGGAATCCCTCTTCGATTTCAGTTTTAGGCGAATTGAATTTACTTTTTGAATAGATTCTCGAACGCCTGCCGCGCATCGAGTGGCCGCGCGGGCGCAGGCGCTTCGACGGGTACCTGAGCGGGCTGCATGTAGGACGTGGGGGCGGTATCCTTCTCAACCGTTGTCCGGAACTCGTAAAATGTGCAGTCGTTCTTGGTGTCCTTCGGAGAAATTCGCACTGGAATCGGCTGGGTGCACTCGAATTGCGCACCGCTATCGAAATACCGGCACTGCTTGCAGCAATGCAACTCGAAATTGCACTTCGGACATTTTCCCTTGACGTCGAACCCGGCCACAAGCACCGCGCCGCAATTCGAGCAGCGCGCTCGCGTTACCGTGCCGACCATCCTCGGCGTCCGCGGGCCCAAGTGGTCCGTAGCGCCTCGCGGCCCGCCCTGCGGTGGCTTGCGCTCCCTGTCCTTCTTTTCGTGTTTTTCCTGCTTTTCGGCATCACGATAGCCGCGGTGACCGTACTTGCGATCCACAAACGCCTCCGTCCGTCAGTCGCAACGGACTGTAACTGCAACTTTTTACACGACTGGGTTAAAACGAGTCTATTCCCGAGATGTATCCAATCGGAACGCTTCAAACGCCCAGCACACCAGTCTTCCCCTTTGAAGTTATTCTGGAATGCTGCTTAGCGAGAGCAGAAGATGGGACATCTATGTTTGTAATCCTCTGGGAGTTCGAAGTCAAGCCAGGAAGTGAAGAATGCTTTGAAAACGCCTACAGGCCCGATGGCGCTTGGGTCCGGCTATTCCAACGCGACCTCATTTTCGGGGTACTCAACTCCTACGGGATTCTTCCCGCTCTCACTTCTACTTCACCATCGACTGCTGGGATTCCGAGATCTCTTACCAGGGCTTCCTTGACGCAAATCGCGCGGCCTACGATGAATTGGATCGCTGCAGCGAGGGACTCACGCTCCGGGAACGTCATGTCCTGAACTTTGTTCTCAATTTACCAACTTCTCTTTGCCCTTAAGCAAACATCCTCACGAATCCGTCAGGCCGCAGATCGGGTTGAAGAATTGCTTTGGGCTTGCCGGCAACTCGCAACACTGCTTCGGCGGCCAGGTACCCGCTTCGCACCGCCCCTTCCATAGTCGCCGGCCAGCCCGTATCGGTCCAATCCCCGGCCAGAAACATCCTTCTCACCGAGGTCTGTTGTTTTGGACGCCAACGGTCCACTCCGGGTTGCGGGGAAAATGTGGCCGCCGCCTCTTTAATCACCGTTGCCTTCACCAGATTCGCTTCCCTCGCGTGTGGCAGCGCGTGGCGCACTTCCGCAAGGCAGAGATCGATAATCTCCTGCCGAGGTTTCTGCAGCAGGCCATAAGAAGCGCTGATCACCAACTGCAAATATTGCCCCTCCTTGCCCCCGCCATTCTTTCCTCCATACAACGCCGTCTTGTTGAAAATCCACTGCGTCGTTGTATCCAGCAGGGTAACAAATGGCTCTTGCATCACTTCCCGATCAAACCAGAAGTGCACCCCGGTAATTGGCGAAACCCGGATATTCCTTAGATGCGCGAGCAGAGGTTCGAGTTCCTTGATTTCTGGCGGCAACAGATCCGCCAGCGCCTCGTGCGGCACGGCCAGCACATACGCCCCCGCCGATTCCTGGCGCCCGCTGTCGAACTCCACGCTCGCGACAGCGCCATCCTGAAAATGAATCGCGCGCACCGGCATACGCAAGTTCACTTCCCCTCCCCGCCGCTCAATTTCGCCTTTGCAGCCGTCATACAGTTCTCCAAGCGGCACCGACGGTACTCCCATTCGGTACCCCGTGCGGTTGCAGAGAAACCCCTTCCAAAACACGTCCACACCAAACCGCGCGTCAGTTCGATCCAGTTCTTCGTCCAATGCGCTAACCAGCACAACGCGCCAGAATCGTTCGATCGCTCCGGAAGTCTGCTTCCTCCTCCGTAGCCACTCCAACATCGAAATGCCCCCGGGCTCATCCAGATCCGCGGTGTGTCCCTTGCCCCACAAAATATCCAGCAGAGCCCAGCCGATGGACCTTTTATCCGCCATTGTCAGAGGCGCAAACGTCAGGAAGGAGCCCGTCATGTGCAGCGGCGCCGGCAGCAGCCCAGCCTGCATGGTTCCAATGCGGCCCTGCGGATCCTGAAACAGCAACCGGTCGAAGTATTTGATCTTGTTCTGGGCTCCCACGCGCCGGTAGAAGTCTTCCAGGTTCGTGCAGCATCCCAGGGTCACATGCTGACAATTGTCCACATGCTCGCCGTCAGGCAACACATACGACGTTGCCCGGCCGCCAAGAAAAGGCCGCTGCTCGAATAAGCGCACACGCCAACCGGCTTCAGCCAGCGCGACGCCCGCCGACAGCCCCGCCAGCCCTCCGCCGATCACGATCACATTTTGCAAGAATATTCTCTTCCGTGTGGCGCCCGAACCGCGCCTTGGCCACCAACATCATCTTTTCCGCTTTCGACAGCCGCACACGCTCACCGAAAACGGCAAAATCCACCGACTCAATCCGTGCCAGCAGCGCGCTATACGTATGCACCAACAGCCACAGGGTTCCTCGACTATCTTCCTCGATCAGACCCAACAATTGGGCGCCCTCTTGGTAGTATTTCAGGGCTCGGTCCGCTTCAAATCGCAATAATTCTCGCACTCCCAGCGTGGCCTCGCTGCGCCCCAGATCCTCCTTGGACACACCGAAGTGCGTCAGGTCCTCGTCCGGTAAATACACGCGCCCCAACAAGTAATCCTCGTGCACATCGCGGATGATGTTCGTCAGTTGAAAGGCCAGACCCAGTTTTTCCGCCAATTCCAGCGCGCGAGGATCGCTAAATTCAAAGATGTGCGTGCAGGTCAGCCCCACGGTGCCTGCAACCCGGTAGCAGTACTCCTTCAATCGCTCAAAGGATGGATAACTCCGAATCGTCAAATCCATCTCCGCCCCGGAAATCAGGTCGTGCAGATAACGCGTGGGCATTTTGTAACGTTGAATCGTATCAACCAGCGCCGGCAAAACCTCCCTTTCACCGTGCAGAAATCCTACGGGCAATGGTTTGACCGCGTTCCCATCGAACACCTGCGATTGCCCCGTGATTGATTCATCCAACGCGGCCCGCCACTTCGCAAGCCCCCGCTGTTTCTCCGCCACGTTCGCGCCTTCATCGGACACATCATCAATCAGCCGCATAAAGGCGTACAACGCCACGATTCCGTCCCGCTTTGGTTTTGGCAGCAGGAAAAATGCCGGATAAAAACTGCTATGCGCGCTCCGTGCGATCTCGTGACACGCCTCGTACGATAATGCCGTATCCAACGGCGCCGAGTCCGCAGTGGAATGTGAAGCCCCTTCGCGAGGAAATCTTCCGTTGTGATTCAAATCCGACCCGCGGAACACGTGGGTGATCAGTGTTCGCCCCAGTAAGCTCGCCTGCTTGGCCCTGCTCACTGCCGGGCGGCGATGCAGAGTGTCGTATCCCATCTCTTCAATCGCATCCAACACCGCTATTCCGCCACGGCTGAACATGGCCAGGTCCACGCTCAACTTGCCCTCGACCATCTTCGACAGCGGCATGCCCTTCTCAAAAAGCTCGCGCGTGTACTCGATCAATTCCTTCATCAGCGAAACATAACGCTCGTCAAACTTTTTCTCGACGATGTCTTGCTCACTCAGGCCATACGACGCCGCTCGATCCAGCGGCATATAAATTCGCCCTTTCTCCAAATCGCGCGACACATCTTGCCAGAAATTCGCCAACTGCAATGCCGTGCACGTCGCGTCTGACAGCCGTTGTCGGGCCGCGTCCTGATACCCGCAGAGGCACAACACCAGCCTGCCGACCGGATTCGCCGAGTACACGCAATAATCCAACACCGCGTCCCATGTCGCGTACCGCTTTACCACCTGGTCCTGGCGGAAGGCTTTCAGCAAATCCGCAAACGGCTGCTTGGGCACGCGCTTTGCGATTACCGTCTCGCGAAGCGCCACAAACACCGGATGAAATGGCCTGCCTTCATAACACACGTCCAATTCCCGCTCCCACCAAGCTAACAGTTCCAGTGCCCTATCCTTGGCGGGGATCTCGTCGCCTAGATCATCCGCCCACCGGCAATACGCATACAGGTTGTAAAAATGTTGATGGAGTTCCTTCGGCAGCAGCCACGATGCCACATTGAAATTTTCGTAGTGATGCGTCGCAAGCCACCGGGTGTACTCTCTCGCCGCGTCCGGACTACACCCGTTCGCAGGCAATTTCTCCATCAGCGACAACTCATCTGGCCGCAGCATCAGTATTCGACTTCCCCACTCATTTGATTAAAACAGACTGGACCAATCGAAGGTCTGGATGCACGAATCATGAATCACAAGTCACGAATCACGCAACTCCGGCAACTGGCAGCCTTCTACGGCCGCACGGCCAGCTTGATCTCCCCGCTGCGCGACTTCATACGTTCGAACGCTTGCGGCAGATCTTCCAATCGAATCTCCTCGGTTACAATTTCCTCTGCGGAAATATCTCCGCGCCGCACCGCCTCCAGCGCTTCGCGGATGAACCGCGGCGTGTGATGGAACGGCGAAATCATCTTGATTTCAGAGTAATGAATTGCCGCGGGCTCGATCTCCACGCGGGTCCCGGTCGGCAGCCCGCTGAAGAAGTTCACCACGCCTCCCCGGCACACCATCTTCAAGGCTTGCTCCCAAGTCGCCGGGTTCCCTGCCGCTTCCACTACGGAATCCGGCCCGCGCCGGTCTTCCGTCAAATCTCTCACGGCGGCGACCACGTCCGGCACTTCGGTCACGTTGATGGTGACTGCGGCACCCAGTTTCCGCGATACTTCCAATGGGCCTTCGCGTCTCGCCAAGGCAATCACGCGCACTCCGCGCCTGCTCAGCATGCGCACGTACTTCAATCCAATCGGCCCGCAACCAATCACCGCCGTGGTATCGCCCGTGCGCACTTCCATTTCGTGGATGCCGCGCATCACGCACGCCAGCGGTTCCACCAATGCCGCGCTGTGATCGTCCACGGAATGCGGCACTTCCAACATGTTCTCCCGGACAATCCGGCCTGGGATGCGCATGTATTCAGCGTAGGCTCCATTATTGAAGAGCAGGTCGTCGCAAAGATTTTCCTGCCCGCGCCGGCAATGGTAGCAGCGGAAACAGGGGGCGGAATTCGCGGCAATCACCCGCGTGCCCAATCGCCATTTCGCATCCACGCGCTTGCCCATCGCCACGATCTCGCCCACAACCTCGTGCCCGAACACGGCCGGCGGCTGGATCATCTTCGCGTGGTATCCGCGCTTCCATACCTTCAAGTCCGTGCCATCGGTCAGCGCCAGCCGCACGCGCAGCAGCACTTCATCCGCCGCCAGTGACGGCACTTCAATCTTCTCGATCCGCAGATCTTCGCTGCCGTACAGCACGGCCGCCGTCATTTTCGATGGCACGGCTATCCTCGCTGGAGCCGACACCACATCTTCCAGCCCCATTTCCGTCTTTTTTGTGGATGCGGCTCTCATTCGTGCGTTATCAGGATCTTCAACGACTCTTCCGTCGGCCTAGCTGCTAACTCCAATCCCTGTTGAATTCTAGCCAATGGGAACCGGTGGGTGACAATTTCCATGACCGGCAGTTTCTTTTCCAGAACCAATGCTGCCGCACTCTCTTGGATGTCTGCAGCCGCACTATAGCTGCCCAGGATTTCTTTCTCGTCGATCCCCACCGCTGCGGCTGGAAACTCTATCTTGGTCACAGGGTCGTTTGCAGCAAAGAGAAGTACCCTGCCCCCGGGCCTCGCCGCCGCCAACGCCTCCACCACGATTGCCGGATGCGCCACCGCGACCAAGACCGCATCTGCCCCACGACCGTCCGTCCGGGCCCGTATTTCGTCCACAAGCTTACCACTTATAGGGTCAAATGATTCAACTGCCCCCAATTCCCTGCTTTTCGCCCGCCGGGTCGCCACAGGGTCACTGGTATAGATGCGCGCCCCCAAGGTTTTGGTAACCATCAATAATTGCAATCCAATAGGCCCGCAACCCACCACCAGGACAGTCTCTCCAGCGGATACGCGCGCCTTTTGTACCGCCTTCATGATGGTGTTGATCGGTTCAATGAAAGTGGCTTCCTCAAAACTCACATTGTCCGGCAAGGCCACAATGCCGCGTTCCGCCACCCACGGCATCGCCTTCACGTATTCCCCGAACCCTCCTCCATTGGGCGTGAACCCGCCAGTCAGGCCCGTGTTCTTGTATTGCTTGCACTGCGAAAAGAGCCGGTTCTTGCAATAAAAACACACTCCGCATGGAACGTGGTGAAAGCTCATCACACGGTCGCCCAACTTCCATTTGCTCACGCCACGTCCAATCGCCACCACCGTTCCCGCCAGCTCGTGTCCCAGAATCTGCGGCGGGTCTACGTACCGCTGAAAAATCTTCTTAATGTCCGTGCCACAGATTCCGCAAGCCGCCACCTTGATCAAGACTTCCGCGTCGCCCACTTCCGGAACCGGCACCTCTTCCACCCGCACCAAGCCCTTATCGCGGTACACCCCCGCACGCATCCTTGCCGGTATCGCCCCCAGCGTCCGCAGCCCTTCCACGACTGTCCCTGTCCCGCTCATTCGCTCACAGCCTCCGCAGGCTTGACTCTTAACAGCTCTGATGTGAGTGATTGAATGTAGTCATCCAGAAAACTTGCCAATTCCCCCGCCGCAGCCCTGCTCTGCCGGCCAAACCGAACCAGCGCTGGAATTTTGCGCGGCTCTTTCGCCAAGTCCTTCAGAAGCGGCACTACTTTGATAGATCCATCCGGCGCCAGGCACTTTTCAAAATCGATGGGCATTTCTTCTTCGATACCGTCGCTAATCGCACGGATCACAACAACAGGAATTTGCTCTCCGACGAATTCATCAACTATATGGAAGGATTCCATGTCCACTGCATCTGCAAATTGGGACAGCCGCGCCTTCTCTTCTGGAGTTTCAACGATGTGGTCAGAGCTGAGTAGTCCGCCAATGAGAGTTGCTCCCTTAGTACAGGCAAGTTCGAGCAGACCTTTCGAGACAGCCAGTCCTGACGCATCTCGCAGGTTTCCAACCCGGCGTGGTGCAACGATCGAAAGCGCTCCGTACTTTGGATTCAGCGATCCCGCGAGCCCCGCGGATAGAACCGCGTCAACCCCAGCTGCCTTCACGCACGTGGCCACTTTAAAGTCAAAGCACCTGATCCCTATACCTGTTAGGTATACCCAGACGGTATGACCTTCGATCTCAGCTTCTTGCACGCGTACACCTTCGCTCCAATGCGATTCATTCAGAGGTTTTTCGCGAAATGCTCGCAGCTTGCGCCATGGCGCAAACTCCGCTTCCACCGCAAATGTCACCAGCACCCGCATCAGCACTTCTCCGCGCTCCTACTCTTTCACTCTTCTACTCTTTTACTTCTTCAACTCTTTGTTCTGACCCTCACGCTGCCAACTTCATCTTCTTTACTCTCCCCGGCCTCACATATCCGTTCGCCTGATACCACCTCACCGCCCGCTCCAGCGCCGCCGTCACCGACCCCGGTTGAAATCCTAGTTCCCTCCGCGCTCGCGAACAATCCACGAACATCTTGTGTTGCGCAATTTTCACTCCCTCCACGGGAATTTGCGGCTCCTTCCCCACTAGCCGCGATAACGCGCTCTCTACATACGCTACACCCAGTGCCACCCCATGCGGGATTTTCATCGACGGGGCCCGCAAACCCGTAATCCCCGCCAGCGTGTCCAGAAGCTGTTTCAGTGTCAAATTTTCCGCTCCCAGCAAATACCTCTCTCCAACCTTCCCTCGTTCCGCCGCCAGCAAATGTCCCGCCGCGCACTCCTCGACGCCCACAAAATTCAGTCCCGTCTCCACGTACCCCGGCATTTTCCCATTCAAAAAATCCAGAATAATTTTCCCCGTCGGCGTCGGCTTCCAATCCCATGGCCCCACCGGTGTCGTCGGCATCGCCACAATCGCCGGCAAGCCGTCCTTCGACGCTTGCAGCACCTCTTTTTCCGCCATCCATTTCGACCGTTTGTAGTGCCCGACCATCTCCTCCAGTTTTGCGTCGGTAGATTCGTTCGGCAGGTCGGGCCGGTCCACCGCAATCGTCGCGACGGTGCTGGTATAAATGAGTTGCCCGATTCCCGCGTTCTTCGCAGCCGTCAAGACATTCTTCGTCCCACCTACATTCGAATCATAGATTTCCTTCGGATGTTTGGCCCAAAGCCGGTAATCTGCCGCGACATGAAACACACGCTTCACGCCATGCATCGCCCGCTCCAACGAGGCCGCGTCGCGCAAGTCCCCCGTCATATATTCGAGCGAAAGGTCGCTAATCGCCCGGTTATTGCTCGAGGGCCGCATCAGCACGCGCACGTCCTCCCCGCGAGCCACCAGTTGCCGCGTCAAATGGCTCCCCAGAAATCCTGCTGCGCCAGTAACAAGCGTCGTCATCCCGACCGCTTCCCTTCGCGCCTTTCGCCTAAATTCCCGCCCAGTTGCCACGCCACTATTTTCCAGAGGTCCCCAGCCTTCGGATTCACACCTAAAAGCGCCGCAGTTTCAAATCCCGCGTGACACTGGCAATTCTCGCATCGCGGATTGAGGCCACGCCCATAGTTTTCCCACACCGTCTTTTCCACCAATGCCTTGTAACTTTCTGCATAACGGACATTGAGCAGGCTACACGGACCAGACCACCCCTGTGGCCCATAGACTGGTCCGCCCCACACGCTGCAATCCAACTCGCGCTCACCCCGCAGATACTCCAGGTAAATCGGAGAGATCATCAAGTTGTATTCGCCCAGCCGGTCGCTCGCGTCGCGAAACCGCTGCTGCATTTGCTCATGGAACTTGGCGCTACCGTCCCGGCACAACTTCTGTTCCGGATAGTGCGGCGAGAGCAGATATCCATCTACATGCATCCCGTGGAGTTGCTTGAACAATGCCTCCAAATCGATCACGTCCGTGTCTGGATAAATCGTGCTGGTCGCAATCACAAAAAACCCCGCGTTCTTTGCTGCTTTGATCCCATCGAGCGCTTCCGCGAACAGCCCCGGCCGGTTCGCACGCACATCATGCACAGCTTCGGTCCCATCCAGCTTCACATTCCAGAAGAAATTGGTGTACGGAGGGATCATGTGCAACCGCCTCCGAATCAGCGCGCCTCCGGTGCACAAGAACAGGTAGTGGCCGCGGTCCAGGATTGCTCGCGTCAGCCCGGCAATTTCCGGATACTCCAGCGGCTCACCTCCGCAGACCGACACGACCGGAGTGTTGCACTCGTCCATTGCCGCCAGGCACTGCTCCACGGTGAGCATCGCCTGTTCCGCAGACGATTCTGCGTCGTTCTTCTCGCTAGAAGAAGCAGGGCAAGCGCCCAGCGGGTCGAGCGACAGCATCACCGGGAACTTTCGCTCGCCGCGCAGTTTCCTCCCCATGATGTGTTTCGTCGAATCCAATACCAGGCCAAGGGGGTACCGCATTGGTTCGCTTAGGACGTGCGCTGCTCGCGCGCCGTGTACAGTCCGCTGCGCAACCGGAAATCACTGGGATTGAACTTCACCGCGCAGTATTCTTCGGCGCGCTGCGCCTGGTTGCGGTAGCGGGCTAGCGCATAAACCGGGAAGGAATTCTTGTAAAGGTGGTACTTCAGGTAGAACACACCGGGGAAACCCGTCCCCGTGAAATCCTCTTCGCTCCACGACCCATTCGCGTGTTGTTGCGTGATCAAGTACGCCGCCGCTCGCGCAATCGCCGGATCGTTCGGGTCCGCCCCGGCCAGCAGGCCTATCAGTCCCCATGCCGTTTGCGAAGGAGTGCTGTTGCCCTGCCCCTTGCTGGACACTACTTCATAACTGTTCAGCGATTCCCCGAAACTGCCGTCGGCCTTCTGGATCTGTCGCAACCAATTCACCGCGCGAACGCAATAATCCTGCGCCGTCATCGAAACTGCTTCGAGTGCCCGCAACACGCCGCTCGTGCCGTAAACGTAGTTCACGCCCCAGCGTCCGAACCACGAGCCATCCTTGCTCTGGTCCTGGATCAGAAAACCCACCGTCTTCTGCACCACCGGATGGTCCGCGGGCCAGCCAAACCGTCCCAGGCACTCCAGCACTCGCGCGGTCACATCGGCGGTCGAAGGATCAATCATCGCGTTATGGTCCGCGAAGGGAATGTTGCACAGCAATTGCCGGTCGTTATCGCGGTCGAATGCCCCCCACCCGCCATCCCGGTTCTGCATGCTCAACAGCCACTGAATTCCTCGGCGCATTGCGCCTTCCATTCTTTTCTCGTCGGGGAACTTCACCCTCTGGAGCGCCATCAGCACAAATGCGGTGTCATCCACGTCTGGATAAAAATCGTTGCGGAATTCAAACGCCCACCCGCCCGGCTCGGCATCCTTGTTCTTGATTTGCCAGTCCCCGCCGCCCAGAATTTGCTTTGTCAGCAGCCATTCCGCCGCCTTGACCAGTGCCGGGTGATCGGCCGGCAATCCCGCTTCCTCCAGCGCCACCATCGCGATGCAGGTGTCCCATACCGGCGAAACGCACGGCTGCAGCCGGATCGTGTCGCCCTCCTCAATCTCAAATCGCGAAAATTCCTTGATCTCCCGGAAAGTCAGCGGATCATCCGGTCCATGCCCCAGCGCCATCAAAGCAAAAATGGAATTCATCATCGAGGGGTAAATCGCCGCCAGTCCTTCGGTCCGCTCCATGTGCTCGACCATCCACTGTTTTGCTTCTCGAAGAGCCTTCTGCCGCAGCG
The DNA here is from genome assembly GCA_049686315.1 of Candidatus Acidiferrum sp. Taxonomy (GTDB): domain Bacteria; phylum Acidobacteriota; class Terriglobia; order Acidiferrales; family UBA7541; genus Acidiferrum. The sequence goes on along the minus strand of JBAVHY010000502.1, from coordinate 14,063 downwards.
GTTTCCACGGCAACTTTTCGTACAACTTCAGTCCGCGGTCCACCGCAAGGAAAACATTCTTCCAGGACAGAATCTGCTTGCTCCAGCTAAAAGCCGCCGTTTTTTGCGAGGGGTCCTTGAATAGTTCGTCCACTCGCGCGTGCTCCGGCAAGCGAAATTCCGGCCGCAACGACGACAGGATTGCCATCGGTATCACAATTCCCCGCGTCCAGCTCGACATCTCGTAAATATTGAAGTAGAACCAACTCGGCAGCAGCATCAGTTCCGGCGGAATCGCCGGCACCAGCTCCCAGCCCACTGCTCCAACCAATGCCAGATAAAACCGCACGTAAGAGTTGGTGTGTTCAAGTCCACCCAAGCGGTGCACCATCGCCCGCGCCGTCACCATGTGCGGGGCTTCCGGAGAATCACCCGCCAGCTTCAGGGCGAAATACGCCTTGGTAGTGGCATTCAGCTCCGAAGGTCCACCCGGATAGATCGGCCAGCCTCCATCTTCCAACTGCTTCCGGCGCACGTAATTCGCGAGTTTGGAAATGCGCTCTGGCTCGGCTTTCCCGAGAACGTGAAGGTAGTAAATGTAGTCGGATTCGAGTGTGCTATCGGCCTCCAGTTCGCCATGCCAATACCCTTCCTCGGCTTGGACCGAAAGGAGATACTCGGCGCCATTCTTGACGGCCGTTTCCAGCTGCTCTGCCCAGTTCTCCTGCCGCCACGTGGCTGGCGCGGGCGCGACCGGCAGTTCCTCTCCTACGCGTACAAACGAAGCCATCCGTGCTCCCCCTACCAGAAATAACGCGAGCTAGCCCAAATACACCCCAAGTGGTTCCCCAGAACCACCGCTAAATTGCCTGTTGCCTTACACTTCCGCCAAGAGGTGCGAGCCGTGTGCACTGGGCACCCCAGTATGCCTTCATTATCCCCGCACGCGGAAAAGCGGTCAACGATTAAGATGCTGAACTAGAAAGCCCAAGTTGTCACCAAGGGTCATATCGCCACCCCCGGCGGCTCCTCTAAGATTCGATGCACCAGCACCCATAGCGGTTCGGGCAAATTTTCTCCTTCACGCTGCAGCACCGAAGGTTTTTCCTTCATCAATTGCGCCGGCAGTCTCATCCACAAGGGCGCCGGTGGCGCATCGCCCGCGACTTCCCCACGCATAACCAGCGCATCGGCGCGGTCCAGCACCATCTGCGCGGATTCCTTGAAATCGTCTTTCACCGGATCAATCACCGCAAAATACAGCGACGGCTTCACGAACTGCATCAGTGAATTGCTCTCGATAATCACTGCCAGGTTCTTACGCTCCTCCCGTTCCTCGGTCTTAGGGGGTCGGAGCTTCAGCTCCGACATTACCGTCTGCCCTACACCGGGCTTTAGCCCCTGAGGAATCTCATTCTCCACTTTTTTCGTTCCAATCTCTCCCAGCGCTTCCCGCAGCAACGGCAATCCCTCCGCCAAGTAACCTTGTTTTGTTCTCAGCCAGAACGATCGTTTCGCACCTGCCGCCAGAAAACGTGCACTGTCCGTTCCTGTGTCCGCTCGCGCCTCCCATTCCAGTGCGCATACGTGTTCCGTTGGCGCGCAATCGCAATTCTCGCCATTCTGAGCGCAGACGCCGTGTCCGTATTGCGTTACCTTCCCGGCAACCCACTGAGTTCTTGGAAATGCACGAATCACATCGCATACCAGCTGCGTCTTCCCAATACTCCGCGTGTGGCCGCCCACCACAACCAGCCTCCACAATGTATTCTCTTTCACCGGTGCAATAGCCATCTCTCGCACTCCGCGGAATCTCCGCGGCCTCTTCGGCTTCTCTGTGAACTCTGCGGTTAGTCTTTCTCTTTCACTCTTTCACTCTTTCACTTCCTTACTCTCCTCCAGCTTCTTAATCCGCGCACCCAGTTCCGGCAACCGCGCAAACCAAGCATACGCCTCTTTGAATTTATCGAGCGGGCGTGCCGGCGTACCCCAAACGGTTTGCCCGCTCCGGATAGTCTTGCCAGTTGGAATCCCCGCTTGTGCTCCCGCGATGGAACCATGTTCCAGCGTGCAATGGTCCGCGATCCCCACTTGCCCGCCGCACACCACGTGGTGTCCCAGCCTGCTCGACCCGGAAATCCCGGTCTGCGCCGCAATCACCGTATGCGCGCCAATTTGCACGTTGTGACCCACGTGCACCAGATTGTCCAGTTTCACGCCCTCTCCTATTCGTGTATCGTCAAGTGATCCTCGATCGATTGTCGCATTCGCTCCAATCTCTGCGTCATCACCTATCTCCACCATCCCGCCCTGCGGAAACTTCCAATAGCGTTCTCCGTCGAATGCATAACCAAATCCATCCGCGCCAATCACCGCGCCCGAATGAATCTCCACACGATTTCCGAGCCGCACTCCGGAATAAAGCGTCACCCGTGGATGGATCCGGCAATTCTCGCCGATCCAGCAGCCTGCCCCGACGACGCTTTGCGCCCCAATCTGCGTGCCGTTGCCAATGTGCGCGTCCTCCCCGATCACCGCATACGGCCCAATACCTACGCCTTTTCCGATGCGCGCCAGAGCCGCCACGATCGCGGTTGGATGCACTCCGCTCGCAATGGGCGTGCGTTCCATCAAAAGTGCTGCCGCCTTTGCAAACGCCACCTTCGGCTGTGCGCTCCTCAATACTGTTTTACCCGGCAAAGCAACCTCTTCGCCCGCAATCACGCATGCCGCCGCGGAAGCGACCGCGCGCGCCGCGTGCTTTGCTGCCTCCACATAAATGAGATGCTCCGCCCCGGCGTGTTCCGGCGCCGCCACAGCCGTCAACTCTAGCGCTCCATCTCCCTCCACTCTCGCGCCAATCTTCTCAGCCAATCCCTTCGCCGTAAGCTTCATCGTCTCCCTCTCTTCTCTTCCTCTGTGCTCTGTGCGTTCTCTGCGGTGAAAATCTTCGTTTCTTCCTTCTTTGCATCGCTACCTCTTTGCTTCCCTTCTTCCTCACGACAAGAACTCGTACAATGATGCCTCTCCCTTCGGCCGGTTCTTCCACCTTGCGTGGATCCAAACCCATTGCCCTGGGTACTTGCGAATGATTCCCTCAAGCACTTTCGCAAATCGTTGTGTGTTCTCCAGAACGTCGCGCTCCGTGTCACCCGTGCGGACTAGCTCCAAGGGCGGCTCAAACCGCAGCCGGTATTTCCTCAGGTTTTCGTCCCAGATTGCGTACCCCGGCACAACGGCGGCATCGGTATGCAGAGCCACGCGCGCAATTCCTGTCGTCGTGCAGGCCGGCGTTCCGAAGAAATCCACGAACACTCCCTCGTCCGGCATGGTGTTCTGGTCCGCCAGAATCCCTACCGTTCCCGAATCTTTCAGCACGCGCAGCATCGCCCGCGCCGCTTCATTCTTGTAGATCGGCGTATTCCCGCAAAGCCCGCGATAGCGATTCACCAGCGCGTCGAGCGGCTGGTTGTCCAATGGCCGCGCCATATAATGAAGCGGAAACCCGTACAGCGCATGCGCGCAGGAAGAAAGCTCCCAAGCCCCGATGTGCCCTGTCAGGTAAATGACGCCTTTCCCGCGTCTCTGTCCCGCCAGAAAATTCTCGTGGCCGTCGAGTACCACGACCTGCTCGATATTCTCCTTGGTGTACTTTGGAAGACGCGCGAATTCCGCCGCCATCCAGCCCAGGTTCCGCGTCATCTGCTTCATCACCGCGTGCCGCTGGTCCTCGGTCCACTGCGGAAACGCCAGCTTCAGATTAAACTCCGCGGTCTGGCGCAATTTTGGCATCAACCACAGCAGGGCGCGAGTTCCAACTGCGGCAATTCCTCGCGCCAAAGCGCGGGGCAATGCTCCCAGCGTCTTCAGAAATGCCCAAGCCACCACGTATTGCAGCCGTTCCGTCATCCCGTTGGATTTCTCATCTCCTGTTCGCGTGATAATGCGCAACTTCCATCATTCCAAGATACACTTAGAATGCTAGACTCATCGTTTCGTGACGCAAATCGACAACTCTGCTGCAGCTACTCCCCCCGCATCCCGCCTGGCACTCCTCGCCTGGATCTCCTTGATCCTCGCCACACTCTACATCTGTTATTTCCACAACCTCGGCGCCATTGGTTTCGTCGGGCCTGACGAGCCGCGCTACGCCTGGATCGCGCGCGACATGGTCGAAACAGGAGACTGGGTCACGCCGCGCCTCTACGGCAAACCTTGGTTTGAAAAGCCGGTCCTCTATTACTGGGCCGCGGCTCTGAGTTTCAAGCTCTTCGGTGTGAGCGAAGCCGCCGCACGTTTCCCCAGCGCCCTTTCCGCTTTATTTGCCACGCTCGCCATGGCCTGGCTCGCATTGCGCGTCTACGGAACGGAAACCGCGCGCTGGCTTCTCCTGCTTCTTCCCACCACGGTCGGCATGATCGGGTTCTCCCACGCCGCCGCCACAGACATGCCTTTCGCCGCCATGCTCGCCATCGCCATGGTCTGCGCCGCCCGCCTTCTAGGCTTAGTTCCTGGGTCCTCCACTTCCTTCACCTCCTTCCTGTTCGGCCTCTTTCTTGGCCTCGCCGTTCTCGCCAAAGGGCCCGCGGCGATTGTTCTCTCCGGCGGCGCCGTTCTCCTCTGGGCGGTGTTCACCAAACGCTGGCGCGACGCCTTCCGTTGCCTTCATCCCATCGCCATCGCCGCCTTCTGTCTCACCGCACTCCCCTGGTACATTCTCTGTTCCCGCCGCAATCCCGATTTCTTCCGCACCTTCATTATCGAGCACAATTTCAAGCGCTACCTCACCCCCGAGTTCCGGCACATCCAGCCCTTCTGGTTTTATATCCCGATCCTTCTTATCGCCTTCGCGCCCTGGACCCTCGCTCTGCTCTGGTCGACGGTCTACGGCTCGCTGAGTTCCTGGAGAAAAAAGCATATTCCACCGTTGACCCTTTTCCTTCTCTCCTGGGCACTCTTCTGCCTGCTTTTCTTTTCCGCATCCAAGTCAAAGTTGCCCGGCTACCTCCTCCCCACTCTCCCCGCGATCGGCCTTCTCCTTGCTAGGTCGTATGTTTCGTTTCGCGCTCGTGAAGAGAAATCGTTTCGCTGGCTGCTCAATGGCTGGACTATCTTGAGTCTACCAACAGGTTTGTTTCTTCTTTTGGCAGGATGGAAAATTCGCCTGCATGGAACCAGTGGGCCGGCGCTGATTGCCGTCGCTTGCATCTTGCTACTCTTCGCTCTGGCCAACCTACTCTTGACGATTCGGCGCACCACGCGGTCAGCTGGCTTCGACCCAGCATTGCTGTGTGTCCTTCCCGTCTTCTTGATTCTCTTGGTGTTTCACACTTTGTCTCGTCCTTGGCTGCCATGGGATCCTTCAGGCAGAACTCTTGCGTGTGAACTCGTAGCGAACCAAATTACCCAAGCGCAGATTTACACCGGCCGTATGCCTCGCGGGCAGCAACTTAGCCTTAATTTTTATCTCCATAGCGAGGTTGATGATTGGTCTGAGGACTCCCCGAGAGAAGGGTACCTACTTCTTTATCGTAAAGACTGCCAATCCTATGTGAAGCCGCCGTGGACCTGTGTGGGTGAACCCGTGGAGCTAAGGGCTAGTGGATGGTTTGTCTATCGCGTGGAGCGCAGTGCTTCAGTGGACGGGCTTGGCGGGAGCGGCAACGGCGGAGACCGCGGTGGTCGGCAGCCGCGTTAAAAAGAAACTCACAACGCGATTCTCATACTGGCGTTTCTCTTCGTCCGGCAGATTCACGAAATTCCCATGCGCAATAATGGCCTGTTCCCTCGGCTCCCGCGCCTTCATGAACATGCTCCGGGTGATCGCTCCCAGTTGGGGATCATCCGTCGCCTGAATGAACAGTATGGGCACGTCCACAAGCTGCTTCAGTTTGGATGAGAGCGGAGGATCGTCCTTGTATCCGTAGTTCAACCACTCGAATGTCGTTTGCGCGGACCTCACCATCAGTGGGAATCCACCGACGCCCGTCTTCTCCACGCCGATTTTCACCATCTGCTTGGGATAGTCGTAAACCGAATCCAGCACCAGCGCGCGCACGCGGTTATCTTTCTCCGCCTCACGCAGCGCCGCATAGGCCCCCAGGTTATAGCCCCACAGCCCGAACCGCGTGGCGTCAATATCATTTCGCTGGGCGATGACATTGATTGCCGCGCGCACTTCATCCGCTTCGCGATATCCGAATGTGGTCTTTCCGTCATTCGCGCCATGGGCAGCAAAGTCGAACACAAAAACGTTATATTGGTGGTCCTGCAGCGCGGAAACCAAGGTCAGCAGTTCGCCCCGGCTCGATTGATATCCGTGGCACAAAATGATGGTGGGCGCGCCGCGCAATCCCGGGAAGAACCAGCCCTTGCGATCCCCCGGCTTCATTCCCGCCACCGTAAAATCAACCTCGTCCGGACGGCCGGGGAAACTGGCCATGTTGATTTCGGAGCTGGTGCGCTGCGGTTTGACGATCCAATACGTCAGGACACCCGCAATGGCCGCCGTGGCCAGTCCCACAAAGAAGATCAGCGTCAGGATGACCACCGACAACTTTGTGTACCAACGTCTTGGGTAACGCAATTCGTCCAGGATCGACATTGCCTATGCGCTTTGCAGCCGGCTTCCAGTCCGGAATTTCCGCACACGCGTCCCTTATTTCTATCGGAACTCTGTTTTAGCCTAGCATGCGCCTTTCCCGCGCCGGATAGCCTTGTGCGGACTATGTGCCCGATTCGTATCGGCTTGGCCATCGGGATTTGGCGGAGGGCCGCTCGAATCGGCTATGATGGCATTTGCAACCAGGGACATGGATAAAGCCAGCTCCATGAATATAATCGATCTGCGCCAAGCGACCGTGCGTCAATTGGAGCCTCTCCTGCTAGAAGAGGGCAGCCATTGGCGGGAAGAGTTGCATTGGGACTACCGGAGCGCTCTGGAGCTCATCAAGCGCTTTCTGGAGGCTCACGCCCTGTCCGGCTGCGTGGCGCTCGAAAGTGGCTCTGCGGTCGGCTATTCCTTTTATGTGCTGGAAGATCACAAAGGCTTGATCGGCGGTATGTACGTTTCTCCACGCCAAAATCAGGGCCCGATAGGAAGGCGCCTGCTCGAGGAGATGCTTTTCGGCATGCGTGCCTTGCCGCAGATGCAGCGCATCGAGGCGCAACTGATGCCGTTTGGCGGACCCGTCGACGACGCCCTGCGCGAACAGGGATTCCGGCTATATACCCGGCAGTTCATGCTGTTGGACCTCTTGAAGCAGAAGGAGCGCGCAGCGGGAATCAATTCCGGATTGCGCCTGGACCGCTGGAACGATCGCTACTTCGAGCCCTGCGCCAAGCTGATTTATCTGGCGTATGCCAATCACATTGATGGCGACATCAACGATCAATACCGCTCTCGCCACGGCGCCCTGAAGTTCCTGAAAAACATCATTCTACTGCCCGGCTGCGGGCAATTTCTGCCCAGCGCGTCGTTCGTGCTGCGGCATCCGGGAAACGACGACCTGGCTGGCGCGGTTCTGACCAGCGAAGTTGCCGCCGGCGTCGGTCACACCACGCAAATCTGCGTCCAGCCCGGCTTTCAGGGCCATGGTCTGGGACGCGCGTTAATGCAAACAGCTGCCGATGCTCTTCGCAATCTGCATTTCAAGGAATTATCGCTGACGGTCACCGCCGAAAACAAAACCGCCGTGCATCTCTACGAGCGCCTCGGCTTCAATACCATCAAGTCGTTCACTGCCGGCGTCTGGCCCCGCTAACCAACTATTTCTTTACTGTTCTTTTGCGAGCCGCTTCATAGATTTTGGCTTTGCGGTCGGTGTTTGTGCTGGCCCGAACGGTGCTTTTGCTGAGATTCGATTGGATTCACAACTCCTGGGCTTGCTGCGACTACGATGTGAAAAGGTCCCGCCACATAAATCGATCGCATAGGCATCTCGGCCGGAAAAGTAAATTCGCACTTCAATTCAAAGCTTCTTTCTTCGCCGGGTTGCGGCGCAAACTTCCACGTTAGCGCACTCGCTTTAACAGATGGGTAAAGGAGCGGGTGGCCACTCAAGACATCCACGCGTGAGACGCTGCCATCACTTGCGACGAAGACATTCGACAGGACTGTGCCAGAGATGCGAGTTTGCCGGGCCAGAGGCGGGTAGTGGATTAATTCAATCTGAACTGGATGAAGGTCTGGACGGCCAGCGAACAGAAGTTTCCCGAGGTCTTCTGCCAGTGCCTTCTCTCGCGCTTTCTCGAATTCGTCGCCTGGTAGCCATGCGGGAACCTTTGATTCTTCTGCCGCTTTTCTCCCGAGGACATATCCGAACTGCGCCATGAGGGCATCGCCGTGGAAATCCATCTCCGGTTTGTACTCATCGGAGGGCTGGTGATAGCGGTGATCGACAAAATCCTTGGCTTGCGCCTCGCCCCAGGCCGTGTCATGACCCTTATATTTCATGCCTTCGTTGATGGAGAACGCGGGAATGCCAACGCGGCCCAGACTGAAATGGTCCGAACGGTAATAGTGGCCGGCTTCGGGGCGCGAATCCGGGCGGATCGTCAGTCTGAACTCCTTGGCGGTTTCTTCCACTGTGGGATAAAACGTTGTGCGCTCCGCGCCGCTCACTTCCACTTCTTCGGGAATGCCTATGGGTGGCAGATCGTCAAAGTTCAGATCGAGAATCGGCTGGACGGGAAGAAGCGCAGTGTGCTTGCCGAGATACTCAGAGCCGAGCAGGCCCTGCTCTTCGGCGGTGACAGCGGCAAAAAGAATCGTGCGCGGCGGCGCTGGCTTGCTTGCGGCCCAGACGCGGCCAAGTTCAAGCAGAATGGCGGAACCAGTGGCGTTGTCCGCGGCCCCATGATAGATGTTCGCCCCGACGGGCTTGGATTTATCGATGCCAAAATGATCGTAGTGGGCCGTGTAAAGAACCGCCTCCCCCTTCATCGTATTATCGGACCCGGGCACCATGGCCAGCACGTTGCGCGAAGTGAACGGCCGCACGGAGCTGACAATGTGCGCCTTCAGATTTACGGGAAGTGGAATGGGTTTGAATTCGCGAGACTGTGCCTGCTGAAATAATTTGTCGAGATCGAGGCCGCCCAGGGCGACGAGCTTGCGTGCCACTTCCTGCTGAATCCAGGAAGCCGCTTCCAACTTCGGCGTGCCATCGAGCTTCAGAAACGACTTTTCCCCGCCCCAGGAATTTCGCACCACGGTCCAAGGATAGCTGGCCAGGTCCGTGCGATGAATGATGAGCGTGGCAACAGCCCCGCGCCGCGCGGTTTCTTCAAATTTGTACGTCCAGCGGCCGTAATAAGTAAGCGCTTTTCCCTTGAAGAATTTCGGGTCTTCGGAAGCAGGTTCATTAACGAAAAGGAGCGCGACCTTGCCCTTCAAGTCGTAGCCCTTGTAGTCGTCCCACTGATATTCCGGCGCGGAAATGCCGTAGCCAACAAAAACAATGGGAGCATCAATGTCCGCGTTTTCGGCCTGCCGCTCGTTGGTAGTGACGCAATCGTCTAGCGCCTTTACGTCCAATGGCGTGCCCGTGGTGGGCACAAGCGCAAACGTGCTACCCGGAAGTGTCTTCACGCCAACCATGGGCACATCCTGAAAATAGCTGCCATTTTCCCCGGCAGGCACAAGGCCATAACTCTTGAATTGCGCCGCAATGTAGTCGGCGGCAGCGTCGCCCCCCTTTTGTCCAGTGCCGCGCCCTTCCAGTTCATCGCTGGCCAAATATTTCACGTGCGCCCGTATCTTTTCCGCGTCAAACTTGGGCGCGTGCGACTTTTCGGCGAGCGCCGCAGTACTACTTATTACGATCGTGATGGCGACCAGAAATTTGCGCATGTAACCCCCGGCAAAATGGTGTGCAGTGTCGAAAAAACTGTACCACGATATGAGCGGCCGGATATTGACACGACTCTGTGCACTCCCTAAGCTGCAGTCATGGAAGTGCGGATTTTCCTGACTGCTTCCGCGCCTGCCCCGCACGCCTCCCTGCCTCTTAACTTCCTTGCTTCACTGCTTACCTACGTCGTCATGTAGAATGCCGCGGGGGAAATAATGATGAGAAAAACACGCAGAGAGTTTTTGGCAGAGGCTTCGTTGGGTGTGGCGGCAGGAGTTATGGGTGTAGGCGCAGCAGCGCAGAGCAGCGCGGCGCAGGATCCGAACCAGCAACCGCCTGCGGGGGCGCCGCCAGCGTTTGGGACCGGCCCGGCCGTGGGGCCGGAAGTTTCGCCAGCTACGTTTGAGGAGGCAGAGAAGCTGGTTCAGGTGCGCATGAGCGAGATTGACCGCGCGCAGGCGGCTTCGAGCTGGCGCGGTAATATGGCCTCGCTGTACGAGCGACGTACGGGCCCAAAGAAAATTGCGCTGGATGCGACGGTGGCGCCGTTCTCGCGCTATCAAAGCGTGTTGCCTGGGCAGAAAGAAGTTGCTGCAAAGAGTCAATTTATTCGCAGCAAAAGTGACCCTTGGCCGTTGCCGGAAAAGGAAGAGGACGTTGCGTACGCCCCGGTGTGGAAATTGTCGCGCTGGATTGAACAGCGCAAGTTGACTTCGGAACGGTTGACGCAGATCTATTTGAAGCGCATCGAGCAGCACAACCCAACGCTTCGCTGCGTGATTACACTGACGCGTGAATTGGCTTTGGAACAGGCAAAAAAGGCGGACACGGAAATTGCGGCGGGAAAATATCGCGGGCCTCTGCACGGGATTCCGTGGGGAGGGAAGGATCTGCTGGACACGGCGGGGATTCCTACGACATACGGAGCGGAACCTTACCGAAACCGTATTCCGAAAGAGGATGCGGCGGTGGTGAAGCGACTGCACGCGGCGGGCGCGGTGTTGATCGCCAAGCTGAGCCTGGGAGCGCTGGCGCTAAACGACATTTGGTTCGGCGGGCAAACGGTGAATCCATGGCTGATCGAGGAAGGAGCCTCGGGCTCGAGCGCGGGGCCGGGCGCGGCGACAGCGGCGGGACTGGTAGGATTCTCGATTGGCAGCGAGACAGGTGGAAGTATCGTAGCTCCGAGCATGCGCTGCGGTGTAACAGGATTGCGGCCGACGTATGGACGCGTGCCGCGAACCGGAGCGATGACGCTGTGCTGGTCGCTAGATAAGTTGGGGCCAATGACGCGGAGCGTGGAGGATGGGTTGCTTGTGCTAAACACGATTTCTGGGACGGATCCGGGAGATCTTTCGAGCGTGCCGAGCACGCTGGATTTTGATGCGAATGCCGGCGTGCAGGGATTGCGTGTGGGCTATTTCCCCGCGTGGATGAAGGAGAATCCAGCAACGGAAGTGGATCGCGCGGCGCTGGAAACGGTGAAGAAAGTGGGGATGGTTCCGGTAGAAGTGTCCCTGCCGGATTGGCCGTATGATTCGCTGAACCTGATCTTATTTGCGGAAGGCGCCGCGGCGTTTGAGGAATTGACGCTGAGCGGCGGATTGAGTCAATTGCGCGAGCAGACGTACGACGCGTGGCCGAATATTTTCCGGCAGGCGCGATTCTTGTCGGCAGTGGATTTCGTGCAGGCTGACCGTTTTCGACGCAAGGTGTGCGAAGAGATGGCGCGGCTGTTTGAGAAAGTGGATCTTCTGCTAGTGCCGTCGCTGCGCGATGAGATATTGACGATCACGAATAACACCGGGCACCCGTCGCTGACGATGCGCGCAGGGTTTGTTCAAGTGGCGGAGGCCAGGAGCGATTGGGCGCCGGACCCATCGCGGGCGTTGCCGAAATTCTCGCCACCACGGCGCGTGCCGCACGGGGTGACGTTGATTGGCAAGCTGTTCGATGAAGGAACGGTGGGGCGCGCGGGGATTGCATTGGAGAAGAACTTTGGAGTTGTAGACGAGCGGCCACCGGGATTTTAGGAGTGTTTCAGCAATGTCAGCTGTGATGCCGGGAATGTCGGCGGCCGACATTCATGCAAGGTAGCGGGTTAAGAGTCCCGCGAGGGTGCCAAGAGCGGCGACGGTGGCGTAGGCGGCCAAGGCGATTCTCCAGGAGATGGTTTTGCCGACAACGGAAAGCGAGAAGACGCTGATAATTCCGAGAGTGCAGAGAATGGTGACGACATAAGGAAGCGGAACGCCTTTGGTCATGGCGATGTAGGCGATGGCCACATCGAAGGCCATCGGAACGGGCAAGAATGCGGAGACGAGCGCCACCAGAACGATCCCAACGATGGTGACTGGTGCGAACAGGGCTTGTTGAGGAAGGAGCTCGATAAAGAGAGCGCCGAGGACTGCGGCAAGAATCATCAGGGGAAACGCGACCCGAAAGACGTACCAAAAGCTTTTTAGAAAAGAACGGATTGTGCCGAGAAACGCTTGGCCCCAAGTTTCGGAAGCAGGGATTTCGATTGGGCAGGCGATCGCAGGGGTTTCAACCTGCTGGCGGGAAGCGACCGCAGGGGCAAAGACGAAGATGAGAAACAGGACCGTGGCCAGTTTCAGGAGCGCGACGGAGAGCGGGAAAAGAGCGAAGGTCATGGCCAAGACAACGACGTTGAGGGCGGGCGAAGCGAACATGGCGGCAAGGACGGATTCGGTGCTCATACCGGATGCATAGAGACCGCGGGCGATGGGCGCGACACAGTTGGTACAGACGGCCAAGGGCATGCCGGCAGCTGCTCCGAACAGCGTATTCAGAAAACGCGCGTTGGTGCGACGCCTACGAACTGTGGAGAGAAACGTGAGCGCTGCGGGGCCAAAGAGAAATGAGAAAGTCATGCCAATGCGATTGGCGTCGAGCCAGTTTATAGTGGTACGCCAAACGCGCGAGCTGAGCGGCATGGTGCGATCCACGGCATAAACAGTGCCGAAGGTGAGTGCGCCAGTGGCTTTGAGCTGAGTGCCAGCATTGTAGCGCTTAAGCAGGGCGGGATAACGCGAGTCCACCCAGAAAATCCCGCCAATGGCGACCATGAGGAGTATGGCGAGGAGACGGCTACGCCAAGCGCCGCTAGCTGCAAGAGATGGATTCAGATTTAACGTGGAAGTCTGAGCAGACATGGAAGCCCCCTGAGCGTTGAGCGGACCAAGAGCACGCGTGAATTTGCCAGACTTTATCGCTAGGGAGAAGCGAACGGGAATAGTGGAAAAGGATTAGGAGAGGAGCCGCCACTCTCTTCAAAACAATTCAAGATGAAAAACGTCCACCACCAAGTTAGTTCTGCGATTCAGAAGCACGATGTGGCCTCCGATCAAGACATGCGCGCAATCTGGCGGGGGCGAAGGCAGACGACGTTCTAGCTCCACCGGACAAGGATACATGCGCTTCTGCAGCCCGGGAGGAAGGGTGCCGCGGCGGACAAGTTGCTTTTCCAAACCGGGAAGCAGGCGATCCTTCTTGGCAAGCCCGGGAGGAAGATGGCCTTGGTTTTCTGAATACCAGCCATGGATTTCCCGTTCGTGGTGCTTGTAGTAGTAGTCTCGGTCGTCGCCTTCATCGTCGTGATGCTTATTGTGACCTTTGCCGTGACCCTGACCATTGCCATGGTCGTTGTCTAGGGCGAGAGTGGGAATGCCAGCGAACAAGAAAATTCCTAAAAGGGTTGCGAAGACCCATTTCGGTGCTTTCATTGATATCTCCTGAAGGAGGGCGGGTTAAGTTCAGAGTACGACTGAGCGAGGATACGCACAATGATTCGTTGAAAAGTGATTGTTGCGCCAGTGACGAGGCGATTGTTAAGGAGTGCGTTCGAGATTCTCGGCGATTTCGAGCATCTTTGTCACGCTGTTCCAATTTCTGCCTGTGCCGGTGGTCTTGAGAGTTTTGTCGATGAGCGGCCAGGAGAGCTTAGTTTTCCCCATGCCGTTAGGGAAATAGATGTAGAGTTCGCTGCCGTGGGCATGGAGTTCCTCGCCGCGAGTATCAATTTTCATGATGCTGGCGCGAGCTTGGGGGCCCGGATCGCAGGCGAGGAAAGTGACGAGGAGTTTTCTGGGATCGACGCCGTGGCGGCTGGCAAAGGGATTTCTCGCCACGACGTGCCGCAGTTGGGACGAAGTGCGAAGGATGACGTCTGGGCGGAAACCGAACTTGCGCAGGATGCCATCCTGAATG
>JBAVHY010000501.1:0-3260 GCA_049686315.1 Candidatus Acidiferrum sp. | reverse complement strand
CATCTAAGGTAAGAGCCGTATGCAGCAATCCTGCACGTACGGATCCGTGCGGGGGGCGCGGGGTAACTCGCGTCCCTACCGCGACTGTGGGAGGGGAGGACGGGCAACCGTCCCCCCTATCCCGATTTTTGCGCAAAGGAGACTTAAACAAAATGTTCAGGAGAACCGTGCCGAGGAGTGAATCCGGGATCAGCACTCTCGGCGCGATACTGGCCGCGGCAGTGGTGGTCGTCGTCTTGGTTGCCGCTTATTTCGCGGAAGCAACGTATCGACACAGAGCGTTGAAGTTCGAAACCTCGTACCAAGCCGTGCTGCTCACCAACGGAAACGTGTACTTCGGCAGGCTGGAAGATTACGGCACCAGGTTTCCAGTGCTCAAGGACGTTTTTTACGTGCAGAGCACGACGAACCCTGAGACAAAGCAACCCGTGAACGTGCTCGTCAAGCGAGGGAAAGAGCTGCACGCGCCGGACCGCATGTACTTAAATCCGAGTCAAATTATTCTGGTCGAGCCAGTCGGGCCGGATTCCAAGGTGGCGCAACTGATCGCCGAACAGAAAAAACAATAGCAGGCGAACGGCTCGCCCTCACACTAGCTTGTTATCGATTCTGCGATGCGGATTGTGGATGAGAGGTCCCGGCGTCGCCTCTTCTGCCTACTAGCAAGAACACAAAGATCGCCAGGAAACACGCAAGGATGAGAACCGGACCAACTTTGCTTTGTCGCCTTGATTCCATATTAATAGCCCCCAGGGAATGAAACAACCTCCAAAAACCGATTATCCCGGCAACCCCACCAATGAAGATAGCTGCCCTTAAGTACAATTACGGGTCAGAGTCCGCGCGCAGGTCGGACGAGTCCTACAAAATATTCCAAACAAAGGCAGACTGTTTTGCAACATAGTCAAAGTTGGTCCTGACGGACGCGCACCGACACACAGGAGTGTCGGGGATTCCAAGTTCCCAGCCGCGGGCGTATACTCCCTGCCACTCTTCTTCTATACCTGACCGCAAGGGAGGCTCCAATCCATGAACCACGAACCACCGGCCGTGGAGAACATTCGGGAGACAATCCGCCGCGAATGGCAGGAGGCAGCGCCTCTTTGGAAAAAGTGGTATATGAAACTGGCAATCCAGTCCCGCGCGGCCACCGAACTCGTTCTCCAGGGGGCGGACCTGGCGCCAAACCTAAAGGTCCTGGACCTTGCCTGTGGCAGCGGCGAACCGGCACTGAGCGTCGCCACGTCCGTCGAACCAGATGGCCATGTCGTTGCCACCGATATGGTTCCGGAAATGCTCCAAGCGGCCCGCGAGAATGCCGAGTCTAACGGCCAATCCAATATCGAATTTAAGGTTGCCGATGCCGAACGCTTGCCTTTCCGCGAGAGGGAATTCGACCGCATCACCTGTCGTTTCGGCTTCATGTTTTTTCCAGACGCGCAAAAATCCTTGTCGGAACAGCGCAGGGTCCTCAAGCCTGGCGGACGCATTTCCTATGTCGTCTGGGGACGCGCGGAGGAAAATCCTCTTTTCTCCGTCATGTTGGGGCCATTCCTGAAGCACGTTTCCGTCCCCCAGCCGCCCCCTGATGCGCCAGGTGTATTTCGATACGCGGATCAGCGCAAGCTTGCCGACACTATCCGCGCCGGCGGCTTTCGCGACGTCCAAACCCAGAAAGTCACCGTGAAGTGGCCCTGGCCCGGCCCTCCGCAGGAAGCATGGGAAGCGACCCGAGAAATAGCGGCGCCGTTTAAGAAAATGATCGCTGCCCTTCCGCCCGAAAAAACAGATCAGGTTATCGCCGAAGTGATCGAAGGCATTACCCGCTACTATGATGGCAAGAACGTGAATTTTCCCGCCACCCTGATCGCCGCTCAAGCCATTGCCTGAATCGGTCAGCACAAGGCCATCTGAGCCCGCAATCCGAAGTTGACCAACCGCACGGAAACATGTCTTGTTTTGTTTGATTCGATTGTCGCGCCTAAAACCATCTTTGCCGAAGTGGGATCTTCTGCGGCCACTGGCCACCCCAAATGCGTCATTCCACCTGCCCTGAGCGAAGTCGAAGGGAACGAGAACGCAGTCCGCGTTTGTAGCGCCGGCATCTTGCCGGCTCTTGGGTTGCTCTTCTCTACTTCAACTCATGAACTCTTGAACTCTTCAACTTTTCAACTCCCGTTCACCGAACGGAGTCTGCGGAGTGAGGAATCCCTCTTAACTTCGGATTTCAGGTCGAGATACTGCAAAGACGCGGCAATCAGCTTCTTCGTGCCCTCATAGGAATCTCCCTGCCCCTCCCACTCCATCGAGCAGTAACCCTTAAAGTGGGTGGCATTGAGGATCTCGAAAGTTTTTTTCAGGTCCACCCGGAACAGCTTCCCCTGGTCACCCACCTCGGAATCCTTCACGTGGCAAATGTTGTAGGCGTGCTGAAACATCGCCGTCACTGCCTCATAGCCAAATTTCTCATCTCCGCTGGCCATCGAATTACAAAAGTCCGGCAATGCGTGCAAATAAGGGTGCTCCACCTTCTCGACCACCTTCACCACGAAAAACGCATCCTCGCTCACCAGGTTGTCATTCTCCAGATTCACCAAAATATTTTTGCTGCCCGCATACTCCACCAGCGCCTTCAGGCTTTCCGCCGTCGCCTCCACGCTCGGCTTCGCATTTTGCGCCTCCGCAATCGATGTGCGCACGCTCGGCGATCCCAGCGTCACCGCCACGTCCACCCATTTCTTCCCGTTTTCGACAGCTCTCTTCCTCGTTGCCCCATCGGCATCGTAAAAACTCTCCGCGCTATCCACGGGAATGTTCACCACGTGTACGCCCGCCTTCTCGATTGCCTCACGAAAACTCTTCAAGTAGCGCTCCTCCGTGGAAGGGAAGTGCGCGCTCAGAGGTTCCACTCCCGGCACGCCAAATCGTTCGCGCACCCTGACGGCAAAGTCCCGCAGGTCCATCCCCGGCAATTTCTTATCGCGGTATTCATTCGTTGCGCTTTCAATTTCCGCGCGAAACGGCCAGGAAGCCACCGCCAACCGCTCCCGCGCCGTCGCGGGAAATTTCAGACCAGGGCCGCTCTCGCGCAAAGGGTCTGCCTCAACAAGAAATTCCAAAGGATTCCGCCGCCAGGCAAATGCTAGCGCGGCCATCGAGGCCGACGAACGCAATAAACCCCGCCGTGAAAGTTTTCCCATCCATTCCTCACTTAATCCCGGAATCCGAAGTTGAGTCTCAGGATTGACCGGAACGAAGAC
>JBAVHY010000500.1:0-3690 GCA_049686315.1 Candidatus Acidiferrum sp. | reverse complement strand
CCTCTACCATAGGTAGGCTTCCGCGCTCTCAATTGATGTGTTGCGCGTCACCCGGCAACATGCCCTGCGACCCCGCGTTTGGTTAACGTGCCCGGCGTAGTTGACGTAGCACAAAACGAGGAAGGCTCAATCCGCATTCCTAAAATCTGATCGACGCACCTTGCTCTGGCAACGCTGGCGTCCCTACCGTCCTTTAGCCCGTTGCAACTAGAGATCGAGCGACGGGTCAAATGCCACTTTGTAACCTACAGTGCCATCCTCCAATTGATGTTCCGACACAACTCGACCATCACCACGCACTTCAGAAAAGGGACTGCCCGAGACTTCCGTGGGAACGTGCAATCTGAGAGATAACAAGCCGCCCAGTTTCAATGCATGAGGGGTTTTAATCAGAAACCACATCGGAGAGACGCGCACAGTTTCGGCCAAATATTCTTCAGCCCCAGAGTCGATCTCCATGCATCGAATGAGAACGGGAACGGCACACTTGATCGAATCACTGAGGTTTGCCGAGGTGGAAATCACAGAACACTCCCCGGAGAATTCATCACGTTGGGGCTCCCGGGAGCGATGAGAGTTTACGGAGGGCACCTCCGTTCACTGTTGCAGGAGGAGCCCCAGACCAAACCTGTCGTTTTCAACGTATGCGCATGCGGACGGCCTGTCAGTCCGCTGGCAACCTCGCGAATGTGCGGTACCGTACAGTAGCTGCTCTGGCTCTCCTCTGCCACTTCCTTGATTTGCCGCTGCATCAGCCGGGACTAAGCGTTCCTATTTCAGTCTTTCTTCCTTACGCGGCTGCGCATGAACTCGACCGAGATAGGATGGACAGCGGACGGCTCACAGACTGGCGTGCTCATCGCACGCCGTCCGAATCCAGCCGCCTTCTCGGCGGCTTCCCGGCTGACCGCACACTTCGCAAGTGCGAAGGGATTCCCCTTCAGCGGCTTCGATGCGCATCCGTATGGCGTCCGTCCCGTGATTGACATAGAACCTCAGACCGCCGAGTTTCTGTTTGACTTGCAGGACTTCAAATGGTTGCCCGGTTGCCTTCTCGGCTTCCGCAACAAGCGGCTCCAAGTCCTCGCACAACCGCCAGAGAATCTCGAACCAACCGTCCCCGTGGACGAAGCCCTCCGCCATTCGGGTTTGGCGCGGGTCGCCCGTGAACCACGATGGCCAACGCTGCGCCAATTTCTGTTCCAGTTCTTCTTTCACAATGATTTCTTCGGCGTCATCATTCGGGTCATTGGTTCGGACGCCTTCTGTCCTGCGCGGCATCTGCTCAGTTCTTTACGAACCTCGCTCGCGCAGACTGTCTCAGTTCCTCGGGAGCGCCGGGACAATCGTAGGCGAAGTGGCGGTCCTCAATTTCTGAGTTGTACCTTGCGTACGTGTGGTCGCACCACATGCACCAGCCGACGATCTTGCCCATTTGTGACTCGGCGCATTCGCATTCGCAATGGGGGCGGTCCTGCCACTTCTCAACCAATGCCGGGTCGGGCTCGGAATCCATCGCTTCGGCGATGCTCTGTTGCTGCTCGGCTTCATGCTCGGGGCAAGCGCGAAGCTCTATCCTGCACTGGCTGTGATCGCCGTTCTCCATGGAGACATTGTGGTCGAAACACTCGCATTCGGGACTGGTGCATTCCCAGCGATGTCCCGCAAAATCACAGTAGTGATGGTGCATCTTTTCTCCTGACGACCGGGCTCCAGAACTGGTCTCTCGTCCTCATCTCTATAGGCTACGTAGTCGTTTACCTCACGCAGCAACAATCATTTGGCTCCGCTTCGCATCTCGGACGACTCGCACGACGCTGGCGCGGCTGATCCGGTATTTCGCAGCCACATCAGTCAACGACATCCCGGCGAGTCGGTCACGTACGATTGCCGCCCGGTCCACATTCAAAGGTGCACGCCCGAGGCGGCGACCTTCGATCTTGGCACGGCGCATTCCGGCTTTGATTCTTTCGACTATCAGCGACCGTTCCAATTCCGCGATGCTCCCAATCATCGTTAGAAACATACGGCCCATGGGGCCGCTGGTGTCTATACATTCCCTGCCGCTCAGGAAATCAACATTCAATGCGTGGAGTTCGTCCACGATTGCGAGGAACTCCTTTGTACTCCGAGCCACGCGGTCGAACGCCGCGACCAGAAGCACGGAAAATTCCCCGCGCCGAGCGTCCGCCATCATCGCATCCAAGCCCGGACGCCTAACCTTGGTACTGGAAATCCCTCGGTCGCAGTATTCACGGCTGACTTCAAAGCCACGCTGTGCTGCCAGCTTGCGGAGGTCGTACAACTGGGTTTCGACGTGCTGGTCGGGCGTTGAAACTCTGGCGTAAATTGCTGCTTTTTTCATTATTTCTCCTCAATTTGGTGCGTCGAAAGACCTACCGAGACGGGATTTTCTTGCTGGCAAAACGGGCACCGCTTGGGTCGGCTTGGGCCATAGCTGCGAATTGTCGCCAATGGTTGGCTCTCGCAGACGAAGCTGAAGAACTGTCGCCTTTCATCAATGACTTCCACAAAATGAAGCAAGCGAGCGGAACTTTTATTGATCTCGGTCATTTCATGGTCTCCACATGTGGCGTCGTTGGAGTCGGCGTCTCGCGTGTTCGCAAACCGAATACTCGGCACTGAAAATCCCCATGCCATCCTGCACCAGTGACAGCAGTTCGCCGATCTTGTGATCGGAGCAACGCTCCAAACACTCTCCCAGTCGCACGCTGATCCACAATGTCTTGAGTCGTTCCAGCACTTCGGACGATCACGCCAGCTTCCGTTGGTACTCGAACAGTTCCCTGACGGAAAGCTCTTCTGGTAGGAGGTGCTCCACAGTTCCCTCTGCCGTAAGTGTACAGACGGCTGTCGGGAATCGACTACCAAATGCCGCTCTTTTTTTTTGAAAAAAACCTCCTCCAAAAGTAGTCAATTCCCCCAGCGCCTCCGTACACTACGGATGGGTAGATGCTCAAGAAAAGGTACATACCCGGTGAGGCACGCATCGCCTAAGGAGCTAGACGTGGATCAAATCATTAAGGACCGAAATGGAAACCCACAGGGGGTCATCCGCAAGCTGGCTGGCGACCGTGAGGCTCTCTATACCAATTCCGGGAGACAGGTCGCCTATTACGACCCACAAACTGACGCCACTTACAAGCCGGGCGGATACAAGATCGGAAGTGGCAATCGGCTGGTTGGGATGGCAGGGCAAGAAGAGTAATGCCAGCGAAACCCGAATTCCGTTTCCGGCTCAACGGCAGGTACATGCCTGCAATGAAAGTCCAGCGTGCTCCTGATGGTGGATGCCAGATCATGGTACGCGACGATTCGACGGGGTGGTCCAAGGACGCCGATGATTTTCGTAACGACTCTCTCGGTTGGTTCTTGATCACCGCCGACTTCACCTTGGAATACCGGGACGAGACCGCATGGGCATTGGTTCCCATCCCCATGCGCCAAGAATCGGTGACCAAAGGGTGGTGCCGGGCGGCAAACCCGCAGGAATTCATCGAAATTCTGTTCGCTGCCGGGGTGATCCGCTAACGGTTAGCAAGCTGCGCAGAGGGAACAACGGACGACCGCAAAATGGACTATCCTTGCTCAAAGGGCCATTCTCAAACCGCAAAGTCTTGATCTTCTAGTTCAAAAGAGCCCTTCCGGCATATTCTCGTGCTTAACAAT
>JBAVHY010000499.1:0-7833 GCA_049686315.1 Candidatus Acidiferrum sp. | reverse complement strand
AAACTCGCCACGCTCCGCGGCAAGACTGTCGCTCTGGCCTTCTTCGAAAATTCCACCCGCACGCGGTTAAGCTTCGGCACCGCCGCCGCGCGCCTTGGCGCGGATACCATGAACCTACAAGCGGAAGCTTCGAGCCTCAAGAAGGGGGAGACTCTCCTCGACACCGCCAACAACCTGAACGCGATGAAGCCGGATTGCTTCGTCATGCGCCACTCTTCTTCCGGCGCCGCCGATTTTGTCGCTCGGCACCTGGAGATTCCCGTGGTGAACGCGGGAGACGGCACGCACGAGCATCCCTCACAGGGGTTGCTTGACGCGCTCACGATTCGTGACCGCAAGGGTTCGTTGAACAATTTGAATGTCACCATCCTAGGCGACATCGCGCATTCCCGCGTGGCGCGTTCCAACATTCATCTGCTTGGCAAGTTCGGCGGCCGCTTCACGCTCTGCGGCCCGGCCATGTGGGTGCCGCGCGAACTGGAACACATCGGGCCTCCCGGCACGCCCATCCGCTGCGTCTATCGTGTGGAAGAAGCCCTTGAAGATGCCGACGTCATCATCGTGCTTCGCGTGCAGACCGAGCGCCTGCACGAGCCTTCGCTCTCCCAGAACGATTACATTCTTCTCTACCAACTCAACGCCGAGCGCATGAAACTCGCCAAGCCCGACGCCCTGATCCTCCATCCCGGGCCGATCAATCGTGGCACCGAAATTACCCCCGACGTTGCCGATGGCCCGCGCTCCGCCGTCCTTGAACAAGTCACCAACGGCGTCTCCGTGCGCATGGCCATTCTCTATCTCCTCATGATGGGCGCCACCGAGGGCACGCATCCCGCTCTTGAAGGCAGGACCGAAGCAAAACCCAAGGAATCTGCTCATGCTTCTGATTAAGAACGGGCGCGTGCTCGATCCCGCATCCAAAACCGATGCTACGCGTGACATTCTCCTCGACGGCGAGCGCATCGCCGAAATCGCTCCTGCCGGAAAAATCACCCACGGCAATGGCGGGCAATCGTTCGACGCCTCCGGTCTTATCGTCGCGCCCGGCTTCATCGACATGCACGCTCATCTCCGCGAACCTGGCCAGGAAAATTCCGAAACCATCGAAACCGGCTCGCATGCCGCCGCCCGTGGCGGCTTCACCGCCATCTGCTGTATGCCCAATACCAGGCCGGTGAACGACAACGCCTCCATCACACGGTTCATCGTGGACCGCGCCAAAGCTTTTGGCCGCGTACGCGTCTGGCCCATCGGTGCCGCCAGCGTTGCAAGCCAGGGCGAAGCCATCTCCGAAATAGCGGCCATGCGCGATGCTGGTATCGTCGCCGTCTCCGACGACGGCAAGCCCATCGCCACCGCGAAACTCGCCCGCCAAATTATGGATTATTGTCGTTCGCTCGATCTCCCCGTAATCGAGCACGCCGAAGATGTTTCACTTGCCGCAGGCGCAGTGATGCGCGAAGGCATCGCTTCCACGCGACTTGGTCTTCCCGGCATGCCCGCGGCCGCCGAGTCGGTTTGTGTCGCGCGCGACGTCCAGGTCGCAGAATTGACCGGTGCTCGGTTGCACATCGCGCACCTCTCCGCCAAGTCTTCCCTCGCGCAAGTGCGGTTCGCCAAACAAAATGGGCTTCGCGTGACCTGCGAAGTCACACCCCACCACTTTACGCTTATTGATGAAGACGTGACTTACGACTCTCGCTTCAAAATGAATCCCCCGCTGGCTTCGCGCGAGGACCGCGAAGCTCTGCTTGAGGGCCTTCGAGACGGCACGGTCGATGCCATCGCCACAGACCACGCGCCGCACGAACCCGCGATCAAGGATGTTGAGTTTGACAAAGCACCTTTCGGCATCCTGGGATTCGAAACTGCCATCGGTCTTGCGCTCGAGCAACTTGTCCACTCCGGCCGCGTCCCGCTCATGCGCATGGTCGAACTCTTCACCACCGGGCCAGCCCGTGTTCTGGGCAAAGAACGAAAACTGGCCGCCGGCGAACCCGCGGACATCACGATTTTTTCACTCGATCGCGCCTGGACCTACCAGGTCAAAGAGTCCGCCAGCAAATCCCGCAATTCCCCGTTTGACGGCCGCTCCTTTAAGGGGGGTCCCATCGCCACTATCGTCGCCGGTAAAATCGTTTACAAGGCTTGACGCAGGGCAAACTGCAGCCCTGCGGACGGGGCTGTTGGCCAAAACAGGGTCACGCGGCGATAGGTAGAGGGAAAGTCGGGAAGAGCAGGAGGGGGGAGGTTGGTAGGTCGCCTAGGCGCGTTCTCTATCGCGTCGCTATTCGTTGTACCCGAAACGGATCGCCTCGCGGCCACATCACCTTGTTATTGCCCTTACAGTATGGACAAGTGGCTGCACTTACGACTTCTTTCCCAAGTCCTGTTGATCCAACTACTCGCATTCCCCGCTGACATTTCTCGCACCGAAAAATCTTCTGCATGATCCCTCCCTGCCAGACTTGGCCAGTTCGGAGGCCTCCAAGACCTGTGCTCCTTTCCTGTGCCGTTCCAACTCGTTCGCGCGATCAGCTTTGAGGTTGCGCGTTCCGTGTTCGAGTCCGGTCTAATGACCCTTGCTCGGTCCAAGTAGCTGGAACGGTACTAGTGCGCCGCTGGCTCCGCCGCGGGATGGAATCCATGTTGCGGCACTTCGTGCGTCCCGCGCGTTAACGCCTCAATCCTCATCCTGAAAAAGTGATCCAGCGGCACACGGCCTTTCCCCACAGGGTAGGACTTCTCGATCGCTTTCATCACGTACGCTTTCGCCAGTGTCGCCGCTTCCACAAGGACCCTTCCCGCCGCCAACTGCGCGGTAAGCGCCGAGGCGAAGGTGCATCCCGTGCCGTGGGTGTTCTCGAACTTTACCTTGTCCCCGCCCAACTGGTGCATCGTGGTTCCGTCGAACACCACGTCTATGGCTCTTTCCATGTGCCCGCCCTTGACGATTGCGGCCTTCGCTCCCATCTCTATGAGCTTCCGCGCGGCGGCCTCCATGTCGCTCACATCCTTAATCGTCAGCCCGGTCAGAACTTCCGCTTCAAAAATATTGGGAGTGATGACGCTGGAGCGCTTCAGCAGCTCGGTGGCCACGTACTTGACTCCCCCGGCATCTAGCAACTCCGAATCGCTCGACGATCTCATCAATGGATCGTGGACTACGTGGGCGAATGTGTGCGCATCCAGAAACTCTCCCACTACAACGGCATTTCCACGGTTGCCCAGCATCCCGATTTTCACCGCCGCGATTTCGCAGTCTTTCGTCAGCACTTCCAACTGTTCCCGCAGTTCCGCGCTTGGCGTGTTATGCACCGCCTCGACTCCCTGGGTGTTCTGCACCGTAAGCGACGTGATGGCCGCGATTCCGTAGCACCCGTGCGCCGCAAAAGTCTTCAAGTCGGCGGCTACCCCCGCGCCGCAGCTTGGATCGAATCCCGCAATCGTCAAGAGAATAGGGGGAACGGAGATTCCCTGTGCATGAAGATGGCTCATGATTGCCTGTCTTTCGCCTCGTCCCGTGAAGAAAATAGCCGGTCACGCTTCCGCAGTGAAAATTTTTCTCAGTTCGCTGCGAAAAACGTCCGGCACTTGCGAATGTACGCGCACTAAATTTTCTCTGCAAGGAATTTTTCAGACGTGGAGGCAGCCGCTCAAGCAGCGGTGCTTGAGGTGACGGCCAGAAACGAAGTTTGTTGAGGGTCCAAACTCCCACGCGAGGTGGGTGAGCTTCTATTTCATGGGAACAAACCGCGAACCAGGGTGGCTTCGGCGACTCGGCCGACGGCCACGGTCATCGCCGCGGCGCGTGGAGGCACGTGGTGCTTGCGCATGGCTTCGACCATGTCGTGGAACGAGCGCACCATGATCTTTTGCAGGCGCACGTTCACTTCTTCGGAATCCCACAGCAGCCCTTCCTGGTTCTGCACCCACTCGAAGTAACTCACCGTGACTCCGCCCGCATTGCTCAAAATGTCCGGCAGCACGGTGATACCGCGCCGCGCCAGAATTTCGTCCGCATGCGGCGTGGTCGGCCCATTCGCCGCTTCAGCCACCACGCGCGCCTTCACCGATTCCGCGTTCTGCAGCGTGATCATGTTTTCCAGCGCCGCCGGAATCAGGATGTCGCACTTCATGGTCAGCAAATCGTCGTTGGAAATCCGCGAAGCTCCCGGCATGCCCACCACGGTGCCGGAGCGTTCCTTGTAGCGAATCGCTTTGATGGGATCGATGCCGCGCGAATTGGTCACTCCGCCGCGGGTATCGCTCAGCGCAATGATTTTCGCCTTTTTGTCCGCCATCAGCCGCGCAGCCGTCGCCCCCGCGTTTCCGAAGCCCTGAATCGCCACGGTCGCGCCGCGCAGGGAAATCTTTTTCATCTTGCAGGCTTCTTCCACGACGTAAACCAACCCCTGCGCCGTGGCCTCCGCCCGGCCCAACGATCCCCCAATTGAAATTGGCTTACCCGTCACCACTCCGGGCACCGTGTGGCCCAGCATCATGGAATATGTATCCATGATCCAGGCCATCGTCTGCGCGTCGGTGTATACGTCCGGCGCGGGAATGTCCTTATCCGGGCCGATCAGAGGCAAAATCTCGCTGGCAAACCGCCGCGTCAGCCGCTCCAGCTCGCCCTTCGACATTCGCTTCGGATCGCAGATTACGCCACCCTTGGCGCCCCCAAACGGCACATTCACCACCGCTGTTTTCCAAGTCATCCACGCGGCCAGGGCCTTCACTTCGTCCAGTGTGACATTGGGATGGAAACGGATCCCGCCCTTCCCTGGCCCACGGGCGATGTTGTGCTGCACGCGGAAGCCAGTCAGCACTTTAACCTGTCCGTTGTCCATCTTGGTAGGAAGCGACACTTCCAGAATGCGCTTCGGCGTGCGCAACACCTGGCGCAAGCCGGGGTCCAGCTTCAATATTTCCGCCGCGATATCGAACTGAATCTGGGCGATTCGAAAAGGATTCAGTTCTTCCCGCGGCGCGATCCGCGGCACCATGGGAGGTGCACTCACCGTGCGGCTGGGAACTGGGGGTTTTGCGACCGTGGCCATTCGCTTCGGTCCTTTCCTATGCGCTGAATTTCTTTACCTACGCCGAGCCAAACCCAATTTCACTTCTTCCAGCAGCGGGAAACGAGCCGCATCACGCACTGACGGAAATTTTCCGCGTCTGGCTCAAATATTTGTCGCGGCACTCGGCAGAGCAGAAGTGCACCATTCCCTCGCCCTGCTTCAGCGGCAGCGCCAACCCTTCG
The DNA here is from genome assembly GCA_049686315.1 of Candidatus Acidiferrum sp. Lineage (GTDB taxonomy): Bacteria > Acidobacteriota > Terriglobia > Acidiferrales > UBA7541 > Acidiferrum. The sequence continues at coordinate 2,567 of JBAVHY010000499.1, read as the reverse complement.
GCCACGTGCATTCCGCAAACTGGATCGCGCACCAGTTTTTGGTTCACAGCATCGTTAGGCACATCGACATAAGGCCTCGGCCGCGCGTCCCCACTCACCATTTTGCCCACGAGCCTGCGCAGAATAGCCACGCTCCAGGAAACCACCACGAGCCAGAATATGTACCTCAGCATGCGTACAAAAAATGTCATGCTATTGTCTTGTCTTTCGTGGCGCTAGCATCAAAATTGCCATTTCCAGTGAATCGGCACCGATGAGCCGAGTGTATGCAGGGCTTACCGGGGAGTCAAACGAAAAGCTGTGATTTCAAGGGGTTGCACGGCCCACCGGTCGGGCCGGAGGAATCAAAATTAACCCCTGAAACGTCGCTATCGTTTGTAGTTTCTTATAGATACGGGCTCCTAGCTTTTTGGGCCCGAAAACTACTTTGGGGGAGCATTTGTTTCCGCCGCCACTTCGGAGGCATGCAAATGCGCGATCTTCCATTCTCTGCCGACCCTTCGCAACACCAGCGTTCGCCGGTTGATATATCCCGGCCGATCATCTAGATGGAACGTCACCACTGCGGTTCCGCCCCAGATTTCAATTTGGAGTGAGCGCGGCTGGAGATCCATATAGGGTCCCTGCGTTCTTCCCGCCCGAATCTGTTCGAAAACTTCTCGAAAGTGCGCTTCGATTTCCGCTCGTCCATTGGCGCGATTCGCGGTTCCCCGGGGATAGAAAACTGTAGCGTCGTCTGTGAAGGCGCTCCGGAATTTCTCCCAATCCAGGTTGTTGAATGCATGAATGAAATCAGCCAGAAAGCTGCGCACCGTGGCCTGCTGTCCGCCGGGCTTCGTTTGCGTATTCAACGGAGAGATCAACAGCAGCAGAGCGGCGACCAACCCAATTCCACTCGTAAGGGCGCGCCGCTTCATGTCCTGCCTAAGCCGCTGGAATCCGCTCAATCCCCATATAAGGCCGTAACACTTCGGGGATAAAGATCGAGCCGTCGGCTTGCTGATAATTCTCCACGATGGCAATCCACGTGCGCCCCACCGCCAGGCCGGAACCATTTAGCGTGTGCACAAACTCGCTCTTTCCTCCACCCTTTGGCTTAAAGCGAATCCCCGCGCGCCGCGCCTGGAACGCTTCGCAGTTCGAGCACGACGAAATCTCGCGGAACTCGTTGCTGGAAGGTAGCCACACCTCCAAGTCGTACGTTTTGGCGGAAGCGAACCCCATGTCCCCGGTAGAGAGCAGCACCGTTCGATAATGCAACCCCAGCTTCTCGAGAATGGATTCCGCGTCGCGCACCAGCGCTTCATGTTCCTCGTAGCTTTTATCCGGATGGGTGAATTTGAACAATTCCACTTTCTGAAACTGGTGCTGCCGGAGGATTCCCCGCGTATCCTTCCCCGCCGCACCCGCCTCCGACCGGAAGCAGGAAGTCCAAGCGGTAACGTGAATGGGAAGCCGCTCCTCCGCCAGTGTCGCGTCCCGATACAAATTGTGCAGTTCGACTTCCGATGTCGGGGTCAGCCAAAAGTCCGTGTCCTGCAACCTAAAAAGATCGGCCGCGAATTTCGGCAATTGTCCCGCGGCCAGTAATGACGCAGTATTCACCAAGAACGGCGGCAGGATTTCCGTATATCCGTGCTCGCGGGTGTGCACATCCAGAAAGAAATTCGCCAACGCCCGTTCCAGCCGCGCTCCCCAACTCTTATAAACCGCAAATCGCGCTCCGGCAATCCTCGCTGCCGCTTCCAGGTCCAGAATGCCCGCTTTTTCGGCCACTTCCCAGTGAGGCTTGGGTTGAAAAGCGAATTTCGGAGCGTTCCCCCATCTGCGCACTTCCTGGTTTCCTTCCGCGCCTTTCCCATAGGGCACGCTCTTGTGCGGGATATTGGGAATGGTCATCAAGAGTTCGCGTTGCTTTGCATCCAGTTCCCCGATGCGTTCATCCACCTGCTTAATCCGCTCGGAAACCTGTTTCATTTCCGCCAGCAAGGCGTCGGCGCTCTGTTTCTCTTTCTTCAGCCGCGCGATTTCATCACTGGCCTTGTTGCGCTGGGCCTTTCGATGCTCGTTTTCAGTGATTCGCTCCCGCCGCTCTTTATCCAAGGCGCGAAAGCCATCCAGGTCCAGCGTCGCATTGCGTTTCTTGGCCATCTCGGCGAATTCGTCCAGATGATCACGGAAATAGTTCAAGTCATGCATAGTCCTAGAAGCATAGCGTAGGGCAGTAGCCACTGGCCAGTGACCGCAGCCACAAGGGCCACAAGGGCCACAAGGGCTACAAGGGATTGACGCGGACAGGTACGTAAGTGCCAGTGTCCGGTACTGGCTAAAATGAACCTTTCTTCCTACTGACGGCGCCAACCTCCTCCCGCACAATCTCCTATGTAGTCGGGAGTTCGGTTCGGCTTTCGGAGTGGTGGAACGATCTTGCTCCTGTGGGTTGTTTTGCTGCCGGCGAGCGCGGCCGAACAACTAGCCATTTCGAAGAAGGATTGGGCTTCTGAAGGTAGTCCCTCCATCCCCCACGCCAGAGCGGCCGGCACCCCCACCGGCCGCTCATTTTTTTT
>JBAVHY010000498.1:0-45513 GCA_049686315.1 Candidatus Acidiferrum sp. | reverse complement strand
CACAATATCATCTTCCCGCAAGCCCTTCACCAGCGTTTCAGAAACCGCCTTTAAGATGGCGTCTCCCGCATCATGCCCATGGACATCATTGACCTGTTTGAAGTGATCAATGTCAAGCATCAGCAGCCCGAACGACCGCTCGAACTGCTGATACTCTTCCAACGATTGCTTCACTTTTAGTTCCATGTAGCGCCGATTCGGAAGGCCCGTCAGGCTGTCGCGGAATGCGATACCTTCTAGTTCGTGCACTCGTCTTTCGATCTGCTTTTTGGCGGTGACATCACTGAACACCTCAACCGCACCGATGATGCGTCCCGAGGCATCTGTTATGGGGGCCACCCTCACGCTAACCGGGACTCTGTGCCCCAGCTTGTGCCTGAGGAACACCTCTGCCTCTCTTCGTTGACCGTCTAGGATTGTACTGGTGAGTGGGCACGCGTTTGTGCAGAGTGCACATCCTGTCTCATCAACGTGCACCAAAAAGTTGTCGTAACAGTGCCTACCCACCACTTCGCTAGCCGAATACCCCGTCAAGCTCTCAGAGCCTCGATTCCAATAGGTGATTTTCCGCTCTGCATCTACAAAGTACACTCCGTCGAAGATGCTATCGAGCAGCTTCGCATGGAACGTTGATGGATGGTCGTCACTCGGCGCACCGAACCCCTGAAAGTCGTCGAACTGAGAGCTAGGGTCAGTCCCACTCGGAATCGTCCGGTGTTCCGGGGATGATTTCAGGGGTTTATGCATGTTCCTCAATTAGGGAAGTCATCTATTCTAGACCCAAAATCCACAGGCGCAAGCTTAATTACCCTACCCTGCACCATCAACCTTTCGAGGACACCCTGTCGTATTCCAGCGGCACGCGCCCACGCATCACTACCGCACGTACCCCGTCACAGACACCTGTGGTCCAGTCCGTTACAAATTAGAGCGAGACTCCCGCTGTATCAAGGAACAGAATCGTCCTTTGGAAGTCTATTCATGCTCTTTCGGGAGCCCGGTACGAGGATCGCATTCGTTGCGTCCGCACTAACCGTCTTCACATAAATATTCATCGTCGTGCTGACGTTCGCGTGACGCAGAATTTGCTGAATCACCTTGTCGGAAACTCCGAGTCTGTGCAGGTTGGTCGCGAGCCCACGCCGGAACGCATGCCAGCCGTGCCTGATTGGCCGCATGATTTCGTCAGCCAACTCTTCGACGGCGTCTCTGGTTCGATATCGGCCTGACGCTTCCGCAATTTTGCGGCATTTCTGGATACGCTTGACGTCAGGGGGCCACGCTTGGCGATTATTGGACAAGCTCCACCTTCGTCCCCAACCCTGCATACAAATAGTTCTCCCCATATGCCTTCTTCAATCGCGCAAACGCCAGCTCACCTGTGCAATGTCCCGGCGCAATCCTCTGCACCTTCCACTTCGTCCTTAGATTCTCCACCAGCGCATCTATCTCCTCCACCGGCGCCGTCACCAGGTGTAATCCCCCAAACACAATCTCCGTCCTCGGATCCACCACACTTGCCGCTTCCAGGATCGCTTCAATACCCGCGTGCGAACATCCGTCCACCAGCAGCAATCCATTCGGCCTTTTGATTGCCAATGTCAGCTCCGGCAGCTCCAGCGTCCCTTTCTTCTGTGACACCGTCGGCACCAGAAACACTCCCGGAATCACCTCGGTCAACTTGTTCACCAGCACAAAATTTCCCGTGTCATACAGCTTTCCCGACGTGAAGTGTTCCGGCTCCCCGCCTCAGAAATACCGCATCTTTTCCGGCAGGCTCTCGTCCGCTCGCAAATACGCCTTCGGGAAGACCGCGCCCCCAAATCCGTTCGACCCATCCGCGGGAACGTACACCGTCACATTTGGATTGACGCTCAACACATACTTCAATCCTGTCGCGTGGTCCGCGTGTCGATGCGATATCACCACAAAATCCAATTTCGTCACATCAACGCCCAGCACCTTCGCATTGTGCTCGAAATTCGGCGCGTTATTCCCCGTATCGAACAAAATCACCTTCCCGTTGTGCTCCACTAGCGCCGAAAAGCCCCAATCCTTCGTCAAATCCTTCTTCTCGCCGAACGCATCGTAGAGAATTGTCACCCGGTCCTGCGCTTGGCAGGGAACCGCCGCCAAACACACCAGTACAAACGCCACAATCCGCAAAACGTGGATTCGCAAAGAACACCTCCAGCCGGAATTCCAGTGCACGCCTTGATTAAGTCCGTCCCTCACATAGCGTTTGAAGTAGACGACCTTCATGCCGCGATTGAGGGAAAGGAAATTCTCACTGCCCCGAATTCGCCTTCCGAAGGCGTTACGGTAGTGATGATCCTCGATAGCGGCGCGCCGGTTGAGCTCCTAGAATCTCGGCGGGATCTGAGTAGCGGACCAACGCTGAGACTCTAGAGTTTTTCCAAACTCCACGTGCGAGGATATTTACTGCTTCCACCACACGTATGAGACGAACAAACGTGAACGTCTTGAGTATATTCATGTGCGCACCTTTCTTCGCGAGGTCACCAATCATTACCGGTTGGCTCGCGACGTAGTGGCGGCTACGGTGTGGCGCTTCAAGAACTGCAGCGTCTTCTGATTGAACTCCTCGACCTTCTCGTAGATTGGCGCGTGCGCACACCCCTCAAAGATCAGCACCTCAGAATTCCGAATATTACCGTTCATCTGATCCGCGAAACGTGTGGAGGTCGCCTGGTCCGTGCGTCCGAATGTGATCTGTGTCGGCGCCGTGATCCGACCAAGCTGCGACGCGACATCATGGGCGATTACGGCATTCGACTGCTGGATGAAGGCTGCGAGAGGCTGCGCCGGCCGGCTCAGAACAAAGTCTGCCAACGACTGGATGTACTCCGGCTTGGCGGCGTATAGCTCGGGGGTAAAGCACCAAGGAAAGATGGCGAGAATGACCATTTGGGGAACACTCTCCAACGCTCGAGCCACTACCTGCCAACCTTCGACTACGGTCTTTATGAAGGGGTCCGTCTTCGGCCAACCGCTATGCAGCGACAACGACTGGACCTTGTCGGGATACTTAGCCGCCAGCCACATGCCTATTGCTGCGCCGAGGGATAAACCTGAGATGTGCGCCTGCTGGATCCCCGCAGCTTGCATGAAAGCGGCAACATCGTCCGCGAGAAGCTCGGTCGAATAGACGCCTTCGGGTTTGTCCGTTTCACCTGTCCCTCGGAGGTCGAGCGAGATGCAGGTAAAGTGTTTGGCGTATTCTGCCACCTGGAAGGCGTAACAGGCGTGATCGGCGGCCAAATAAGGAATGAGAATGAGGGGCTCTCCGGCTCCTTGTTGGTCATAGTTCATCGTGATGTTGTTGGCTTTGACTTTAGGCATGGTGGTCTCTCCTTCGGTCACATTAGCGGAAGAAATCTGACCAGGCTACTTTTTTTCGAAGTTCTGCCTGATTTGTTGGCTTCGCAAGTAGCTGATCCAACGGTTTCAAGCCGGGCATCAGTTCCCGTGCTCCCTTCCTCTGGAATTTCAATTCTCCGTGAACGCTGTCCCGGGACTTAGGCGATTTCTTCCGAGTAGGGACGGCGTTTTGCGCCGTCAGTGATGCCGACCATCCGCTCGGAATCCAGATTGCTATTTCCAACGTCCAGGTGTCTGAACAGTGCCCAGTTGCTCAGGAATTCCAGCAGCGACATTACGATCTTACCGTTGATCTCCAAGATTAGTTGCCAACCACCATTCGCACGACTCGCAAGAAATTCTCACCCATAATTCTTCGGATATCCTGTTCCGTATAACCCCTCTTGAGCAATGCCGCGGTAAGCGTCGGCATTTTAGAAACATCTTCCAGTCCTCGTGGCACACTGGGAATTCCATCAAAATCGCTTCCAATTCCCACGTGCTCGACGCCAGCGATCTTAACGATGTGGTCGATGCAATCGGCTGCGTCGTCCACGCTGGCACTTTTCACTCCCGCATGATTGTCTCCGTCCTTTGCATGCTGCTCGGCGGCAAATCGGTCCAATTCTGCCCCGCTAAAGGCAAGCCGGCAGTGCCTCATCTTCGACGACAGTCTCCCAATAGCACTTGACCCCAGCTTCTACGAGGGCGATGGATACCGCTTTGAGGAAACCGCGATTATCGACCTGCGCTTCAATGGTGATGTACGGGGCCTCGGGAAAGCGTGTGGCAAGTGCAGGTTCCATTTCCCTGATTCGTGCACTGCCAATCCGTTTAATGCACATCTGGCCTTGCGATGAGGGGAGTCTCAACCGCTAACCAGCGGCCTCGTTGTCAGTCAGACCACCGATAATGAACCAACCAGTGGCCCGGTATCTATTCACGCGGGCGGTGGCGACGTGGGCGATTTTATTGCCGACACGGATTTTTCTGGAGGTAACCAGGCGAGCAGCTTCGCGACGGTTGACACCTCGCTCATCTCCAGCCCCGTTCCACCACAAGCGGTCTTCCAAAGTGAGCGCTGGGCGCCAAGCACTTACACGATTGGGGGTTTCACGCCCGGAACCACGCATACTGTCACCCTGTACTTCAACGAGATCTACTGGAGCCATCCAAGCCAGCAACAATTTAACGTTCTGATCAATGGTTCGCAGGTTTTGACGAACTTCGACATCGTTGCAATGACTGGAGCAAAGAACAAGGCAATTGAGGAGCAGTTCCAAGGGACGGCTAACTCGGCGGGGCAGATCATAATCCAATTCGCGCGGGGTGCCGCAGACCGGCCGAAGATAAGCGGCATCGCAGTGAATTGAGCTGGCCGAATTGCTGGTTGTAGAGGGTTACTCCGACCGCGGTGTGCGGTTCATTTTATTAGGGCTCAGTATGGCCGGCCAGGGAGTCTTGCAACTCTCGTGTCTGATCAAAGTCTTCGAAATCTACGGCACCGAGGAACAGGCTTTGGCTTCGATGCGCACTGCGCCTGCGTTCACAGCTAATCACGATCGAACGAGCGAAAACCGGTAACGCAGGCTCAGGAGATGCTATGACTTCAACTGGAACGACAGCAACTTGTCGTATTCTTACTTTACGAAAAGATAGGGCGCTCTAGGCCCAGCAGAAATGAATCGAGCGATTCGATGTTCACACGACGAAGATTCCTTGCTACCACAGCCTGCACCGTGGCCGCAGCAGGTTTTCGCGCGCAGGGCCAAAGCAAGGTCCGCGTTGCCCTTAGCATCCCCACGGAAGCGACTGGTCCTCGTATGCCGAGCGACTTTGTCGGCCTGTCTTATGAGGTACAGCAACTCGCGGACCCGAGTTTTTTTTCGGCGCAGAACAGTGGTCTGATTCAAGAGTTCAAAGCACTCTCGTCAACTGGCGTTCTCCGCCTTGGCGGCAACACCAGCGAGTTCGCTTACTGGAAACCAACACCTGATTCTCCCGAACCAGAGCATCCTCAGGTCCGTGAGGTCACGGGCGAGCCGAAGGCTCAGTACTACGCGGTGACGGTCGATGGAGTTAGGAACATGGCGGAGTTCCTTCAAGCGACTGGTTGGACCTGCGTGTACGGCATCGGGATGGGCACCAATACACCGGCACGCGCCGCCGAGGAAGCGGTCTTTGTAGCCGAAACGCTGGGCGACCGCTTGCAGTACTTCCAGATCGGAAACGAGGCGGATCTATTTGACCGGCACCTGCGCGATCCGAAAACATGGTCGCCCAAGACGTACCTCGGAGAGTGGCTCTCCCTGTCCCGCGCTATCGCCGCTCGGGTGCCCGCAGCAAAGTTCGGGATGCCTGATGTCGCGAGCAACGTGTCATGGCTGACTGAGATTGCCGATCAATGGCCTTCCCTTCAGGCCCGGCCCCACGTAACGACCCTGACTCATCATTATTACTTTGGCGGCCCGGCGACGAACCCCGAGATCAACATTCCGAACCTCCTGAAACCCGCGACCATGGAAAAGGTGCAGAACACGGCGAATATCGCAACGGCCGCAGCCAGCAAAATCGGTGCGCGAGTACGCATGACGGAAGGCAACACGTGCTATCGCGGAGGCAAGCCGGGTGTCTCCGACGTGTTTGCTGCTGCGCTTTGGTCAGCCAACTATGCCCTGCTGCTGGCCAGCAACGGCTATTCCGGCGTCAATCTGCACGGGGGTACGGGCAAATCTGTGGCCAATTCCGTCGGTGGATCTCTGCCTGGCGACGCGCTTCTCGAAGCGAATGGCGAAACTCCCGAACAGATTGCCGCGCATCCGCATCCTTTCTATACACCGATTGCGACGTTTGGCTCGAACTATCTGCTGGAGCCGGTTGCGTATGGACTCAAGTTCGCTGGCTTGTTCAGCAGCGGAACACTGTTGAAGACCGAGTTCTCGACGAAGCTGCAGGCTGTGGGAGTCAATGCAACGGCCTACGCCGCGAAACTGCCCGGGGGCCACACATCGGTGATCATCCTGAACAAGGACGCAGTAACGGAGCTCGAGGTAGAACTCGATTTTGGTCGCCGCATGGGCGGTGTGGTGGAAACCGAAACATTGCGGGCCCCAGCATTAGAGAGCCGCGAAGCACACATCACAACGTCAACGAAGATAGGTTCGCTCAAGCAGGGCAAATGTTCCGTCATTATTTCCCGTGCAACCGGATTACGCCTGACGGTGATCTGAGCCGTTTGCGTGGAGATTGATCCCTACTTCAAAGCTTTGCGCGTCGTCCACGCACTGGAAGCGGTGACACCTGGAAGCTTCCCTTTCATTTGTGGACCTGTTTGAAATCGAAATAAGCCAGATTCATGTTGCCGTTCGTCAATACGTGTACGGTTAGAACGTTTTTCCCTTTATTGAGGCGAACCTTGAAAAGTTGCGACGCCAGATTCCAGTGGTGCCACTGACGCCAGGCCAGCAGGTCTGCAGGATCATATGTCGAAGCAATCTCCAGGGGCCCTGTCGCATCCTTTCCATTCAAATCGACGGATATTGTTCCGCCACGATTCGATGTGTACAGGAAATCGGCCGCATATGTTCCCGCGTGTATCACATTTACGGTGATGTTGAACCACTCTCCGGGTTCGGTCCAGCCAACATAGAGCAGGTCTGCAGGAGGAACAACCTTGTCGAAGGCATTGTCGTCAATCGGATCCGGCTTCCGATTGAACTTCGTGTATGAAGTATCCACTCCCTCGTGAATGCGGAATTCGTTGAGGTAGGTTCCATCGGCAGGATTCAACTCTCCGCTGCCGTGATTCTGTGGATCGCTGTCGTGATACGCGACCCCTTCGCCGGCCAGGTCATAGTAAGCACACAATACTCGTCCCGGTATTTTTTGTGCGCCGCCCTGATAGCGGAGGTCGTGATAAGGCAGGCCTTTATACTGGCTCAGGAATGATTGGGAAAACGCAATTGCCGGTAGCATCGATGCCGCTACGAAGCATAAGGAAAACGTTCTCCGGCTCATCCTGCCTCCCTGAGTACCGATAACCTATCTGCAGTTGCGCAACTCCGCCATCAGCGGCAGAGACGGCTCAAGTATGTTCCGCACTTCAGACTTGGAAAAGGTCGATCCCGCGCGCTTTTCCGAGATTGCGCGAGTACTTCTTGTCTGTCCCATTGTTCCAATGTTCGTGTACGCCAAGGCTCCGGCATCGGATGCCGTCGCGTTCAGGATCATAGACCGTCTTCGAAGGTGGGCCATTCGCCAACGCAGATTCGCGCAGGTAGTTATCGGCATTGGCGATATCCGGAAGGTCCGGCCATTCTGAAGTCAGAAAGTCGAAGCCGACGGAATCGATCGCTACGCCGTCAAATGACATAAAAATGCTGTTCGGCCAAGCATCGTTGAAAGGCGCCATCTTCCACTTGCGATGAGGCGGACCATCCACGTTGTCGTTCCCATACAGCCCATCAATAATAAAAAGCATGCTTTTCTCGCCGAGATCCTTATGACCTAAATAATCTGTGAATGCGGAGTAGCTTGCCGAACCATCGGGGTTGTGATCGAAACCGTCGTGCGCGTTCTTGCGCCAATCGGTATTGATACTGGTAGCACCAAACAGATTTTTCGCGCAAAGTGTCACCCCGGAACTCACGTGCGCTCTCAACACCGCAGCATCAATCAAGTAGGCAGCCTCAACGACCGTGGTATCGAGTCCCGTGGCGTTGTGGCTTTCAACAGAGAAAGGAATCGCGTTGGGTTTGAACTCGGCCTTTACTCGTCCATCGCCTCCGATATGGTCCACAAACGCAACGCCGGGAAATTCATGGTGAATCTTGTCGTAGAGATTGCCCGGGATGAACCGGCTGGAATCGAAGACGGTGATCGATGATTCCGGCACTCGTCCGGGACCGGTCAACTGTCGGACGAGCGAAAGGATCAAATGGGGCGACGAGTTCAGGCGTTCGATCGTGCCATGGTCCGTTGTGTTGTTCAGGTTCGCCTTGATCGCGATCTTCTCGCCGGCACTATATCCGGTTTTGCCGCGACCATGAGCCCGATTGTAGTAGTGAAAGATGGAGCTCCATGCTTGGGCATCCCTTTTTTGATTTGTAAGACCGCAAATGGACCGGGAAACCATGCGGTCAATTACAGACTGGTCGTTGTAGACATCGGCCCACCAAGAACCTGTGCCATCCCAGGTCACAGCCGCCGGGTCGTGCGCCCAAGTGACTCGGCCGGGAGTGACCCCACGGGGAACTCCTAATGGGGAAAGGGGATCGAACAAGGAGGACGGCAGGTAGGCGGCAGCTGCAACAGCCAGGGCGAATTGTCGGCGCGTCATGTCCATTTTGACTTGCTCCTCTATGCACAAAATCTTACGGCGATCCCGGGTCGGTTTGCCAGCAACAAGCCTGTCGTTAGCTGCTGCGCGTCCGCGTATTTGCCGGCATGAAACCCTTGGCGCACTATGCGCTGCAAATGAGAGTATCTCACTGCAACTGAGACGTTGCTAACGCAAACAAAATACATGAAAAACGGTGTGGACGAATCGGGCAGCAAACGGCCGCCTTCAGCTTTTCGGCAACCTCTCCGAACCTGCCTGCGCGGCCTCCCATGCTACTACCCTTGCTACTACTTTCGGTCGAGTTGGCCCCTCCCGGAATCCGCTTAAACACTGGCCATTCGTTCAAATCTAAAACCGGTGTTGATAACAAGACATACCAACGCTCACCAACCCCTCACCTCCCACTCACCAACTGTGGTTACAATCCCACCCTCTCCGCAATAGCACAAATCCCCAGCGGCCATTTGTGCCTTGCTACTACTTTTTAAATGATTACTATAATTAAAGAGGTCCTTGTAAAAATAACACCAATTGGAAATTGTAGGGGATATGGCTTGCGCATTTTTCTGGGCAGCCCAGTCGTTGCAGGACCCCTTGCCACTCACTTCGCCTGAATATTAAACCTGCACCACTACCGTGAACTTCCTATCTGGCAGTTCAAGCACACCTGTCCGAAAGGGCAATTGACCCCCTTTGAGAGGGAAGCCATGATGAGCATATGTCCGAACTCGCACAAACCGTCCAACGACGCAGCCAGCGTATCTTTCACAAGATGCCAGTGCAGGCGCTGGGCCGCAGCCATGAGGGCCGCAAGTTCAGGGAGATCTGTGAAACGCTGGTGGTGAGCGCCCATGGCGGCCTGCTAATGCTGAAGCATGAAGTAAACAATGGCGAGATGCTGGTTCTGATACATCCGGAGACCCAAGAAGAACAGGAATGCCGGGTGGTGTACCTGGGGGAGAGCGGAAGCCGGGGGATACGCGTAGGGGTGGAGTTTCTGACGCCGGCACCGCACTTCTGGGGCATCGATTTTGAATCCCAGCCCATCACGGGGCCCATCCACGAAGAACCCTCAAATTAAGCTTTTGTACCCCTTGATCGCTTCTATCCAGAGCTTACTGCTCCGGACCCTTGGCTGATACACTTTAGGTGGCGAGGTGAATGGAGATGACCGGCGTCATCATCAAGGATCTGAATATTCTCGGAGGAGAACCGGTATTCCGCGGAACCCGAGTTCCTTTTAAGATTTTGATTGACTATTTGGAAGGGGGCGACGCTTTGGATCAATTTCTGGAAGAGTATCCTAGCGTCAGCCGCGAACTTGCCATTGCTGCCATCGAGGAAGCACGGTTAAAGCCTCGTGTCGCAGCTCAAATGAACATGAAATCTGAAGTTAAAGAGGGATTCCTCGCTCCTCGGACTCCGGTCGGAATGGTATTCGGGGTAGTCGGTTCGTACAGTTGGTCAACTTCGATCCCAGGTCAGATCCGCTCATGAATGGCGGCGGTCTTCACTTTTGCGGCGCAGGTACAGGAGATTTGAGGGCTTTAGGAGCGCGCGATTTCGTCCAGCAGCTCCCCGCGGGGGCCGATCAAGCGGATGCGTAGGGCGATCTGGCCGATGGCGTGGGTAGAGCAACTCAAGCAGGGATCATAGGCGCGCACCACGGCGGAAACGCGGTTGAGCATGCCCTCCTGCAGTTTTGTGCCATCGATAAAGTGCTCGCTGACCTGCTGGATGCTGCGCCCGATGGCCAAGTTATTGTGGCCAGTGGCGACGATGAGGTTGGCCCAAACAATTCCGCCCTCCTCGTTGACCTTGTAGTGATGGATCAGGACGCCGCGGGGGGCCTCAATCATTCCCACGCCTTCCAGGGCATTGACTCCGCCGGTGGCTCGAACGTGAGTATCGAGAATCTGCCGGTCACTCAGCAGGGCTTCCACGCGCTCGAGGGCGTAAATAATCTCAATGAGCCGCGCATAGTGGAACAAAAATGCGCTGTGTGCCGGGGCGCCGAATCGCTGGCGAAATTCCAGAAGCTCGGCATCGGCACGAGGGGTGCCACAGAGGTCGGCCACGTTTATTCTGGCTAGCGGACCTACACGATACACACCATCCGGAAAACCTTGTGGTTTGAAGTACGGGGCTTTCAGATACGATTCGCGCAAACTGGCTTCCCCGATCCAATCACCATAGTCCTCCGAGGCGATGTGATCGGCGACAATTTCCCCCGCCGCGCTTCGGAAGCGCAATCCGCCATCGTACATTTGAAGATTACCTTTTCCGTCCACCATGCCCGCGTACATCGTGGGCGCGGAGCCGAAGAAGGCAATTTCATCCTTGTAATTGTCGAGAGCCGTCTTGAAGAAGCGCAGGGTGCGGTCGGCAATGGCAATCGCGGAGGGAAGCTCGGAAAGGATACGGTCCCGCGCGGCAGCGGACAGTGGCGAAGCAACCCCACCGGGCACGACCCAGGCAGGATGCACACGCTCCTGCGCCAAGTTTTCGATCAACTGCAGGCCAAATTTCCGCAATTCAATTCCATCACGCGCCAGTTCAGGGTGGCTGGCGATGACACCCAAAACATTGCGGCTGGCGACATCGGAATCCATGCCCAGGAGAAAATCCGGCGCCGAAAGATAGAAAAAACTGAGGGCATGAGACTGAACGATTTGCGCGCAATGCAGGAGTTCGCGCAATTTGCGGGCGGCCGGGGGGATTCGGAGCGCCATGATGGCGTCGCAGGCTTTCGATGAAGCCAGCAAATGACTCACCGGGCAGATGCCGCAGATCCGGGAAGTGATTCCGGGCATCTCATAGAAGGGGCGGCCCTCGGTAAATTTCTCGAAGCCGCGTATCTGCGTTACGTGAAACTCAGTTCCGGAGACGTGCCCGCTGTCGTCCAGCTGGATGACGATTTTCGCATGCCCTTCTATGCGGGTTACCGGATCGATGGTGATGCGCTTCATCGCAGCTCCTTACCCGAACTTCACGGTGAGATTCCCATCGCGCTTGCGCCCCTCGAGCAGATCGAGGATGACTCTGGAAATCGACTTAGCCGGCGGGGGGCAGCCCGGCAGACACATATCCACTTTGACGAATTCACGTAGCGGGCGCGCCTGCTTGAGCAGTGGCGGAACCCCATCGGTGGGAACAAGCTTGCGTTCCTGCGCACCATCAACATAGACGCGCTGGAGCAACTTGGTTACAGGGATGGAATTGCGCATTGCCGGGACATTTCCTGTGACCGCGCAATCGCCGAGAGAGATCAACAGATGTGTGCGTTGACGGATTTTCTGCAGCTTGTTGAGGTCTTCCTGCGAGCTGACCGCGCCTTCCACGAGGGTGACATCCACATCCTCAGGAAATTCCTGTGCGTCGACCAGCGGTCCATAAACCAGCTCAATTTTCTGCGCCAGAGGAATAATCGCCGCATCCATGTCCAGAAGGGACATGTGGCATCCGGAGCATCCGTCCAGCCAAACGGTGGCGACTTTCACTTTCTTCATGCCTGCACCTCTCTGCGGCGCACCAAGGAGCTGATCTTGTCTTTGCTTTTGGTCATTTCCGCGACGGCCGATCCTTTTTCGGAAAGCGCACCGGTAGGACACGCCTGGACGCACTTTCCGCAACTGGTGCAGCCGCGCGACTCTCCCCATTTCTGGTTGAGATCGCTGACGATCCGGGCATGAATGCCGCGAGAGCTCAACTCCCAAACGTGCGCGCCTTCCAACTCCGCACAAACGCGCACGCAGCGGGTGCATAAGATGCAGCGGTTATGGTCGAGCATGAATCGTGGATGAGAGAGATCGACGGTGAGGGTTGGAAAGTTATATGCGAAATGAACGGTACTGATGCCCAGGGCGGAGGCCATGGACTGCAGCTCGCAATGGCCATTGGAGACGCAGACCGCGCAAACGTGATTGCGCTCGACCAACAAAAGTTCAACCGAGATGCGGCGATACTGCGTAAGCTTGGGGGAATTCGTGGTGACCGACATGCCGTCCTGAATGGGGGTGGTGCAAGCGGGCAACAGCCGGTCGATTCCTTGCACTTCGACAATGCAGAGGCGGCAAGCGCCCACGGGGCTGAGGCCCTCGAGATCACAAAGCGTGGGAATGTATTTGCCGCTGGCCTTTGCCACCTGAAGGATGGTCTGGCCTTCGGGGGCGCTGATAAGCTCGCCATCGATGCGGATTGACAATTTTTTCTGCGGCAAGGTATGGCTCCTTCTTCTAACTGACGTTGGCGACTTTCAAGTCGCAGCGCAGGCACCGGCAAGCTTCGTCCAAAGTCTCTTCGTGGGTAAACCCGGTGACCACTTCGGCGTTCGAACCCACGCGTACCGCGGGAGCCAGCATATGACCGCTGTGACGATGACTTTCACTGGGCTCTTCCGGCACACTCTGTCCGTAATCGAAATGAGGGAACAGCTTTTCCCAGCGGTTTCGTTCCATCAGCTGCAGGTCGATGGCGCGGGCGGCCTGCTTGCCATAGGCCATGGCATTGGAGACGTTGGAGGCGCCGGTGACGACATCGCCGCCGGCGTAGAAGCGCGGGCGACTGGATTCCAGAGTGAAGCGATTCACTTCGATGGTGCCGCTCTCCTTGAGGCTGAGGCCGGAGGCGCGGGCGAAATCCAGGTCGACGCTTTCGCCAACGGCAAAGATGACGGCATCGCATTCGAAGCGTTGAATTTCGTCGGTCAAAATCGGCTTTCGCCGCCCGGAGGCGTCGTACTCACCGAGCCGGGTCTTCACGATTTCAATCGCCTTGACGTTGCCGGAGGCATCGCCGATGATCCGGTGAGGCGCAGCGAGAAAAATAAACTTCGCGCCTTCTTCCCTGGCTGCCTTGGTTTCCTCTTCGATAGCCGGCATGTCCTTGCGTTCGCGGCGGTAGATGACGGTAGCTTCCGCACCTTTTCGCAGGGCGCTGCGAGCGGAATCAATGGCCGCGTTTCCGCCGCCGATGATGGCCACCTTGCGGCCAATACGGACTTCCTCACCCTTGGCGATGGCCTCAAGAAAAAGAAGAGCGGGGTACACGCCTTTCAACTCCGTGCCCGCTTGATAGATCCAGGATTCTTTCCAGGTGCCGATGGAAAGAAAAACGGCATCGAAATGGTCGTCCAGATCGTTCAACAGAATGTCGAATCCCACGCGGGTATTGAAAACGAACTTCACGCCCAGCCGCTCGATCAGCTCGATTTCCCGGCTCAGCGCGGCCTTCGGCAAGCGGTACTCGGGGAGCACGAAGCGAAGCATGCCGCCCGCTTCAGGCTTGCTGTCGTACACGGTGACATCGTGGCCAAGCATGGAGAGATAAAACGCGGCCGTCAGCCCCGCGGGCCCGGCGCCGGCGATAGCGATCTTCCTCCCGGTGTGCTCCAGCCTGCGCGCCACGATGCGGTTAGCCATGTCTTCATAGCGATCCGAGAGAAAGATAGAATCGGCGATAAAGCGGTGGACCTCGCGCATGTTCACCGGCTCATCCACAGCCTGGCGCCGGCAACGTGTGTCGCAGGGATGCTGGCAAACGCGGCCCGTGGACGCGGGGAGCGGGTTATCCATAATGATGGATTCGAAAGCGTCCTCGAGGCGGTGTTCCGAGTACAACTGCAAGAAGCGAGGAATGTTCATGTGCAGCGGGCAGCTATTCTCGCAGGGAGAAAGCGCCAGTTCCTCGCAGACGCCCGCGGGACAGCGCCGCGCGACAATGTGATCCTCGAATTCGTTGCGGAAGTGGCGCAGAGTGGTCAGAACAGGATTGGGGGCCGTCTGGCCGAGGCCACACAGCGAACACTCACGAATGTAGTGGCTGAGTTCGTCGAGGAGTTCGAGGTGATGCATGGTGCCAGCACCCTCGGTGACGCGGTTCAGGATGCGCAGGGATTTGTTCAGGCCGACGCGGCAGGGGATGCATTTTCCACAGGATTCGGAGTGGGTGAACTCGATGAAGTACCGCGCAACGTCCACCATGCAGTTGTCTTCATCCATCACCACCATGCCACCGGAACCCATGATGGAACCAAGGCGCGAAAGGCTCTCGTAATCCACCGGGGTATCGAACATTTCATGGGGGATGCAGCCGCCAGATGGTCCGCCGGTCTGTATGGCCTTGATCTGGCGCCCGCCCACGCCACCTTCGCCGATGTCGTAGATAAAAGTCTTCAAGGGGGTGCCGAGGGGCATCTCAACCAAGCCGGTGTTGTGGACTTTGCCAACCAGGGAAAATACTTTCGTGCCTGAACTCCTGGGGCTGCCCGTTTCAGTGAACCACGCGGGGCCTTTGGTCACGATGGGAGCGATGTTGTACCAGGTTTCCACGTTGTTGATGTTTGTGGGTTTGCCCCACAGGCCCTTCTGTGCCGGGAAGGGGGGACGAGGACGCGGTCTGCCTGCCTGGCCTTCCAAGGAAGCAATCAGAGCGGTCTCTTCTCCACAAACGAACGCACCGGCTCCTTCGACGATTTCGATGTTGAACTTGAATCCCCGGCCGAGGATGTTCTCGCCAAGCAGGCCATACTCGCGGGCTTGCTCGATGGCGCGGTTCAGGTGATGCACAGCCAATGGGTATTCGGCGCGAATATAAATGACGCCCTCGGTTGCGCCCATGACATAGCCGCCAATGATCATGCCTTCGATCAAGGAGTGCGGATCGCTCTCGATCTCGTTGCGGTTCATGTAAGCGCCGGGATCGCCTTCATCCGCGTTGCAGATGATGTACTTCTGATCGGCCTTTGCCTTAGCGAGGAACTCCCATTTGTTTCCAGTGAGGTAACCTGCGCCGCCCCGGCCACGGAGCTTGGCGGCCTTGATCTGGTCGATGACGTTCTCCGGGCGGCCGTCGATCAAAACTTTGTAAAGAGCCTGGTAGCCACCCACGGCGACGTACTCTTCAATGTCATCGGGGTTGATGAAGCCGCAATTACGTAAAACAATCTTCTTCTGACCCTTGAAAAAGGGGACGTCACTCCACAGCGGCACTTGGGGATAGCCCTGGCCATACTTCACGTGCCCGGTGATGTGATCCCATTCCTCGATCTTGCAGTAAGCCAAATCCGTAGTGATATTTCCCGCGGAAAGATCCTGCAAGATGCGCGTGGCATCATTCGCTTGCGCCCGGCGGAGGATTACAAGGGGAAAGCCGGGGATGCGGACGTTGGTGAGGGGCTCCTGAAAGCAGGCGCCGAAACATCCCACGTTTGCAAGGACCACATTGGTTCCGCTGCGCTCGATAGCCTCGGCGAAGGCGTGGTACAGGCCTTCGGCGCCGTTACCGCGGCCGCAGGTGCCCATGCCGACGGCAATGCGTGGGACCGGGGGAGCGAGCTTAGCCAGGCCCGCTTCGCGCACGGTATTGAAAGCCCCAAAATCCTGGATTCGAGGCATCACTCACTCTCCCGGTCGATTGTCTGGATCTCGCGCTGCAAGGTGCGTTCGTTCACATGGCCGCAGATGCGATGATTCACTTCCACGACCGGGGCCAAGGCACATTGGCCGAAGCAAGCGACGGTCCGCACCGTGAATTTCTGATCCGACGTGGTGAGCAAAATTTTGTCCGAATCGCCTTCCTCGCTGCCATTCCCGATCCCCAATCCAAGTTCCAGGCGCGCGCTCTGCAACAGGTTGCGGGAGCCACGGGTGTGACAAGCCGTGCCGCGGCAAATGCAGATGGTGTTGTCGCCTTGGGGCTGGAGGTTGAAGAGGGCGTAGAACGTGGCGACGCTGTAAATCCGAGCCAGGGGTGTTTCGGTTTTTGAGGCGACGTACTCCAGGGTTTCCGCTGGCAAATATTTGTGTGGGTTGTGTTCTTGAACCGCTTCGAGAATACCGAGGAGAGCGCCGGGGTGACCTGTCAGCTTGGCAATAACCTGATCGATAAAAGCCTGCTCTGAGGCATGGAGCGTTTCGGCGGATGTTGCGTGCATGGCACTCCTTTCGAAGGGAGCAGCACTTCTTTTGCGAGCGAAGTTACATATTTGGCCTGGCGGTGACCGAACTCCAGAATCACGGGAGAGGGGCACAGACCAAATCGTGAGCCAAGGGGAGCGACTCAGCCAATCAACAGCATGTGGTGCACAATTCACGCACCTAATAGAAGGCTACGGACCATGAGTCCATGGCGCAAGGATGGCCGTCACACAGCCGGGGCGTGTAGCCTGGAAGTAACTGCCATCGAGGGAAAGGACTTAGAGCAGGCCAAAATGGCACTTATGGCAGAATCTTCCTCCGATTTGAAGGCCCAAGACAGAGATTTGGCGCTAGCACAAATTGGTAGCCAATTCGCGGAGTACGTTAGAATTTATCGTCTCGGTCTACTGCAGAAAACCAGGAGAAACAATATGGCAAGGAGCAAAGAGAGAGACAAGGAACACGGAAAAGGGCATGTCGCGATGAAGACACCTCCGATCGTGTCACAGCAGGAGTGGGAGGCTGCAGACCAACAACTCCTCGCGAAGGAGAAGGCCTTGGCTGGCCGTGGACAAGAAGTACGAGTTCGACGGACCCAATGGTAAGGTAAGCCTGCTCGATTTGTTCGAGGGCCGCCGTCAGTTGATCGTCTATCGCGCTTTCTTCGAGCCCGGAGTGTTTGGCTGGCCCGAACATGCCTGCCGCGGATGCTCCTTCGGCGCTGATCAGGTTGCCCACCTGGCCCATCTGCACGCCCGCGACACCACCCTCGCCTACGCCTCACGCGCACCGCAGGCAGATATCCAGCGCCTGAAGAAGCGAATGGAATGGGATGTACCGTGGTACACCATCACTGATAGTTTCGACAAAGACTTCGGCGTGGACGAGTGGCACGGCCACAATGTGTTCTTCCATGACGGTGAACGGGTGTTCCGCACCTACTTCATCAACAACCGTGGCGACGAGGCGATGGGAACCACCTGGAGCTACCTCGACATCACACCGCTGGGCCGTCAGGAGATTTGGGAGGACTCGCCGGAAGGTTATCCACAAACCCCACCGTACAAATGGTGGAACTGGCACGACAATTACGAAGCCGAGACCTCGCCTGACGCGAAGTGGGTTAAGGTGTCTGACGTTGAAAGCGTGACGCAAAGGCTAACGCGAGCTAAAGAAGAGCGGTCGTCACTGTCTCGCGACGAAAAGGAGTGAAACGTGGAAACACATCAGCGCGTAGCGGTCATGGTATGGCTGAGTCTGGGCCTGGTGGCGTCGGGGCTTTTTGTGGCGCGGTCCTCGTCGCGTTCGGGAGAAGAGAGAAGTCATGCAGAAACTGCGGTGCCCGGACTTCATGACTTCGATTTTTTGGTCGGGCACTGGCGAGTTCAACATCGAAAGCTGAAGCAGCGCCTCGCCAACAGTCACGAGTGGATCGAATTCGAAGGGACATTGTTCAGCCAGTCGCTTATGGGTGGCTACGCCAATGTCGACGACGATGTGTTCGAGGTTCCGGGCGGCACTTATCGGGGCGTGGCTCCACGATCGTTCGATGCCAAGTCGGGGCAGTGGTCGATCTGGTGGATGGACAGTAGGACGCCGCTGGCGCCGCTGGATCCGCCCGTGAGAGGGAGTTTCCACAATGGCGTGGGCACCTTCTACGCCGACGATACAGAGAACGGGAAACCAATCCGCATACGATTCATATGGTCCAAGATCACAGCCACCTCATGTCACTGGGAGCAGGCATACTCCCCCGATAGTGGCAAAACATGGGAAACCAATTGGGTGCAGGACCTCAAACGAGTGCAATAGTGGGAGACCTCAGCAGACTGAGGAGAGACGTTAACGAAGTATAGGACGGAAAATTGTGAAGTCGAGCGCGACCTCGGGAAAATGAAAAACAGCAACCCAGGCGCTAACGGAGAGAACGTGCGTGTGCGCCTTCTCTCGAACCCGCAACGCGTCCAGTTCGGCCTGGAAAGTGCTCCGGCCAACTATTTTGGGCGCTCCAAATTCATCTTTCATGGTGTCCGCCATCGAGGGTGATGCGATCGCAGCCGCCCGCCGACGGCTCCCAATGGTCGAGGTAGATGGCGCCACACCGCTCATTGGTGAACCTGGGGCGGTGACACTATTGGACGCGTTTGAGGGACGCCATATGCTCATCGCCTACTACTTCATGTGGCACACCGGCCACCCAGCGCCGGAGCAGTGCGAGGGGTGCACCTGGGATACATCGCAGGTCCGCGAGCTGTCTTATATTCATTCTCGCGACGTCACCTACGCCACGTTTTGTCAGGGTCCATATGAGGAGAGCGCCCGGTACCGCAAGTTCATGGGCTGGGAGATGCCTTGGTACTCGGCCCCCCGGGACTCGCTCGACACCCTCTTGGTTGGACGCCGGGTCGGCAGGAGCACATCGTTTGCTACCTGCGACAAGGGTCCAAAGTCTTCGAGACTTACTGGACGACGTCACGCGGCGTCGAGGTGATGGATAACAGCTTCCACTTGCTCGACTTGACCGTCTACGGGCGGCAGGAGGCATGGGAGGACTCGCCGACCGGTTGGCCGCAACAATGGGAAGCCGACGCCAACCAGCTCCGTACCAATGGACGTCCCATCGCGCAGTGGCCTCGCCTGAAGGCCGGGTATTCTGACGATCTCGGAACCGGCAAGCGTTGAAACGGGTACTCTGATTCGGGCGACGCCCTAAGCGGAGGAGACTCGTTGGACTGGAGCGCCAAAGTGGAGTTGTACGAGCAGATCTGTCGAGAGTACGAGTTCGGCATAGGAACCATTGCGGGAGTAGCTCAGAAGCTGGGCGTGCATCGGCGGATGGTGCGCGAGGCGATCTCTGGCAAGTAAGATTTCGCGCCAGTAATTGACCAGACAATCTCTCACTACCCTGTCCTCAGCAAGCTGGGCGGCTGCGGTATGGGCCGACATTCAGCAGCCGCGAGCGGCTAGTTAGGCGCCGAACTTGGCTTTAAGCATGTTGCAGAAGAGTTGTCCTTGCTCGATGGCATCGTCGAGCGCCACATGTGTATGAGGCACAGGATCGAACCACTCCGGGGGCATCGACTGCTTGCCGCACGCTCGATATGGTTTGCGCAGCAATGCCATCGCATAGGTCTTGATATCAATTGCCGAATAGCCGAATGCGTTCTCGCCCGCGAACTCGGTGAGATACCAATAGACGAAGGAAAAATCGAAAGCGGCCGGGTACCCGACAAACACTGGCCGTCCGCCAAACGCTCAGAGTTGCGCAACCTTCTCATCGATTGCATGGCCCGAGTTTGAATATACGGATTACAAGCAGTGATGCGATCTAACTACGATTCTTGCTGGTAAGCCCACATTTGCAGTCGCTCACAAATCGCTTATCGGGCTACACCTTGCTGTACCCCAATCGACTCAGAAGGCGGTCCGTCTGAGGACCGGAGCGTGCGAATGTCCCTCATGGGTGGTTGGCCAAAGAAACGGCTGTATTCGCGATTGAATTGGGTGGCGCTTTCGTAGCCGACCTCAAATGCCGCACTCGCCGCGTCCTATTTTCTCCCAATGACAATGGCGAAATTCGACCCAGGAGATTCAAGTTCCCGTTCGGGAATATTTTGACGAATTGTGCGACTATTACGCACATTATTCCCGAACGGGAATAATTCCTTGCTTTCAAGCAAACGACAAGGCACAATATTACCGTACGGGAACATGGAGTACCTCTGATGAAATACACTCCCCAAGACATCGGACGAATCGTCCGTGAAACCCGCAAGAAGCTGGGCGTCACGCAAAAAGATCTGGCTCTCACTTCCGGTACCGGCCTGCGCTTCGTCATCGAGCTCGAAAAAGGCAAACCCACTTGCGAAATCGGCAAATCCCTGACCGTCGTGCAGACACTCGGCATTCGCATCGCCCTCACTCCGCCTTCGGCGGCGAAGGAGTCCTGAACATGGCCAAAACGCTGGCTGTGTATCTGTACGACGAACTGAGTGGCCACTTGATTCAGGATGACGGCGGGCAAACCGTATTCGAATACATACCGGCCTGGCTCGACCGGCCCGGTGCCACGCCGCTTTCCGTGTCTCTGCCTCTGCGGAAAGAACGCTTCAGCAGAAACGAATGCCGGGGATTCTTCGCCGGCATTCTTCCGGACGAAACCAAACGCGAGATCATCGCGCGGAACCTCGGCATCAGTGCGCGCAACGACTTTGCCATGCTGGAACGAATCGGTGGGGAGTGCGCCGGGGCCGTCACGTTCATTCCCGCGGGCCAGCCGATGCCCGCGCGCGACTATCACTACCGAACGATCTCGCAAAAGCAACTCGCTGACATCTTCAGGGAACTTCCCAAGCGCCCGCTGCTCGCGGGAGAAGAAGGAGTCCGCCTTTCGCTCGCTGGTGCCCAGGACAAAATCGCCGTGCGCGTCGAAGGGGACGACGTGTCGCTTCCCCTGGGCGGCGCACCGAGCACGCACATTCTCAAGCCTTCGATCGAGCGTTTCGCCGGCGTCGTTTTTAACGAAGCCTTCACCATGCAACTCGCGGCCGGGACGGGCGTACCCGCCGCCAAAGTCGAAGTTCGCACGGCCGAAACCATCGAATACCTGTCCGTCGAGCGCTACGACCGCACGCACATCAAATCAGGCACCACCACGACGCTCGACCGGCTGCATCAGGAAGATTTTTGTCAGGCCTTGAACATCGTGCCCGAAATGAAATATCAAAAAGAAGGCGGGCCCTCCCTCAAACAATGCTTCGCGCTCGTGCGCGAGGTTTCAAGCGCCCCGGTCGTTGACCTTGCGCGCTTGCTCGATATCGTCATCTTTAACTATTTGATCGGGAACAACGACGCACACGGCAAGAACTTCTCGCTTCTGTATCACGGGACGGGAACTGCCAACCAGGAGATCCGGCTTGCTCCTCTCTACGACGCGATCAGCACCGTGTACTATCCGGAGCTGAGCAATGAGATGGCGATGAAGATTGGAGACGAATACAAATCCGAACGAGTCGCGCCCCGCGACTTCGACACGCTGGCCGAGCAGGCCGGACTCGCTAAACCGCTCGTGCGGCGCCGTGTGCCCGAACTTGCGCAGGCGGTTCTCGAAACCACAGGCAAAATAAAAATCGATCAAGAAGTCGCGCAGAGGGTGGCCGCACTGATTCGCAAGCGCTGCGAGGCCAGCTCGCGACGGTTCACACAATAAGGTGGGGACCCGGGGACAAAGTTCGCCACCTTCCAGATTCGCATTCCATCCGTGGCTCGGATTCTCATGCGTTCCTCATTTGGCTTACTTTGAGTGAGCTTTCTTGTATCCATTTGAGAATGCAGTTTGGTCATTCCACGAGAGCAGGTAGCTTCGTCAGCAGGAAACACTACGACCGCTAGGATCTCGACACGCGCATACTCAAGGTAGACGTCTTGCGGGGTGACTAGCACATAGAGCAGCGTGGTTTGGATGTTCGTGTGACCCATCAGCTGCATGAGCGCGGGCAGACTCATACCGGCGCGGATCATGTCCGAGGCAAAGGTGTTGCGCAATCGATGAGGGTTGGCGATCTGGATGCCGGTGGCCTGGCGATGGTAGCGGAATAAGGATCGTAATCCCGCAGCGGTCATGCGCGTTCCGCGGGCGTGCCCTTTGAGTTCCGCCAGGAGCATAGCCGATTCGCAGTTCTTCGATCAGAGCAGGATCGCGCAGTCCTCGTTGCTGAAGATAACGCAGTGCCTCGGGGTGTCGTTCGAGTTGCTGTTGATAGAACGTGGCGGCTTGCTCGAGCACAGCGGCGATTTTAGTATTTGTTTTCAATTCGATGCAAGGTGGGTTCGCGCTGGGTGTTGCATCGACCAATTGAATCCACCGGACTTATCGGGGACTGACTAGATTTCTTGCAGGGATTCCAGCAAATCACTGCAATTTCGCGTACTCGGCTTTCGTTTGCTTCAAGATGGGAATATCGGGGTAGGCATCCTTCCAAAGCGTGAGGAAATCATTGCAAGTGGCACGGGCCTTTGCAATGTCGCCCTGAATGGCTTTAGGCACGGGCTAGCCCCTTCTCGGCCTGCGCTCCAAGCGGCACGGACACCACGCTCAGATAGAGAGGAGGCATTATCGTGACTCATATCCCAAGCTATCGAGAATCAGTTACCGCAGGGCCTGCGCTAAATTCCACACGTCTAGTGTGCCCAGTCCGACTGCGGGATTGTAGCCATTGCTGCCCACGTAGAACCAGTTGTCGCCCGTTGAGATCGCTTTCAACGGCGCGTTGGGGCCGTGGTAGGCCTGGCCGGTGAGCGCGAAGAAGTAGAGTGGGGAGTTAAGCAAACCCAGCCGGCTATGCAAATCCTGGCCGAGAAGGGCGGTAACGCCGTTCAATTGCGGCGCGACAAAGCTCGTGCCGCCGTTGAAGTTGAGAATCAGGAAATTGCCGCTGGGCTCCGAGGTGTAGGGAATAATGTAGCCCGTATCCGGATCGGCGTTGAACGAAACGTCCGGGACGTTCCGGCCGGGATAATGCGCCGGCAGGTTGTAGGACGTGTTGACCACTCCAAACAAGGCCGCGTAGGAGGGATTGATATTCCAATCCTGGCCGGGCTGGCTGTGCTGTACGCCCCTGATGAACCACTGATAGAACGGGACCGGGAACATAATGCTCACGCCGCCGCCGGTGCCGCCCGGGAAGATGCCGCACTGAATGGGATTGAGACCGAAGACCGTCGCGCACAAGCCAGTGAGATAGTCCCAGCCCCAAACGCTCTCTTGCGGAATGTTGATGTCGTAAAAGGGCGGGGTACAAGCTGCATTCTGGCAGTATTCCTGGAGGCCGGGGAGCGTAGTGCCGCCCGCGGCAGTGATTGCAGTATCGCTGGCTGGATAGTCCACGGTCAGCGGCAGGCTGCAGAATGTGGGGTAGCAGAAGCCGAAATCGCGATCTGCGTCGTAGGCGCCGCTATCACCCGCCGCGGTGAAAACCGACTCTCCTTGGATGGCCGCGCGAACCAGAAGCTCGTGGGTCGCTTGCGTGATCCCCACGGTCTTGCCTGTGATCGGATCGGTGACCGGAGAATTTTCAAGATTTTGATACCACTCCCAGAAGCCCCAGCTAATCGAGATGCTCTGCGCTAGATTGGCCTCGATCGCCGCGGCGTAGACATCCACACTCCCCTGGTTGGTATTGGGCGCCTCGTAAACGACGACGTTTGCTCTGGGAGCGATGCCGCCCGACTGTTCGACATCGAGGGTTGTCTCATCGGAGCCGGAGGCGTCCCTGGGCGGCCCCGACCCGCCATCCACTTCGACGATGGTAATTCGGCCGGGATCCACGGCGAGCCCGAGCACCGTCTGCCAGTAGTAGAAGGCGTCGCTGGGCGTGAAGGACGCAAAGGTCATAATGGCCAGAGTGCGGCCCTTCCCCGTGATGCCATGGTCGTAGAGCGGTTGTACGTTGTACTGCTCCACAAAGTCTTGCACAGTCAGAAGACCGGGAGGATTGGTCAACCCTGGCGCCGGCTTAGTGGAAGGTGATTTGGCGCGTGCCTTGGTGAGCGCCGGGGGTGCGGCAACGTGATGAGGACGCAGTGCGGGGCGGGTATCCAGACCGAATATGCCGGATACATGACCGGCAAGCTCGGACTGAACCGTGGGGTGGTTGAGCGGAGCATGATACGAGTAGCCGGGAGCGTTTCCGTGCGCAGCTACCGAATAGGTGTGCAGGCTTACGCCGAAGGCGCGCTCCATGTCCGCGGGCATGCCGGTTACCCGAAGAGTGGTCGCGGTGGCGCGCTGGGCCACAAGCCCGTATCGGGCCAGGGCCGTGATTGCGCTGGCGACGTCGGCATTCGTAGGCGCAAACCGCTCCACGAACTGTTCTGAGGTCAGAAACTGGTGATATTGAGCGTTCCCCGGCGTGGAGACCGCCCCCATCAGTTCCTCCGCCTCGCTGAGGTTCCGCAGGCTGAGCGCGACGGTGACCGACATCGGCACCACCCTGCCAGGCTGCGCCGTCATTGCGCCGAGATCGACGGCCCTCGGTGTTTCCGCAGTCGGATACGGCACTGCGGTACGTCCCGGCGCCTGGGCTGCCGTCTGGGCCATGGCGCTCGGAAGCATTCCCAGCACGAGGATCAACATCAGGATCCCAATCTTTGAAACTCTCATGGATTCTTCTCCCTGTCGCCGCTACGCGCGGCTGACATGCTCTCGAGATGTCCAGTGAACGATTCGCAACAAGCAGGGGACACGGTTGCGGAGGGATTCTTGCACCTCGCCATGGGAATTGTCAATCGCGTGGCTCCCGATAAACGCTAACCGTCCAAGTTGGGTACCAACACTGCCGCGTGATTCTGCTCACGAGCCTCGCTTGATTATCCCCTTGGCTCTTTGGAAGAACTCGCTCGGCACTGAGATTCTATATTTCTGGTCCACACCCATCCGATACTGGTGCCGACTCTGCTCGACTTTAAAAGAAATTCCTTTGGCTTTGAAATCCTTGCAAAGCTCCACGCATCTATCTTGGTCCTTACCGGTCCACACATGGCTTAAGGCAATAGGTGCGTGATGCGACCGAATGACAGCAGTTCTGATCGCGGGCCCGCAACCATCCGAATTTGCTAGTCTGGCCTTTCAGTGTTCGAATGGAGCGAATGGGCCGCCTCTCCGGCTCCGCATAGCAAAACATGGACACATCACTTGCCAACAGCGCCATCGGTTCGAACAGCCACTGTACGCTCATATCGCTCACGAACGGGCGAACTTTAGAAGCGGCTGGATGTCCCCATTATCAGCCGCTCTTATCGCCTCCAGATACTTTGTGCGTGCCTCACGTTCTTTGACCAGATTGGCAGAGCCCCAAGTGCATGCTGGGCGGCCTAGCTTAATCAAGAGTATGTCTGCGATCAGTCGCGCGTGCCTGCCGTTGCCGTTTGGAAAGGGATGAATGAATGTGAGGCTATGGTGAAAACGAACGGCTATCCCATCCGGGGGATAGGTGTTGTTCTTGATCCAATAGCGTACGTCGCCGCACAACGCCATGAGTCTCTCTCGAATTTCGTAGACTGGAACTCCGATGTTCTTTTCCTTGCGCCGGTATTCCCCGGCCCACTTCCACGTTTGGTCGAACATCCTTTTGTGGAGCTTTCGAACATACTCGTCAGAAGGGATATCTGCCGGGCTCGTGCGATCTTCAATGGCCCAGGCTCGCGCCTGCAGGTTGTTTTCACGTTCCCATTCATTGAGTTCCTCTTTTGTTGCCAAACTCGGAATGAGGTCAGCAAGCTCTTCAGGCGAGAGTGGGGTATTGCCCTCGCTGCCGTTTCCAAGTGTGGTCATTTCTTTCGGGCCTTCTTCAGTATGCGTCTGGTCTCTTCCTCGATCTTGTCCTCGATTCCACCAACGGCCTGATCTTCTAACGCCATGCTGTGCTCAACGGCGCGGACGTTTTCCGCTGCCTTCATTCTCGCGCCTAGTTCCGCCAGGTCGTGAATGCTTCCGCTCTTTGGCACAAGAGCATAGACAAGCTGGCATCCGAGAGCGTCGGCGGCATCGCGAAGGCTCCCTAAGGTGATCCGATATTCCGCCTCGGACTTCTCGAGTTTTGCGGCCAGCGGGGGAGTCTTTTTCAGTCGTGTGGCCAGTTCTCGTAGACTGATTCCCGTTGCTTCACGGATCGCGCGAAGCCAGCCCTTCTGTGGGCGTGGCGAGTTCTTCGCCTGGGTGAATGCTTCCAAGGCTCGTTCTAGCTGTTTGGTTCGCAATGTTCTGAATTCGGGCCTCATGTTTTCTCCTGGTCCAGTGAATAAACCCATAGGTGTACGTAATCTATGGCCTATAGACCTATAGGTTCAATATTACCGCAGTCTGTACACCTTTAGATTAACATAAATTGCTAAAATGTGCATTTATAGGTATATCCTGCTGGAGTCCGGTCTACTGCAGGGCGGCTTTGATCCGCTCTCGGAGGGGCTTGAAATCCCCCCCGTCAGCCGGCGCCAGCGCCCCAGAGTAGGCTTCGGCATCCTCAACAAACTCTCGACCGATACCTTGGTTCATCAGTTCTCGTGCTGCTTGATCGGTGATTGATCTGGCGACCCGGCCGTTACCATCCATGAATGGATGAATCGTCAGGAAACGATGGTGAAGCTCCGCCAGGCCAGCGACTACATCTTCCTTGGGTTGGCCTCGAAGTGCCCTATGCTGCTCATGCCACCACTCCAGCCACTCATCAACGAGCCTCGGAACCGCTTCGGGCGGCGGCACATAACGTGCAGTTTCTCGGCTTGAGTCCGCGGAACCTATCCAGCCCTCAAAGACCCATGTCGTCCGAGGATTCTCTTCGTGATGCCGTTTGAGTTCGGCAATCGCGTTCGGCAACAGAGGGACCGCAGCCGCCCGGTGTTCCGTCTTGGTATCAATGATCTCGTTGTGCCACACGGTACGCACAACATTCAGGCTCGTTTTTTGAAGTCGATGTCCTCCCACTTCAAGCCGCGAAGTACGGCCAGGCTTAATCCTGTCCACGCAGCCACGACGACCGCGCGCACCGCGCCACGCCATCCATGCCTTCTGTGATCTTCTCGACTCCTCCAACGTGTACTTGTGGGTCTTCCCTGTTCGCTTGCCCGCGGGAATCTCTACGCCGTCCGTAGGATTCGGACCTCGAAGCGTTCCGTTCCTGCGGGCGTGAGTGAAAATTGCCGACAACACCGAATTGATGTTCAAGAAAGATTGATGACTGAGTTCTTCCTCTTGGTCGATGGTCCATAGCACGCGCTGTAGGTTAGGTTATGCGTTGCGCAGCTCAGTCCGCCAATGCGCGGCTCAATGTGTTTGGTATACAGGTTGAAGTAGCCCTTAACGTGGATGGCTTGAGACTCTTCTTTGCGTGCGGAAAGTACACCGTTTCTGCATATTCTTGGAGGGTCAGATGTCCTTTAGCTTGCTGCCCGGAATTTACTGTTTGAAGATGGGGCTCTGGACGAACACTCGTCAGAGTGCGATACTCGTCGCTGTAGTCGGCCAATTTCACCGACACCTGTTTGTCGTTGACTCGGTAGTGGAGATGCCATGCACCATGCGCACGGAAAAAGTGCCCTCGTTGCGTGCGTAACCCTATCAAATTTTGCAACGGGTGGTTCTGTAAGCTGTGTATTATCAGTGTGGAGGAGTGGCAGAGTGGTTGAATGCGACGGTCTTGAAAACCGTTAGACTCGAAAGGGTCTCGGGGGTTCGAATCCCTCCTCCTCCTCCATAACTATATAGTTAACACATGATTTATGATAACTAATAATATATTATATTTAGTCACTGTCCCCCAATGGTTTCGATCCTGTATCTTCTGAATGCCCCCCTCCTCCGCCACTATAAGCGGCAACTCGCGGATTAGCGCAAAATCGGTAAGGCAGGACTAGAACTGGCATGTTCAGAGCGTTGCGGCCCGCCGCAACCAAAGTTTCTTCTCTGAATCTCTTCCCCAAACCCTGCAACCATCCGAATTTGCGATTTTCGTTGCGGGCAAGCTCCAAGTGGTGTTCCCAACTCACGGCCTCAGATCAGAACTGCCAGCTCGTTGCGCAGCAGGGGCTTTCAATAGTGATTGTTCTAGCAAAGGAGGAAATCGCCAAGGGGTGCACAACCCCTGTGCGCCTTCGTCGATGGCCCGCCAATTGGCGGTCGCCTCGTCAGCTGGCGGTGTAGCGATAGCCAGCCGTCGTGTATTCGCCCCAGCCTACCTCCGTTCGCGGCATGATGTGACATGATCACCGGAGAGAAAGAGTAGATGCGTGCCGTGCGACGACTTGGGAATCTAGAGGAGAAAGGCCGTGAAACAAGCAACGATAATTGTTGTCCTGATAGGATTTGTGGCTACGGCCTGCTTGACCCCGATACTTGAGGCCAAACAGCAGAGTGTGCCCGGACAAGGCCAAAAGCGCCAACGCAATTTAGCAATTCTCATTTTTGAGGGCGTGCAGATCATTGACTATACAGGGCCTTACGAGACCTTCGGTCACGTGTACTCCTTCGATCAGCCGATACCATTCAATGTCTACACGGTTGCAGAGAAGCCTGACGCGTTAACGACATGGATGGGTATGAGCGTAAATCCGAAGTATTCTTTTGACAACGCCCCCCAGCCAGACATTCTCGTGATCCCGGGCGGCGACGTGCGCTCGGCGATCAACAATCCTAGACTGATCGCCTGGGTTCAGAACAGCGTGAGAAACGCAGAGATCGTTATGTCAGTTTGCAACGGGGCATTTTTTCTAGCAAAAGCTGGCCTCCTGGATGGCCTCGAGGCCACCACGACAGCCAATCTGATAGAGCGGCTGAAGGCCGCAGCCCCCAAAACGAGAGTGGTGTCGGACAGGCGCTTCGTAGATAACGGCAAGATCATCACTACCGCCGGCCTGTCTTCGGGCATTGATGGCTCGCTTCACATCATCGAAAGACTCTACGGACGAGGTACAGCGGAAATCGCGGCCCTGGCTATGGAATATGACTGGGACCCGGAATCAAAATACTCGCGCGCCGCTCTGGCCGACAGATACATGCCCAGCAACTACGATATCGATTCGATGGTGAATTCGCTGGTGCCCGTAAGCCGAAGCGGAGCGGTCGACCACTGGGAGACCAAATGGTCAGCGACTAGTAAATTCTCGCCGGCAGGGATCCTGCAACACCTCGAGGAAGCGCTTTCCCATAGTGATTATTTCCCTCGCGCCAAGGATATCAAATGGGTAAAACAGAGCGAGGCGGCATCTAGCCATGAAGCGGAGAGCCTCTGGAAATTCGCCGACGAGCGTGGTCATCTCTGGAACGGCAGGATCAGCGTTGCTGCTGTCGACGGGCAAAAGGATACATATTTACTGACCGTCGGCGTAAAGAAAGGCATGAAAGTGGATTTGAAATAGGCCTCCGTGCACGCTCTTGCCCAGTCAGTCGAATATTCGACCGTGAAACATTGGCCTCCATTCGCCAGTTTCTGACCGTGGACCACCGGTCGTCCCTGGAACCCGTGCATTGATCCCAAAACCAAGGACCAAGAATAACTGGATGCTTCATTCGGTTCGAAAGCCTCTACCATCGACACTGCCCCGCAGACGCCTTCGGAGAGTGGACTCGTCTCCGGAGAGAGGCGTCCTCGTAGGTCACCAAGGAAACGCCTTGTTGTAAGATAAGCGTCGTCTTCATGGTTGCGGACATGGCCACAAGGATTGTCTTCACGGGGCCTTGCGAGGTTTTCCAGGACGTATTGGTTCCCATGCGATCGAGGTACGCGGAATGGTGAATACCAGGGGGGGGCAGGGTCGATCACTCCGCGTTCTTATAGCCGATCACGACGAGCTGTGCCGCCAGAGAATCAGAACCCTTCTGGATGCAGAGTCGGATGTCGAGATCGTGGCCGAGTGCAGCCGCGCGCCGGAAATCATTGATGCGATACATGTTCACAAGCCTGACGTGCTGCTCCTAGAACCTCGCGTGCCCGGTGGAAGACCATTGGACCTCCTCGCGTCGCTGCCGCCCGAATCTCTGCCGCTGCTTATCTTTATCACTTCCCAGGATCAATATGCAGTTAAGGCATTTGAAACGAAGGCCTTTGATTTCATCATGAAGCCATATGATCAGAGGCGGCTTCACGGCGCGATCAAACGAGCCAGAGACGATGTAACAAGAATGCAAGGAGACGCATTGACTTTGCGGCAAATCGATCTGATCCGCAAAGTCAGATCCGTCCCGGAACAGCGTCTCATTTTCAAGATGGGTGGGCGCGTTATATTCCTTGACGTTGACGAAGTCGATTGGGTGGAAGCTGCTGCAAACTACGTCGCCATCCACGCGGGAAGCGAAGTATACCGAATACGCGAGCCGATTGGTCAGCTCGAAAAGCGAATCGCTAACCACAATTTCTCGCGCATTCATCGCGGCATAATCGTCAACGTAACGAAAATCAAACAAGTCTATCCCTGCAACAGCGGCGAATATATGATTCGTCTCAAGAACGGGAAAGAATTACCTTGCAGCCGCAACTATAACTCGGCGATCCGCGCCCTTCTTCGAGCCGTCAACGCCGAATCGATCAAGGATTGACCAGCATGGGCCTTCAAATGCGAAGTAAATGTGAGTGCTGTGGTAAAGCATTGTCCGACACCAGCATTGCTTTCATCTGCTCCAATGAGTGTACCTATTGCAATGATTGCGCCCTGAGGTTGCAATTCATATGTACAAACTGTCAGGGAGAACTGGTCCGGCGCCCGAAGCGCGGCACCGAGGCGGCAGTTTCCGACTGTGGACCTGCGGCAGAGTGAAGCCCTGCAAATCAAAATCGGAGTCCGCAGCGTCCTGTTGAGCTTGATCAGCGGCCCGCTGCTCATACCCGGATGTGAGACGCCCGTCGAGTGATTGAATCTCCAGAATCCTGGAGAAATACATTCCTCGCTATTGTAGGGACGAAACAATATTTCTGGAGCATTGACTCCAGCAATAAAAGGCACGAGCCCATGAAAGAGCGGTTCGAGTCGATTAAAAGCGGACTTCGCAATTTCATATTCTTGCCAGAAACAATTCCCGGAAATCGTTGAAAACAAATCAACCAACATTGCTTCTTCGTTGGTGTCTCACTTGCTTTGTGGAGTGGCACGAGGGGTGGCCATTTGCGCGGCGGGCGGAGGAAGTCCGGAATTCCACCTGTTGCATACGGCGGGCCCCAACGGGAGGTGGTTCGATGCTAAGCAAGCGAGTTGTGCTCGTTCTGTCTTGTGTCTTCGCTCTGCTGATTCTTTGCTCGTATTCTGCATGGGGGCAAACCGCCGGTACGGGTCAGGTTGTGGGAACCGTCACTGATCCCACGGGCGCGGCGATTGCCGGCGCGACAATCACCTTGACCGATACGGCGACCAACTCTACGCGAACCACAACGGCGAACGAGGGGGGAAGGTACATTTTTCCCAACGTCGTTCCCGGGAAGTACAACATCGCAATAAACAAGGCCGGATTTCGTCAAGCGAAGTTCGGCAACCAGGAAGTGGTGGTCGGAGAGTCACGGACATTCGACGCGAAGATGCAGCTGGGCGCAACCTCGGAAAGCATTGAAGTGGTCGCGGCGAACACCGATCTGCAGACCATGAATGCCACGGTGGGCAACACGATCACCGGCGTTGCTTTGGAGAATTTGCCCGGTCTTGGCCGCGACGTCAGCACTTTCGTCTCCTTGCAGCCCGGCGTCGCGCCGGACGGCAGCGTGGCAGGAGCGAACCAGGACCAAAACTCGTTCCAGTTGGATGGTGGGAACAACTCCAGCGACATGGACGGCACACAGAATACTTACACGCCCAGCTTCGCGGGCGACCCGAGCGGCGGGGTTGTAAATAGTTATGTGACAGTTACTGCCGTAAGCGGCGCCCCGGGCGGTGGCGGGCCGTCCGGCGTGATGCCGACCCCCGTAGACAGTATTGAGGAGTTCACCGTCGGAACGACCAACCAGACCGCGGACTTCAATAGTTCCGCGGGCGCGCAGGTACAGATGGTGACCAAGCGCGGAACCAATGGTTGGCACGGCGCAGCATATGAATACTACCTTGATAACAACTGGGACGCGAACACCTTTGACAACAACGCCTCGGTTCCTAGGACTCCAAACCCCAGCTACCATTACAACCGTTTTGGCGGCTCCGTCGGCGGGCCCGTGATTCCGAAAGAGATTCTAGGAGGAAAATGGTTTATCTTCGCCAATTACGAAGGCTTCCGTTTCCCGAACTCAACCACCGTGACCAGAGCGGTCCCGTCCGACGGAATGAAGCTCGGGCTGCTGCAGTTCGGAGGCACGGTCTACAATCTGAATCCCGGAGCAGTGACTTATCCCACGACTGCTGCGGCCATGGGAGCCCTGGTCCCTGGTACGACGTATCCAGGTTCGGGCACTACACTGGACCCCCGCGGCCTGGGCATCAGCCCGACGATCCAGGCGATGTGGAAGTATATGCCGGAATCGAACCAAGGGACGGCGTGCCTTGGTCTCTCCCGGTGCGACGGTTTAAATGTGCTGGCCTTCAAAGGCCAGGCGGCGCTGCCCTGGAAGGACAACTTTGGCGTGCTTCGCCTGGACCACGACTTCGGCTCCAAGTGGCACTTCTACTCTACCTACCGCTATTACCACATGCAGCGGGCCACAAATGATCAGGTGGACATCGGGGGCTTTTTCCCAGGTGACAAGCTGGGCGTTCCCGCATCGATTTCCAATCGTCCACAAGTACCCTGGTATCTCACGATTAGTTTGTCGACGAACATCACAAGCAACGTTACCAATAACTTCCACTACAGCTATTTGCGCAATTTCTGGGGCCGCGCCTCCGGCGCTCAGCCCCCGCAAGTGCCAGGATTGGGCGGAGCAATCGAACCGTTTGGCGAGAACCGCACCTTTGTGCTGGCGCCCTACAACCTGAACACTCAGAGCGTCCGCACTAGGTTTTGGGATGGCAAAGACAACATGATTCGCGATGACGTTAGCTGGCTGAAGGGCAAACACTTCTTCCAGTTTGGCGGAATCTATCAGCACAATTGGGACTATCATCAGCGCACCGACAACGGTGGTGGAATCAACTACCAGACGGTCTACGCGATGGGTGCAGGCGCAGGCTCGGGCGGGACCAACGGCATGAATATGACGGGGTATGTCCCTGCAGGCCTGGGGTCCAGTTGGTCGCGTGACTACGCTATCGTGCTGGGCATACCCAGCCTCACGCAAATCGCTTACACACGCACCGGCTCGAACCTGAACCTGAATCCCCCAAATACTCCGGCGAACGACCAGAGCACCATTCCCTTCTACAATTTGTATTTCAGCGATTCTTGGCGCATGAAGCCCAGCTTCACCCTCACTTATGGGTTGGGTTGGACGCTGGAGATGCCGCCGGTCGAGAATAAGGGAAAGCAGATTGTGCTGGTGGATGCGAACGACAAAGCGATTGACACCATGGCCTATCTGAATGCCCGGGAGAAAGCAGCTCTAGCTGGCCAAGCTTACAATCCGGAAGTTGGCTTCACGCTGGTGGGTAATGTGGCAGGCCACCCCAAATATCCTTATAACCCTTTCTATAAATCTTTCAGCCCCCACATTGCCGCTGCTTGGAATCCAAGCTTCGACTCGGGTCTGCTCGGTAAGCTGTTTGGACATAACAAATCGGTCATCCGTGGTGGTTACGGCATCCTCTACGGCCGCCTCAACGGCGTGGACCTGGTCCTGGTTCCCTTGCTGGGAACCGGCTTGATTCAAGCCGTGCAGTGCTTTGGCCCGCTGATGGATGGCACCTGTAGCGGGGGAACGGGCACTCCCGCGAATGCCTTCCGCATCGGTCCCACTGCCGGTGGTTTCGATGGCCTGGTGGCGCCCCTTCCCGCCGCCAGCCAGACCCTACCGCAACCGGATTTTCCCGGAGTCAATGCGCTTGCCGCGGGTGCCGGTTCAGGCCTGGATCCTAATTTCCGGCCGAGTATGAGTCAGCAGTTCGACTTGACCGTACAACGCCAGATTAACAGCAAGATTTCGGTCGAATTTGGCTATATCGGCCGGAAAATTACGCACGAATTCCAGCCTATCAACATCAACGCCGTGCCCTACATGATGACGCTTGGAGGGCAGTCATTCGCTAAGGCATATGGCCAGATGGTCTGGCAATATTGCGGAGGCAACGCCGGTTTGGCGGGTGGAGGATGCGCTGGCAACCTTGCCGCGGTGACAGAACAACCCTTCTTCAAGGCTGCCCTGCATCCAGCCTATTGTGCTGGGTTTGCGAGTTGCGCCCAGGCCGTGGCAGCGAAAGAAGGTAATGCTGGCACCGGGAACATCCAGCAGGATAACCTCTGGAGCCTCTGGAGTGATCTCGATAATGGCAATTTCAACTTTCCCCGTACCATGATGAACACGCCCATCAACTGCCCCACCGGAACTGAGGTCGGCTGTAACGGACAGTTGACTTCTGGTGTGGGCATGAACGCCAGCGTTGGCTGGGGAAACTACAACGCGGGGTTCATCACGCTAAAAGTGTCCCAATGGCATGACCTAACCCTGCAGAGCAACTTCACCTATGGAAAGGCGCTAGGCACGGGCTCGGAAGTCCAGGCTACCAGTCAATTCACGGTCCCGGATGCTTACAACCTGCACGCGGCCTATGGACTGCAGCCTTGGGACCGCAAATTCCTATTTAACACGTTTCTTGTCTACCAACCGCCGTTCTATAAGAACCAACACGGTTTGGTTGGACGCCTCGCAGGGGGCTGGTCGTTTGCGCCCATCATCACGGTAGGCAGCGGCCTACCGCTGGAGGTGCAGCCTGCAGATGCCTTTGCTAACGAAATCTACGGCGGCGGCCAGGCCTTCGGCGAGGGGGAGGGCAGCAACTTCGCCGCTTTACAAAACGCCATCCGCATCTGCCCGAATAATTTCGGCAGCTCCCGTCACAATCACCCTGTGCCCAGCGCATTGGGCTTGGGCTCAAACTTTTTCGGCCCCAGCATGTTCCAGAATCCGGACTACTCTTATAGCTGTTTCCGGAACCCGATCCTGGGTATCGACAGCTCCGATGGCGGAGGTGCGGGGATTCTGCGAGGCATGCCCTTCTGGAATGTGGATTTCAGCGTTAAAAAGAGCGTCCTGGTCACGGAACGTGTCAACGTGGAGTTCACGACCATCTTCTCGAACCTTTTCAACCATAACCAGTTGTCCGATCCCTACCTGATCCTCGGCGATACGGGTGATTGGGGAGCAGCGGGTGGATTTAGCGCCGCTTATAATGGGCTTACGGCGCAGGTGAACAACCCACGAGCGATAGAGTTCGGCTTGCGCATCCGCTTCTAGAATTCTTTGCGGTAGTTCTCATCGGTCACGAAACTGTTTAAGGTGGCCGCCTCGAGAAAGGAAATGAGGGAAGCTCCGGGTGGGCGTGAAACACAACACAACGGGGAAGCCAAACTGCCCTAACCGACCGTTCGCGGTACGGAGTCAAGCCTACCAGTTCCGCAGGAGGAAGAGGTGCGCGACCTCCTCGCCAAAAGCAAAGCGAATCCTGGCGTGGAGCTGGCAAAAGAGATTCACAAGCGCTGCGGTTGGCCGCAGTCGGAGGCCTTGCTGGTGGATGCATTCAGTCTCTATGACTACCTCCAAGCCCTTCTGTGCTCCTACTCTTGCTACTCCTTTCGGTCGATTTGGCCCCTTCCGGAATCCGCTTAAACGCAGGTATTCCTTCAGAACCCACTCACCGATGGGGTTTCCCCTCCCCCTCCGTTTATTCTGTCACTATATTTATATTCGATATACTAAGAGGTTTTGCCGGTTTATTGACCGGGAAGTGCAGCAAAGTGCCGCCTAACAGCCCGGGAGTTGTTTTCCGAAATCTCCGAGAACTGGGCCGCCGAGCCGTGGGACAGCTATCAGATCAGAAGATTCTCAACTTCCTTCGCGTCACCACCACCAAGACCGGCTTGGCGGTGTCCGCCTACCTCTGACTCCCATTCGCTGACGGCTTGTATCCTTGCAAGAGATTGAGCTGCTTTTTCGCGAATTCGTCCTTCGGATTTTGCTCGAGGATTTTTCTATAGTCCTCAATCGCCTTCTCGTTTTCGTGATTTGCGATGTGCGCCTGTCCCGAGAGGTGCAGTGCCCAGAGAGACGGCGGCGTATTGACCTCGACGTTTAACTCCATGATCGCCGCCGCCTCTTTGCCTTTGTTTTCATGGAGCAGACTCTCCGTCAGAATATTCAGCGCCGTTTCCCCAAAGTCGTACTGCCCGTCACCCAGGCTGTCCCTTCGCAGCTCGCGGTATTGCGCAATCGCTGCGTTAACGCCCTCCTTCTCAATCGTCTCCGCCAGCAGCGTGTTCATCGTTTTCGGAATCGTAAGTCTGCGGTGGCACGTAACGCATTCCACGCGCATCGGTGCCGTCCGTCCCATCTTGGCGATATATTCTTGATTGATGGCGTCCACCATCTTCAGCATCGCCCGCGCGGTTTTTTTCTCCTGCTTGTCGTCCGCCGCGAAGTCGAGGTCGTGTGAGCCCGGCGCCTTTTCCACGTGGCAGTGTTCGCAGCGCGTCCCCAGTGCGAACGAAAATCCGCGCATCGTCTGGATCAGCGCCTGCCGCGTCGTGTCTTTAGGAAAATATTGCAGATTCTTTGGCTTTTCGTCCGCCTGCTGTGCGGCCGCGCGCATGGCGAAGCAAAGCGCCAGAAGAACCGTCCCCGCTGCGACCTCTGCCTTATGAATTCTGCGATGCATCTCTTGCCTCCACTCCCGTTGCCCATCACAGCGCTGAATAAAGACGCTACCGCATTGCCGGAAACCTTTGGCGGTCAACCTGTCATGTTGTTGTCAGGAATCTGTCAACTTGACGTTCGCGACCGGCAAACTCCGCGTGCAGTGATCGGTCGCATAAGTCTGCGGGTGCTATACTCGGCGCAGGATGGCAGGCCTTTCGTTTTTTTGGCGTTCTCGAAGTTCCCGGACGGCTCTCATTGTCGTGCTGCTCCTCATCAGCCTGGTCACCGCCGGGTTGATCGTCGTGCAGGCACAGTATTCCGCCTCCGCGCAGCGAGCCGCTGCGGAAGGTGTCTTGCGCGACTACTCTAGCCTCGTGGCTGACGAAGTGATCCGCCGCTCCGCCGTTGACATTGGC
Source organism: Candidatus Acidiferrum sp. (assembly GCA_049686315.1). Taxonomy (GTDB): domain Bacteria; phylum Acidobacteriota; class Terriglobia; order Acidiferrales; family UBA7541; genus Acidiferrum. The sequence goes on along the minus strand of JBAVHY010000498.1, from coordinate 8,213 downwards.
TACTACGGCTATTCCACTCTGAGTGCCGCGCTCGTCAACGAGTTTCAGAAGACCGGCCGGCTTGTGCCATCTCTTCCTTACGATCTTCTTTCCGCTAAAGACACCCGCGTCAAGCGTGCCGCCTCTCTCGCGAAATATTATTTGCAGATAGACCGGCCTTCGGATCAGATCATCTTTCTCGGCGAAGCCCCTGCACAAGACGCTGCCGTCCGGCTCAAAGAAAATCTTGTCCGCAGCGCCGCGCAGCACAACGACGCTCCATTCCAGGTTTTCACTTCGCAGGTGGGCCAGTCTCCGCGCACGTTTGTCACTGCGTTCGTCCACGGCACCGCGTTCCGCGAAGTCATCGTTGGCTTCGAAGCCGATCTTTCGAGGCTCCCCGAATGGTTCGCCGTCGCCCTCCGCCAGCCGCTCGTCCCCGCTTCCCTCGGTCACGGCAAAGTCACGAATGACTTCGTCCAGCTCAGAATTCGCGACCAGAGCGGAGTCGTGCGCTACAGCCTTGGCAGCGAGCCTGCCGGCAGTTTCGCCACCACAAAAGCCTTCGGTGATACCTACCAGGGAGTTTTGTCTGGCTTCAACGTTGAGGCGTCCATCGATCCGCAAGTCGCCCGACAAATCGTTATCGGCGGCCTCCCCCGTTCCCGGCTCTGGCTTTTTCTTGTCCTGCTCGGCCTGAATTCTGCCCTCATCGTTTTGGCCATCCTCCAGCTCCGCCGCGAGATGGCCCTCCAAAAACTGCGCGACGAATTCGTTTCCAGCGTTTCGCATGAGCTCCGCACGCCGCTCACCCAAATCCGTATGTTTGCCGAAACGCTTCTCCTCGAGCGCGTCCGCTCCGTCGAAGAGCGGCAGCGCTCGCTGGAAATCATTGACCGCGAAGCGCGCCGCCTCACCCAGCTCGTCGAAAACGTCCTGCAATTTGCCCGCATGGAGAAAAAGCTGGACACGCTGGCGAAAGAAAACTGCGAAATAGCTCCTCTCATCGAGGAAACTGTCCAGGATTTCACGGTGATGATGAACGGCAACGAAAGCCGCATCGAAACGCGCCTGCACCCTGGCCTCTTCGCCGACGTCGACCCGGGCGGTCTGCGCCAGATTCTCATCAATCTTCTGGACAACGCCGTGAAGTACGGAAAGAAATCTCAACAAATCATCGTAGGCCTTGAGCCCCATGGGGCGGCTGCCTGCCTCTATGTCGAGGACGAGGGCCCCGGCATTCCTCTGGCGGACCGCAAACGTATTTTCGAGCGTTTTCAACGCCTGGATCGCGATCGCCAGTCCTCTATCGCCGGCACAGGCATCGGTCTTTCCATCGTCCGCGATCTGGTCGTCCGGCACGGAGGTTCCTGTACGGTCACGAGCGGCGCATGCGGAGGAGCAAAATTCATCGTCGAACTTCCGCTGTCCGAATCCAGGCCTTCTCCTCAGGCGGTCGCATGAGCCGGATTCTCCTCATCGAAGACAATCGCGATCTCGCCTTCGGCCTTCGCAACAACTTGGAAATCGAGGGCTACGACGTAGACGTCGCGCACGACGGCATCTCGGGTCTGAAAGCCTTTTCCGCCACGAGACCCGACCTGGTCATCCTCGACATCATGCTTCCCCAGCTCGATGGCTTTCGCGTCCTGAGAACAGTGCGCCAGGAAAACCGCTCCACACCCGTTCTCTTGCTCACCGCCAAGGGCGAAGAGTTCGATAAGGTCCGTGGCCTGCGCATGGGCGCCGATGACTACGTCACAAAACCCTTCGGCCTCCTTGAACTTCTCGCGCGCGTCGAAGCGCTTCTCCGCCGGGCTCAACCTCCGTTCACGCCCGCCCGTGACGCGCATGAGATCCATCGTTTCGGAAACGTCGAGGTGGATGCCGCGGCCTGTTCCGTTCGCCGGGCCTCAGAGTCGATCGAACTAGCGCCGAAAGAATTCAGTTTGCTGCTCGCTCTGCTTCGCGCTCGCGGCGCGGTCGTTTCTCGCCTGCAATTGATGCGGGAAGTGTGGGGCTACTCGGCAGCCGTTGTCAGCCGTACCGTGGATACTCACATCGCGGAACTTCGCCGCAAACTCGAAGAAAATCCGGCCGCCCCTCGTCACATCCTTACCGTCCGAAAGACTGGTTATCGCCTAAGACTCTGACCGCGCAATGCGGCTGGTGCGCCTTGGCGCAGCAAACAAGAAGCGCACATGATCCGGCGATCGCGTTCTGGTGGTTAACGGCCGAGAATGGCGAGGAGGTCGATTGGTGGGTTGAGCTTGCTTGGAAATGGGACGTGAGCGATACGTTAACCACATATTGCCTCAGGAGTGCGCCACCCGCCCACATAGTTGCTCTGACACTGACTGTCAAGCCGCTATTGCCGCGTTCCCCTAGTTACTATTGCTGGCCTGCGATGACATGGGCTGTCGTCCTTGGACGGCACGCTGACCAAGTAGAGCCCCACGGCGCCAAAGTCCCTAAGGTCACACCCTTCGAATAGATTGGGAGAGAGGTCTTGTAGAGCAATCATCGATCGGAGGCAAAGAGAGGCAATCTCGAACGATTGAAAAAGCCCCTGACCATTTAGCTGGGGAGCATAGTGTCGGGTTAAAAGGTCCAGGATTTCCCTTATAGGCTCTCTCAACTGGTTTACTCCCGCAAATTGTCTTAATCCCGACCACAAGAGCGAATTATTGTATCCCCTTGACAGATCGAAGCCGATGAACTTCCCATCGCGATGCGCAAGCATGTTTTCAGACGTCACCTCAACGACTTCGAAGCAGCCACTCTCTTTCAAGTGTTCTTTCCCCAGCTACCAGTCTGTTTTGCTACTACTCTTGCTACTACTTTCGGTCGATTTGGCCCCTCCTGGACCCGCTTGAACACTGGCGATTCGTTCAAATCGAAAACCGGTGTTGATAACAAGAGAGATACCAACGCTCACCAACCCCTCACCTCCCCCTCACCAACGGTGGTTTCAATCCCTCCTCATCTATTACTGTATATTAATATTATATAACTAGATTCGGTCCTGTATCGCAATTACGAAGAAGTTCTTCGCTGCCTTCTTGAACTCGAACGTTTTCGGAATGTCCTCCGCGAAATACCACTGATGTCCTTCGGGATCTTCGGCGCCGTAGCGGCGGTGACCGTAGAACGTATCCTTTCCTTCGGCTCTTCGAGAATTGTTGCGCCTGCTCTCTTTGCGCGTTGGAAGTGCCTGTCCACGTCGTCCACATTGATGTAAAGGCTCTGCGTTGTCTTACCAAGCCTTTTCGGGTTCTTATACTTCGCGCCAGGATAACCCATCATGATCAGATCGTTGCCGAGTTTCATCGCGGCGTGATTGATCTCGCCGTCGGGGCGCCTCATTTGGACGCCGTACTTGCGAAAACCAAATGCTTTGGCCAGAAATTTGAGCGCTCCGGCCACGTTTTGGTAATAGAGATACGGTGTGATGGACATAAGATTGCCACCTCGCTGATGAGCGTAGAAAGGGCAGTCGCTAGCGTCGAGATGTTAAATGCCAGTTGGATCTCAGTCAACCCGGCGAAAATTGCTCGATTACGCGACTAGAACGGGACTTAAGGTAGGTTCGTGATATAGACTTTCGGTCCGGTTCAGTGAATCAATAATTCGCAACCCGCCATGGATCCAGTCATTCAAGTTTCGGGAGTGCGCAAGAGCTACAGCACGATGGTGGCTGTGCACGAGGTGTCGTTCGAGGTGAATGAGGGTGAGATTTTTGGTTTGATTGGGCCGAACGGAGCGGGAAAGACCACGACGATGGAGTGCATCGAGGGACTGCGCACGCCGGACCGGGGCAGTATCTCGGTGTTGGGACTTGATCCTTTCAAGGACGTGTATAAGCTGCAAGACCGGATTGGAGTACAACTGCAGCAGGCGCAACTGCAGAAGCGGATCAAAGTGTGGGAGGCCGTAGACTTGTGGGTTTCGCTGTACCAGAGGAAATCCATCGACGGCAAACGATTACTTGAACAGCTCGGGCTTACGGACAAGCGGGACGCGTGGTTTATGAACCTTTCTGGAGGCCAGAAGCAGCGGTTGTTTATTGCCCTCGCGCTGATTAACGATCCGGAGGTTGTGTTTCTGGACGAGCTGACCACGGGGCTGGACCCGCAGTCCCGGCGGGCGATCTGGGTGCTGGTGCGCGATATTCGCGAGCGCGGCAAGACCGTGTTTTTGACCACACATCTGATGGAGGAGGCCGAACGGCTGTGCGACCGAGTCGCAATCATCGAGCACGGACGGATTGTCGACATCGACCGGCCGGAGAACCTGGTCAAGCGGCACTGCCCGGAGCGAACCGTGGTACTCGCCACAGGCAATCCGATCGCGGAAGAGCGCTTTCGGGCAATCCCGGGAGTCGAGGAAGTGGTGCGCACTGATTTGCAATTCATCATTCGGGGCCGGGGTGATGATCTGGTGACCGCGGTGATTCATTGTCTATCCGAGAATGGGATTCGGGTCACGGATTTTCGGACGATTCTGCCAAATCTTGAGGATGTGTTTCTGAAACTGACGGGTCACTCGATTCGCGAGTAAGCGAGAAAACCATGCTCCGAGGACTGTGGAAACTGACCTGGCTCGAAATCAAGATATTCCTGCGCGAGCCGCTTGGCGCGATTGGAACAATCGTTATACCGGTTCTGGTGTTTCTGGTAGTAGGTCGACTCGTCGGCCGCGGACGGCCAGCGAGCACACTCGCGGCCAACAGTTTTGTGCAGGTGGGTCTGCCGGTTCTCGCGTCGATATTGATCGCCGTGAGCGCCGTGCTGTCGCTGGTGACGATCATTTCGATCTACCGCGAGGGGGGCATCCTCAAGCGACTGCGCGCGACTCCGCTGCGTCCACAGACGATCCTTACGGCCCACGTAGTCGTCAAACTGATCCTGACTGCAGCCACACTGGCGTTGCTGGTGCTGGCGGGGAAGCGCTATTACCCAGTTGGCGTGCATGCTCCGCTGTTTTCTTTCACCATTGCCCTGCTAATTAGCACATGGAGCATCCTGTCGATCGGGTTTCTGATTGCAAGTATCGTTCCTACAGCGCGGTTTGCGCAGCCGATCGGAGCCTTCATTCTGTATCCGATGATCGGTGTCTCGGGACTGTTCGTCCCGGTTGCGTCGCTGCCGCCGGTGCTTCGCGCCGTGGCGAAAGTTGTGCCGCTCACATATGCGGTGTCGCTGCTGGAAGGGATCTGGAAGGGCGAGGGGTGGTCGGCCCATGTGGGTGACGTAGCGGCACTGATCCTGGTGTTTGTGGTTTGTACGGCTCTCTCGACGAAGGTGTTCCGGTGGGAGTAATGTCCCTTCTAAGATAGATGCAGATTCGTGACGCGAGGTAAGGACATGGATATCGAGAACTCAAAGCCTGTTCTCGTCAATGTGAATTTGGCGAAACGAGCCAGAAGTAGCGTACTCGGAAACTTGAAACTCCACTTGTCCACAATCGCTGTTTACACGTCCGAGTGGTCGAGGACAAGTCGAATCAGCGTGTCTCTCTGCGGAAAATTAGGGTACAGATGGCCGGGCCGGGACTAACTCCTGTCTCGTAGAACCCCGCTGTAACAAGTTCCCAGCCCTCCGCCGCGTGTTTGTCCAACGCGGATTGTATTGATTCAGAGGTTGCCCAGGTTTGTGGCGTGACAACGAGGTATTCGTAGCGGTGACTTGCCGCAAGGGTTGGCTGTGGACTAAAAATTGGACGCATCGCAATGACCGCCAACAGAGAGATAACAATCACAAGACAGACCTTAGAGAATTTAGTCACCTTGTTTCTCCCTGCCTATCAGGATGCGCCGATTCGCAGTGAACGTGCAACGGGTCAATTTACGGGACTCCTCGCTTGAGGGCTAGGTTCCAGTGCCCGTATAGTAGCGGTTGCTGCCGTGGTGAAATCTTCGGACTCCTATTCTTCCGTCACCGAGAGCGATTGAGAGTCCGTTGCCTCCAGAAGGATCGGCCGGGTGGGCCAGTAGTCCGAACGGAGCCGAAGACTACCGTTGCGTGTAAGTAGGTTGGGATCGAAATCCCCATACTTGTTGATGGCGTGTTTGCGTGCTCGTACAGCCGCGCCGCTATCAGGTCGAGATTCATTGTTCGGTCGTTGTCCTCCTATTATACGGCGTCAGAGACGAGTGGCAGGAGCACAGAGAGAACCGAGAACATGGAGAACGCTCTGCTGCCGGAATTGCGACAGGCCTTGCTCGCCAAAGGCGAGGTGTGTAATGATTCGCTCAGAGGCGCCATGTCAAAGGTCTATGTCACGAAGGTTGACGATACTTACCGGGTGACGGGAACGCGCATCTCGCTCGACTCGCTGGTTTATCTTTACCGCGAGGGGATTTCTCCCGAGGGCATGGTGGAAAGCTACCCGGCGTTTACGCTGGAACAAGTGCATGGCGCACTCGCCTATTATTTAGCCAATCAGAAAGAGATCGACGAATACCTGGCGCAGGCGGACGCAGTCGCCGAGATCCAACATCAAGAATCACGGCGAGACAACGCAGAACTGATCGCGAAACTGCGGCGGATGCGCCATGCGAATCAAATTCCAGGCTGACGCCGACCTAGACGGGCGCATCGTCCGTGGTCTGCGGCGAGTTTCGCCCGAAGTCGATATCCGGACCGCGGCGGAGGCTGGCCTAGCAACTCTCGAGGACTACGAGGTTTTGCGCCTGGCCGCTGAGGCCAACCGAATCCTCATCAGTCAAGACCGCAGTACAATGCCGGGTCATTTTCAACGTTTTATTTCTACGTCCCAGAGTCCCGGCGTGATCCTCCTGCGCGCCCGTGTTCCTATCGCAGTAGCCATCGAAGAACTGCTTCTCATCTGGGCGGCTAGCGATAGTGAGGACTGGATCAACCGCCTGGCATGGATTCCTTTATGAGACTCACGTAGGGCGTGTGTCTCGCCAGAATCTCATCCCGTTGAAAATCGCGCGATTCGCCTTGTGCCTCGGATTGAAATAGAGCCTGGACTCGGTCAAGAGTTGCTTTGAGGAGGGCGAAGGTTCTCTTTAGGTGGTGTCTCTGGCGAATGGCTATTTCGCTCATGATTCCTCAGGATTCCGCAACTTGCTACGATTATGCCAATTGCCAGAACTCCACAAGGCCATAAATCTAGGGCCGTCTCCGGTCATGAACCATACCCGATTTTGGTGCACTCTTGGTGTGCACTATAACCTGCAAATGAGGCCATCTGGATGCAACTGGGATCAGGTCAAATCACTGAAAAGACGCGAAAATCGGCGAGCGCAAGCAGGGCAGGTGGGTTTTGCAAGCCGCCGCCTTGAGCCTCTCGGCAACCTCCCCGAACCTGCCTTTGCGGCCTTCCATGCTACTACTCTTGCTACTACTTTCGGTCGATTTGGCCCCTCCCGGAACACGCTTAAACACTGGCGATTCATTCAAATCGAAAACCGGTGTTGATAACAAGAGACATACCAACGCTCACCATCCCCTCACCTCCCACTCACCAACTGGGGTTTCAATCCCTCCTCCTCCGCCATAACTATATCGTTAACAAATGATTTATGATAACTAATAATATATTCAGTCACTGTCCCCAATGGGTTCGATCCTGTATCTTCTGGATGCCTTACCCATTTTGTCGGCAGAAGGCTTCCCTCACATCCATTTGAAATCGTGTAGAAAGCCACTTCGAAGACGTATGCGGCTGCGGTACAGCGTGGCCCGCGAATTATCCCTGATCGAAGCGGTGACAACCGTCTAGTGGCTATAACTTTTTTGCCATTAGATTCATTTTCGTCCGGCCAGAGCAATGAAAAAGGAAGGCAATAGGGAATAACCCAGTGCAGATGAAACAGCGGGGAATCGTCCGGTGAAGAAAACGCTGTGCACAGCAAACCAGTACCGAGTGAAGGGTGAGGAGGACCGTAGTATCAGCCGCAACCTATGCTCTGCCAACGAGGCGTACCGGGCCGGGATATTCCGTGAGTTTCCTATCGTTGGTCAGAAGCGTAATGCCCTCCACAGTCGCTTGGGCCACCAGGATGCGATCGAACGGGTCCTTGTGTCCGGAAGGTAGTTGGTCGGTATTGATCGCGTGTTCGCTGTTGATAGGTAATTCGGTATATCCATTGTCGAGCAACGAACGGCGGAGAACTCTCGGGTCCACATCAAAATCATCTCGACCGAGACTGCGCTTGATGGTGATCTCCCAGATGCTGGCGGCGCTGAACAGCAGCTCATTCT
>JBAVHY010000497.1:0-28750 GCA_049686315.1 Candidatus Acidiferrum sp. | reverse complement strand
AACCTTCCTCGTCCACGATCGCCTCCCCGGTCGCGTCCACCGCGTTGTGGCCGCTGGAAGCGGGAACGCGGGTCGCTGCCAATCCGTGCGGAATCGCGCCGCACAAATTCTTCACGCGGGGCGCTGGAATCGCGCGCGCTCCGTGTTTCGCCAGGGAGAAGAATCACATCCTCTTCGATCACGATTTCGCTCGCCACGCCTTCTGCGGAGGCCGCCGCGGTCATGGCTGCTTCCGTTTCCACATGCTCCAGGGCTTCGTCATGCGCCAGGTCGGCGCGTTCCGCCTCGCTCAAGCCAGCTTGTTCCTCCTCGTGCTCTTCGTGTTCTTCTTCCTGCTGTTCTTCTCCGGCTTCCGGCCCGGCGTGCAAATGACTCTCTTCTTCATGAGCGTCTTCTTCGTGAACTTCTTTGTGGTGCTCTTCGGCTTCCTCTTCGTCGAAGTCTGCCCCACCCACCAAAGAGTCTGCCTCCGCGTGCGCTTGGGTCTCTTCGTGCTTGGCTTCCACCAGGCTCGAGGAGAGCGCAGCCAACTCCTCTTCGCTCAGGCCGACCGCTCCGTTGCGCTGCGGTTCGCTGTGAGACTCCTCGTGATGCTCTTCGGTCACGGGAGAAAGCTGCTCCGCGGCCTCGGCCGCGTGCCCTTCCCCTCCTGCCGATCCTCCTTCGGACTCATTGTCTGCCAGCACCCAGTGCGGCAGGCTGCCCGAAAATCGCCGGGGTCCACCACTTGCCGGTTGGGTCCCAAACGACGGGCGCACCGCTGGCTGTTCGAAATTGGGTTGACGCTCTTCGGGCTCTTGCTCTCTCACGGGTTCCGCTGGAGGCGGTTGCGGGCGTCCACGATACTTCGCGAGCGACTCTCCCGGCAGCACGATGTCATCCTCACGAGGCTCTGCCGGGGCTGCAGGACCACGATCGCTCGGCGGGCGACGGTTGTCATACCCACGGGAATCCCGCTCTCCTTGCGGCGACGCGTACTTCGAGGGTGGCAGATTGCGACCGCCCTGGGGACGCCGGTCACCGCCCCCACTTGCACTTCCTCCACGGCGCCGTCCCCAGCGTCCACGGCGTCCTCGGCCGCGATCATTCCCCTGCCCGCGATCACTTCCTGGCCCTCGATCGTGTCCCGGGCCGCGTTCGCGTTCACCGCCAACTCGCGGCGGATAACTGCGTGTTGGATTGTAGCTGGGCGCAAAATTCTGTGGCGCCGAAGCGTTCGAATCCGGCTGGCGTTCCTCTACTTCGGAAACTTCTTGCCCCTCGCTGCTTTCTTCGGCCTGGCCGCCTTCGTGGCTTTCCCCTTCCATCTCTACGCCGTGCAACACCTCCCCGTAAACCTGGTCACCGGTTGGCACGTGGTGAACATGGGATTCATCGAGGTGCACAACTTCTTCACGAACACCTGCTACCGCCAGTGTCTCCCCTGGCAGAACCTCGATCGGCGGCACAATCGCCCGGTTCATCGGGCCTACCGGCGGGAGAGCATCTCCATGACCGTGATCGTAATCTTCCAGGTTTTCGAACACGTCGCTGACGTATAGGAAAGCGTCCCCATCCAGGCCAATGTCCACGAAGGCGGACTGCATGCCTGGCAGGACTCGCGTTACTTTTCCCTTGTAGATGCTGCCGACGAGCGCAAACTCTTTTTCGCGCTCGATGTAGATCTCGACTAGCTGGCCTTCTTCCAAAATCGCGACTCTTCGCTCATGCGAACTCGCGGATATAACCAATTCTTTCGACATGAAAACTCCTTAGGATGCACCGCCGCAGGAACCTCTCTGTCGGAGGCCCAGGGCAAGGCGCCGTCCCGAACCTGATCGGGACTCACTGGCCACAGCAATATAGTTGCGGCATTGCGATCGAAGCCGGAGGGAGTGGCCGCGCTGCGGCCCTCGCGTTGCTCTAACCTCTTGCCTTCGAGGCTGGTCCGTTGCCGGGAAACTCCCGGGGTAACGGCGGTCGTTGCTATCCTCACTCTAAAATCCTTCTTCCCAATAGCGGCCCCGCCTTCTTACGGGGCCTCCGAACCTGCACAACCTCCCTGAACCGAAGTTATGCGCTCGGAACTGACAATCGCTCAGTTGACGAATCGGCGCAGCCGGACATTCATCACCAGCCCAATCGCCAGGAATACAAACAACGTGGCCGATCCTCCGTAGCTCATCAAGGGCAGTGGTATGCCGGTAACCGGCATTGCCCCGATGACCATGGCCACATTCACCAACACGTGGAACCCTAGCGCCGCTGTCACGCCCATAACCAGAAACATTCCCGCGCGATCCTTCGCGCGCTGGGCGTTCTGCACTAAACGCAACAACAACGCCATGTACAGCCCCAAAGCAACCAGCACGCCCTTGAATCCCTGTTCTTCCGCCCAGGCCGACATGATGAAGTCAGAATACCGGACCGGAATGTACCCCAGCTGATTCTGGCTGCCGTTGCCGAATCCCTTCCCCCAAAAACCGCCCGAGCCCACCGCTATCTTCGACTGTAATACTTGATAGCCGGACCCCTTGGCGTCCTCCTCAGGATGCAAAAATGATGTGACTCTTTCCTTCTGGTACGGTTTCATGAAATGCCACCCGACGGGCAGCATCAATACTCCGATGAGAACAATCACCACTGCATGTTTCCACTGCAGCCCCGCGAGAAACGCTCCAACGATGAGCATCGGTAACAACACCAATGCTGTGCCCAGGTCGGGCTGCTTCAGAATCAATACCAGCGGTAAGCCTACCAAAAGCCCTGCTTTAATCAAGTCCTGCAGCGAGAGCTCATCCGTGCGCACTTCCGCAAAGAAGCGTGCCAACACTATGATTATAATCAATTTGACTAATTCTGACACCTGAAAGAATTCCCCCAGCACGGGAATCCACCGTTTGGCCCCAAACCGCGTATGCCCTACCAGCAATACCGCCACCAATGCTGCCAGCCCGGCGATATACAGCCACGGTGCCTGGTCCATAATCAAGTGGTAGTCCAGCCGCGACAACACGAACATCAGCACTACCCCAATCACCAGCCAGCGCACCTGCTTCATGTGCATGCCGGCCAGCGCGCTCCCATGGGTCGCGGAGTAAATCTCGATTACTCCCAGCGTGCAAATCACCGCCAAGATCGCCAGCAGCCACCAGTCGTAGTCCCGTGTTCCAGGTGCGTCTTTCATCCCCTTTTCATCCTTCTCAAGGCCGCGCCTTCTTCTTGTCGCTGGCCGCTACTACTTCTGCCGTTTCTTCCGGCTTCAACAGCACCTTTGGAACTTCTGCCACCGGGCTTGCTTCGTTCTTTTGCAGCTGTTGCGGCTGATTTCCCGCCGTCACTTGCCCTGGCGTCTTTTTGTTCTTCTTGTCGTAGTACGCCTTGATGATATCCCGGACGATCGGGCCGGATGCTCCGGCTCCGTGCTCGCCGCCCTCAACGAGCACGCTAACCACTATCTCGGGATCCCTTCTCGGGGCGTAGCCGACGAACCAGGCATTGTCTTTATTCTGTTTCAAGCCCTTTCCAAGGCGGCTTCTTTCTGTGTTACTCATAACTTGCGCGCTCCCGGACTTGCCGCAAAATTCAATGCCTTGCAATTTGATGGCGCCCCCCGTGCCTCCTTCGTTTATTACTCCATACATTCCCTGCGTGACTTGCTCGACGGTGTCCTCAGCCAAATCCACATGCACTTCACCCACCTGCGCGGCATCCTTCAGCAAGTGAGGCTGCTTGAAAACTCCACCCGAGGCGATGCCGCCGATCGCGTAAGCGATTTGCAAGGGAGTCACGGTAACCGCTCCCTGCCCGATAGCCACCGAAATTGTAGATCCCGGGTACCATTTGTGATGAAATACGCGTTGCACCCATTCCTCGGACGGCACCAGCCCCGATTCCTCGGAAGGCAGGTCAATCCCGGTCTTCGCTCCAAGCCCCAGCATTTTTGCGTACTTGGCTATGCGATCAATCCCCATGCGCATGCCCACGTTGTAAAAAAACACATCGCAGGAATGCACAATCGCCGAATGCAGGTTGACCACCCCGTGGCTGCTTTTTCCATACACCCAGCATTTGAATTGTCGCCCATAAAATACGGCGGATCCCGGACAAAATGCCGTGAAATTCTCCGGTGGAACCTTCGATTCCAACATTGCCGTCGCCATCACGACCTTGAACACCGATCCCGGAGCCAGTTGCGCCTGCGTCACGCGGTTCAGCAGTGGGCGATCTTCGTCGGTGTTTAGCCTCAGCCACTCTTCCTTCGATACCCGTATGGCAAAATCGTTTGGATCCGGCGCCGGGCGGCTTACGAACGCCAGCACCTCGCCGGTGCGCGGATCGAGCGCGACAATCGCCCCCTTCTTTCCCGCCAGTCCTTCTTCCGCTACTTGCTGCAAATCGTAGTCAATCGTTAGCTGGATCTGCTTTCCCGGAATTGCTTCCTGCTGCGATAGATGCCCCATTTCCTTCCCAACGCTGTTTACGATCACTCGCCTCATCCCGTCGGTGCCTTCGAGCAATTCGTTGTACTGCCGTTCCAGTCCGCTCTTGCCCGCGATATCTCCCGGCCTCAGCTTGCCATTACTGGACTCGATCTGCTGTTCACTTACTTCGCCCACGTACCCACTCGCGTGCGACATGAAGCCGCCGGGCAGGTAACGCCGCCGGTGAACCATTAACATTTCCAGCAAGGGAATATCGGCGCGGTGCGATTCGATAAACGCCACATCCCCCGGCGTTGCTTCCGGTTTAATGACGATTGGTTGGAATTTCGGCAGGTTCTTCGTATTGCTCAACTGCTCTTTCAGGTCGTCCAGTGACAATCCCAGGCCATCTGCGATCGCCGGAAGGTTCTTCTCCACATCCGCCGGATCGTCTCTCAGTAACAGCACGCTGAACGACGGATAGTTGTCCACCAGCACGCGCCCGTCACGGTCCAGCATGCGCCCTCGTGGCGCAATGATCGGAATCGAGCGCACGCGATTGCGCTCTGCCAACTGCAAATATTTGTCGGAATCGATGACTTGCAGCTTCCAAAATCCCAGCAGCAGCAAGCCGACCATCCCCACAATCACGTAGGAAGCGGCGGCCAGCCGTTCTTGCGGCAACCGATTATCGTTGCGGAACCAGTACGACACGAAATACCTGTGCGCGAGCCGTTCTCTTGTTCAGGGCTGAACGGCGCCCGCCCGCGCAATTTCTCAATTCGTTTTGCAGCGGAACCTTTCGAATTCGCCGTTCCCCAGGGCCTTTACGCCACCCACACAACTCTTTAGAAGCGCGCGAATCGCCGCCACCCTTTCGGAGCCGTCAGTTCCGGAAGGTCTTACCAAAAGTAGCATCTGGCCTAGGGTGGCGCAACCCGTTCCAAAGTACAGGTTGCGGACTTAACAAGGGCCCTCTTCTCCACACTTTGCAGCCTTCGTCTATTGGTTGCCCTTGCTGCCTAAATCGATTTAATCAATCTTCTCCCCTTTTTTTCTTCTTCTCCCCCGGCGTCCGACTCTATACTGGTTCGGTACACGTTTTCCCGGAGGTTCGTGTGAATCGTATTTGGTCCAAGCCTTTCTTATTGCGTTTGCCGCTTCCCGTATCAGGCCCGGGGGCTTGCCTGTTTTCCACCGACCGCGTCCTGATTGGCCAGGGGCTGCAGCCTGGCGACAACATCAGCGTCTCGGACTTGTCCGCTTGGTACTGCGATTCGCTGCTCCAACTCAAGTGACACACGAGCCCCGCATTTTGTCCGATCCGACTGTCACTCAACAAGACCCTGTCATCCTGAGACGATCCGACGAGGATCGCCGAAGGATCTCAGCGTTCAAGTCACCCGAGTGGTGCCGGGTTAAGATCCTCGCCCCCAGTTTCTTTTTCGTTTCTTTGCTTGCTCTCCACCCCATAATATTTTGGATTCTCTATGTTGCCTCATTCTGATAAACCTCTGCGTCTTGCTCTTATCGGCATGTCCGGTGCCGGCAAATCGCATTGGGCCAAAAACCTCGCCGCCCTCGGGTGTCCCACCGTCTGCTGTGACGACCAGATCGAGGCGCGCCTCGCCCCCACCCTGAAAACCGGCGGTTTTGAAGGTATCAACGGCGTCGCCGCCTGGATGGCTTGGCCGGACAGCCCCACCTACGCCGAGCGGGAAGCGCGGTACCTCGCCGAAGAAATTGCCGTCCTCGACGAAGTCCTCTCCGATCTGGAGAAGGATCCGAAGCGCGAACTCGTTCTCGACACCACCGGCAGCGTCATCTCCACAGGCAATCACACACTGCATCGCCTGCGCCGCCAGATGACCGTCGTGTACCTCGCCTCCTCTCCCCAGGAGGTTCAGCTCCTCATTGAGCGCTATCTCCGGGATCCCAAGCCCGTCCTATGGCAGGGCGCTTTTCGCCCGCATCCCGGAGAAACGTCCCACCACACCGTCGTCCGCTGTTATCCTGTTCTCATTGGGGCGCGCCGCCAGAGCTATGAGGCCCTCGCTCATATCACGCTACCTACTCTGGACCTACATCAATTGTCACCACCCGGTACTTCCCGCGATGCCGCTGTGGGGCAGGCCTTTTTGGAGAAGGTTGCAGCGTTGCTCGAAAGCCGCCGATAATCAGGTCAAGAGCGCATTGTTATGAACTGCGATTTATTGCCACGATGAACCAAATGTTTGTTTCATCCGAGCCCATCCGGTAAGGATAGGCGAAGGATCTCAACGAATGCGTCTAGCGCCGTTTCTAATTCGACTATTCGCCTTCAATGCTTCCCTGGCAACGGGAATGGGCTCGTGACAATCGCGGTTCAGACGGATCAACTGTCATGAGATATCGAAGCACCGGAGGGAAGGCGGCATTGACCTCGCTGCGTGGCGCAGTCCTGCGCGGCCTTGCGCCCGATGGCGGCCTCTACATGCCTGCGGAAATCGCCCGCCACACCCCTGAGGAACTGGAAGAATTCCGCCGCTTGCCCTTCACCGAAGTGTGCTTTCGGCTCGTCCGTCCCTTCGCCACTCCCGATGTGCCTGAAGAATTGCTCTGGCAGATTGTGGCCGAGGCCATCAACTTTCCCGTCAAGCTTGTCTCTCTCTCTCCCGCGCTGCACATCCTGGAACTCTTCCACGGTCCCACGTTGGCCTTCAAGGATTTTGGTGCGCGTTTCATGGCCCGCCTGATGGGCTACTTCGTCCGCGGGGAATCGCGCCAGCTCACCGTTCTGGTGGCCACCTCTGGCGACACTGGCAGCGCCGTGGCCCACGGATTTCTTGGCGTACCCGGAATCCGCGTTGTCATCCTCTATCCCTCAAAACGCATCAGCGACGCTCAGGAAAAACAGTTCACCACCCTCGGACAGAACATTACCGCTCTCGAAATTTCCGGGGCTTTCGACGATTGCCAGCGCCTGGTCAAGCAGGCCTTCTCCGACGAAACCCTCAACCAGCGCGCCTTCCTTACCTCCGCAAACTCCATCAACGTCGGCCGTCTGCTTCCGCAAATGTTCTATCATGTCGCCGCATATCGCCAGTTGCCGGTAGCCTCTGTCCCACTTATCGTCTCCGTTCCCAGCGGCAATTTCGGCAATCTCACTGCCGGCATTTTCGCAAAACGCGTTGGCTTGCCCGTCGCCCGATTCATCGCCGCCACCAACGCCAACGACGTCGTGCCGCAATACCTGCTCTCCGGCGACTATCATCCGCGCCCCGCCATCCCCACTTACTCCAACGCCATGGATGTCGGCAATCCTAACAATTTTCCCCGCTTGCTCGACCTCTGCCGCAATCGCATCGAAAATGTTCGCAAGGAAATCTGGGGTCACCGTGCCACCGATGAGCAGACTCTGCAGCAAATGCACGCCGTTTGGGATCGCTACCGCTACGTTTCCGACCCCCACACCGCTGTCGGCATTCACGCCTGGGAAGCCTACCGCAAGGAACATCCCGAACCTTCGCAGGGCCTCGTGCTTGCCACCGCCCACCCCGCCAAATTCGCCGACATCGTCCAGAAAGCCATCGGCGTCTCTCCCCCACTTCCCGAGCGCCTGGCCCGCTATCTCCACCAGCCCAAGCTCTCTCTACCAATGACCACCCGCTACGACGACTTCAAGCAGTTCCTCCTCAGCCATTGACGCAGGGAATCCTACGACGACCTACGCAGCCGGTCCAGCACCATGAACAACACCGTCCCGAACACCGCATTCACGGCTGCCGCGACCACCAGGTGCATGTCTAACCAGGTCGCCGGCTGCGACAGCAGCAACCGCCGGACCACTGCCAGAATCGCCGGGTGCAATACAAGAAAACCGAAAATCAGTGCGAACCTTGCCAGGGGATGTTCCGTATCCAGCCGCGCTCCAATCGACGACGCCAAATACCCCACCACTGTTTTCGCGATTCCATAAAACCCCAGCGGCACCGTCGGTCCACTCAGCGCGTCCTGGGATAGCCCGATTACCATGCCCAGCGCCAACCCCGTCGAGGGATTCCGCCGGCTCAATCCAAAATAAATCGTCACCAGCAGCGGAAGGTCCAAAATCTGCAGTTTCGGAATATACACCGGCATCGACGCCTGCAACACAAGCGCTATTGCCGTAACCACCACAATCGCGCCCGGCCAAAACTTGTGCACCTCAATGTGCGTCTCGCCGCCGCGGAGTTCGAACGCCTCGTTCATTGCTTCACCGCCGCAGCCGGCGCCACAGGTGCGGCATTCTGCGCGCCTGGCTCACCCCCCTGCGCACCACTTGGTGTGTTTTGCGTTTCCTGCTTGAACTCCACCGGCGTCTGCGTCAAGAGCACGATGACCGTTTCCAGGCGGTCCAGCTTTGCCGCCGGCTGCACGCGGATCTGCTTGAACGGGCTTCCCATTTTCACTTCCGCCACCGTTCCGATCGGGATGTCAGGCGGAAAAATTTTGTCCATCCCGCTCGTCACTATCTTTTCCCCGATGCTCACCTTATCCTCTGTGGCCACGTATTTCATTTGCAGCATTGCTTCGCCCGTCCCACTCACCGGGCGTTGCGCCCGCGACTCCAGCAGCATGGCGCCCGCCCCCCCGTCCCTATCCGTCAGGAGCAATACCTGAGCGCTGTCGCGAAACGCTTCGATCACCTTTCCCACCGCTCCATCCGGTGTAATTACGGCCATATTGCGCCGGATCCCGTCACGCTCTCCGCGGTCAATCTCGATCGTTCGGCTCGCGGTCCCGGGGCTGGCCGCGATCACACGCGCGCCCACCATCGGTACTTCCTGGTGCAATTGTTTGAAATTAAGCAGCGTCGCCAGGCGGTCTGCCTCCGCGGCCCGGCTTTGCAGTTGCGTAATCGTCAGCTTCAGCGCGTCATTCTCGATGCGCAGCGCCTCGTTTTCGCGCGAGGTCGTCCGTAACGCGAAGTAATGCGTCCACACCCCGCGCACCTTTCCAAATCCCCAGGATCCGGCTCGCTCGAACGGGTAGGCCGCGGAAACAGCCCAAACGCGGATCAGTCTTCCCCGCGTATCCCGCTTGATCTGCACCGCCAGCATTAGAATCTGCGCCAGCAGCACACCGGTCAAAAGCGTCAAGGACTTATGTTTCGACGGAATCTCTACCATCAGGGAACCGTTCTCAGCATTCAGTTCTAAGTTTTATGTAAGACCAAGAAATCCGAAACTCTAAATTGTGATCCCGAATTTCTGGCCGGGGGCGAAGAACTCGGGGCGCCGTTCTATAACGTTTGAACACTATATGAATGAAGACTTAAAACCTAAAACTCAAACTGCCTCAATCGATGCAAACCTGCCGCAGCAGCTTAAAGTCGCTCAGCATCTTTCCCGTCCCCAACACAACCGACGCCAGCGGATCATCCGCAATCGATACCGGCAATCCCGTCTCTTCCCGGATCCGTTTGTCCAGGTTCTTCAGCAGCGCTCCTCCGCCTGTCAGCACGATGCCCCGGTCGCTGATGTCCGCCGAAAGTTCCGGCGGCGTGCGTTCCAGCGCCACACGCACGGCGTTCAAAATCGTCGCCACGCATTCGCTCAGCGCCTCGCGAATCTCGCTGTCATCAATCGTCACCGTGCGCGGCACGCCTTCGATCAGGTTCCGCCCCTTCACTTCCATCGTCAGCGGTTTCTCCAGGGGGTACGCTGACCCGATTTCCATCTTGATTTGTTCCGCCGTGCGTTCGCCTACCAGCAGGTTGTACTTGCGCTTCAGGTATTGCATTACGGCTTCGTCCATCTCGTTGCCCGCGACGCGCACCGACCGCGAATACACGATCCCGCTCATCGATATCACCGCGATGTCCGTCGTGCCCCCACCGATGTCCACCACCATATTTCCGCTCGGCTCTTCAATCGGCAATCCCGCGCCAATCGCTGCCGCCATGGCCTGCTCCACAAGATAAACCTCGCTCGCTCGCGCCCGGTATGCGGAGTCCTGTACCGCGCGCTTTTCCACCGGCGTAATCTCGCTCGGCACGCCTATCACGATCCGCGGATGCACCAGCACCCGCCGGTTGTGCGCCTTCTGAATAAAGTACGTCAGCATCTTCTCGGTGACTTTGAAATCCGCGATCACTCCGTCTTTCATCGGCTTGATGGCCACCACGTTTCCCGGCGTCCGTCCCAACATGTCTTTCGCTTCGCGCCCCACCGCCACCACTTCGCCGCTCGACTTGTTGATCGCCACGATCGACGGCTCGTTGACCACGATCCCTTTTCCGTGGGCGAACACCAGCGTGTTCGCTGTCCCCAGATCGATAGCCAGGTCGGAGGAAAACAGGCTGAACACCGACCTTAGGTTGTATCCATTCTTATTCATTACTGCTTTCCCCCTGCGGAGATGGTCCTGCCCGGTAGGATCTCCGCGTTCGCCCGTCCCCGGCGCGACTTCCTCTATTGTCGCCGGATTCAGCGGCCCGCGCAAAATCGCAACTGGCCATTTCCCAAATCTACTTCGGCACGACGATGGAAATCGGCTTTTTCGCCGTTCCGCCCCGGCGGTTTGAGCCGATCACCACGATGGTGTGCTCACCTGGCTCCAGCGGCTCAGTGAAATGCCGGAAGGTCCCGTCCTGCGAAATATTGGCCACCGCCTGGCCATTGATAATCAAGGCCGCGCCCGGCTCCGTCTTGCCGATCAATTCCGCCACGCGCCCGTGAATCTGCACGCTCTCGATCTCCAGAAGCATCTCCTGGGTCTTGCTCTGCGCCACCAGCGAAAACTTAAAAGTCTCGCTGTATTCGCTGCTTTCCTTCTTGGCGTTGGACGCTGTGACGTTCCAGAAATAGTCTCCCGCCTCTAGTCCCGTCACTTCCGCGTTCGTCCCGCTTGCCTTCACTTCTTTCACCAGTTTCGTGAACATCGTCGTCGGGCTGATCCGCAGCGTATAGCCCACCGCTTCTTCCACCGGTTGCCACTCAAACCGGATCTGCGCCGTCTTCGGGATCTCCGAGATGATGGGTGAAAGGTTCAACGGTGAAATCAGCCCCGGTGGCGCCAGCACGTTCGATTTTTGCGTTGGTCCACCTGTCGGAAAGCTCAACTTCTCGTATTGGGTCAGCTCGATCTTTTCGTTGCCACGGTGTACTTCCGCCGAACCCGTTGCCACCACGATCTCGTGCTCGTTCTTGTTTGGATCGTTCGTCACCGTCGCCCGGCTGTTCTGCTTCATGAAAGCGGTTGCGTCTTCCACGCTCACGGCCGCTTGCGCGTCCCGCAGTGACCACGTAGGCGTCGCCAGGTTCACCGCCCCCGTGTTGATGCGCACCGCCGTGTTCGAATGATCCCGCGTGACATTGTTTTCTTCCACCGTGATCAGCGTCTCCTTATTTACCGTGTACTCGGTTCCGTCAGCAAACGTGATGCGCGCCGCGCCATCCGCTCCGGTCTGGATCAGGTCCCCTTTGTCCAGCGTGGTGTGGTAGTCCGCGTCCGCCCAGGTCACCGAATCTACTTTCTTTACCTGCACTCGTCCATCCAGGTTAACGAACTTCGCTTGCGTCTGCGCGTTCGCCACCGCTTCGCCTTCCGGATTTCCCAGCGCGTTCGAGAGTTTCTTGGTGGCGAGCTCCGTCCAATTCGGCATGCTCACGTACATGCCCGCTATGATGATCACAACCACCAGCAGAACCAGCAGCACCACGGTCTTGTACGTTACCGTGTGCCAATACACTTCCACATGTCGGATCTTTGGCGCCTGGGGAGGCGTCGGTGCGGCCGTGGGGCGGCGAGGTTCGGTCGGTATCTGCGTGGTCACAAGGTTCCGTGCTGCGGGTGCTCTAATTTTGAAATTTAGCACACCCTGCTGCGCCTGCACGAAATCCCCTAGTCCCCGGTGGTCAATCTACAAATAGCGTTTCCGCCTCTTTCTGTATTGCTTATGTCCTGTAGGGTCCGCCGCGGAAGGCGCGGTCCTTGCAAAAAACGCAAGAATCAGCGGGCGGCGCCGACTGGAGTCTCCGCTTGGGCGTAGCTGTGAATGGCGCCGGCGATGCCAGCACCGGGAGCGTGGCGGTGGCCTTGATCGAGCAGCGCCTTATCCAGCGCGGCGAGCAGCTCAAAGATGAACGGCTTCTGGCTGCAGTAGCCCATGGTGCCAAGGCGCCAGATCTGGCCCTTCAGCGCGCCAATGCCACCGGCAATCTCAATGTTGAATTCGTCGAGCAACTGGTTGCGCAGTTTAGCCTCATCGATGCCGGCGGGAATCATCACGGCCGTGACGGTGACCAAGCGATCCTTCGGCTTCTCCACCAATAATTTCAGGCCCATGGCTTCGACGCCAGCGACCAGGGCAAGTTGATTGACACGGTGGCGCTCCCAGCGCGCTTCGAGACCCTCGGCAATGCAAATGCGCATTGCTTCCCGCAGCGCGTAAATCAACGAGATCGGCGGGGTGTGATGATAGAGCCGGTCCTTGCCCCAATAATTCATGGCGGTGGAAAGATCGAAGTACCAGCTCTGCACTTTCGATTTGCGATTGCGGAAGGCCTCTTCGGCGCGCGGGCTCACGGTGATCGGAGACATCCCCGGAGGCGCGCTGATGGCTTTCTGCGAGCCGCTGAAGCAAATGTCAATTCTCTGCTTGTCGACGTGCAGCGGCACCGCGGCCAGCGACGCAACGGTGTCGACTACGAGCAGCGCGCCGCATTCATCGGCAACTTTGCGGATGGGATCCACCTCGGTCAACACACCCGAGGAAGTTTCCCCTTGCGCGAAGCCGATCATCTTGATCTTGCGGCCCTTGGCCACCTTGCGCACGTCCTCAGCATCGATGGGCTTTCCATACGGCGCTTCGACGAGGTGAATTGTGGCGGGCGTGTGCTGCGCAATGACGTGCATGCGTTGCGAGAATAAGCCGTTGACGCAGCAGATTGCTTCGTCGCCCGGTTCCAGGGAATTCAGCACGGAAGCTTCAATGCCGCCGGAACCGGAGGCGGAAAGCGGGAAGGTGATGCGATTCTCGGTCTGGAATAGTTGGCGCAGAAGGATCTGGGTTTCGTCCATGCAGCCCCGGAACCACGGATCGAGGTGGCCAACAATCGGTGTAGCAAGTGCGCGATAGACGCGCGGGTCGATCGAGCACGGCCCGGGAGTCATCATCAAGCGAGTGGGGGGATTGAGCTCGCCAATTGGATTGGTCATAGGATTACCCTTTCAGGGGTTCGCTCCGAACCGATAAGGAAGTCCCGCCAGGGCGTACTTCGGGGAGCGCAGGAGTACGGCGGGAAAGGGTAGTGTGGCGCAGGAAAGGGATGGGCGCAACGGTCAAATTGGCTTCCCCCACGTTCCTCCCAAAGCCGTTGTGGCGACGGGGTCTTCAGCCCCTGCTTGGGTCCGCCTTCGCTTCGGGTCGTAGTGGTCACTACGAACCAAAAGAAATGGGCTGACCTCAGAAGGCCGCCGCTATAAAGAAGACGACAGGCGACGGGAGAAATTACTTTTCGGTTAGGGTGGACTGGCGGGCGACGCAGAGCCACGCGCCGTTCGTCTGCACCCAGGTATCGGTGAAGCGGCCGTGTTCGGAGACGCGCTTTCCGGCGGCAGTTCCCTTTCTGCGGTACACGCCGGTTACGACGACGGTGTTGGAATAGGCGTGGGCCACGAGCATTTCGTTCTTGAGCTCGGTGGGATGGTCCGGGCCGTTTTTCACATTATCGAGGAATTCCGATTGGGTTTTAAGGTTGCCGGTGGTGTCGACGTAGAAAAAAGTCTCCGGGACCAGTTGGCCGAGCGCGTGAACGTCGCGATCCACCTGCGCCTGGTTCCAGAGCGTCTCGAGGGACATCACCCTGGCAGCGGCCGCGCCCGTGTCATCGTGCTCCTGAGCGGTGAGGCTGGCGGTGATGCTCAAAAGCGCGGCTACGAGGAAGGTGATGCACGCGAAGCGAAATGCGGGCCGAGGAGCGAGGTGGGACTGCGAAGCAAAAGCGCGCGGACTTTTCATTTTTCCCCTCATGCAAAATTCATTTCGGCAGAGGAAGCGGCTCCGCGCCAACCGGGGTGCGGACATGCGGAACGATGAGCCACTTGCCATCGGGTTGGCGGATCACATTCTGGATTATCCCAGCTTCGCCACTTACTTTGCTAGGTCCGGTGTGGCTATGTTGAAATCCTAGCAAACGTATTGAAATTCGGGGTGTCCTGTGGAAGGAAGTGTCGCACCTACGGCGCTGGTGGTTGGCCCGTTTGCTGACCTAGCCCTCGCGGGCTGGGCTAGCTTGTGGCACGCCTCCGGCTTGGCTTGGCATATAGTGGAGCTGATTGGTCGAGGCGTTGAATACGGAAGACAGGTGCCAATCCTGATGACAATGTACGGGGTCAAGAAAGAATTTTGCGTAATGGTGCGCGTGGCGGCACTGCTGACGTGCGCGCTGGCAGGGATGGTGTGTGCGCAGACGGTGCAGAAAGATTTGCCGCGACTGGTGCAGAAAGAAGGGCGGTTTGCGCTGATGGTGGACGGCGCGCCTTACTTGATGCTGGGAGCGCAGGTGAATAACTCCAGCGCGTGGCCAGCGATGCTTCCAAAGGTGTGGCCAGCAATTGAGTTTCTGCATGCCAACACGGTGGAAATGCCGGTGTATTGGGAGCAGCTCGAGCCCGAGCCGGGGCGGTTTGACTACGGCGTAGTGGATACGTTGCTGGCGCAGGCGCGCGAACATCAGGTGCACCTGGTGCTGCTGTGGTTCGGGACGTGGAAAAATGGCAGCGGGCACTACATGCCGGAGTGGATGAAACGTGCGCCGGAGCGCTATCCGCGAGTAGTTGGGGAGAATGGGAAGTTCGTGGATTCGCCGTCTCCTTTTGCGAACGAGGCGTTGCAGGCGGATGTTCGGGCGTTCACGGCGTTGATGCGCCATCTGAAAACAGCCGACAACCAGCGCACGGTTCTGATGGTGCAGGTGGAAAACGAGGCGGGGACGTGGGGGAGCGTGCGCGACTATTCGCCAGCTGCGCAGAAATTGTTCGAGGCGTCGGTGCCTGCGGAACTGCTGAAGGCACTGGGGAAGAAGGCGGAGAATCCGGCGGAGAACTGGCAGCAAGTGTTTGGAGAAGACGCGGAAGAGTTTTTCCACGCGTGGTCGGTAGCGCGGTATGTCGAGCAAGTGGCGGCGGCTGGAAAGGCAGTGTACCCGTTGCCACTGAGCGCGAACGCCGCACTGCGAAATCCACTGAAGCCGGGGCGTCCGCCAAGTTACGAAAGTGGCGGGCCAACGGATAACGTGATCCCTATCTGGAAGGCTGCGGCCCCATCGATTGATGTGATTGGGCCCGACATTTACATGAGCGGCAGCGCGGAATATTTGAAGGTGCTGGAGTTGTATCAGCGGCCGGATAACGCACTAATTGTGCCGGAGACGGGGAACAGCCCGGAGTATGCACGGTACTTCTTCGCAGCCTTGGGGCACCAGGCGATCGGGTTCGCGCCGTTTGGGATCGACTATACGCGATACAACAATGCGCCGTTAGGAGCCACGAAAGTCAACGAGGAGACGCTGACGCCGTTTGCATTGAACTACGAACTGATTGGCCCGATGCAGCGCGAGATTGCGCGGCTGAATTTCGAGGGCAAACTGCAGGCGGTAGCGGAAGAAAAAGGGCGGGTCACGCAAAGCTTGAAATTCGACCCTTGGGAAATCACGGTGTCGTATGGGCTGGGACAGTTTGGACCGGGGAACAATCCTGCGGGTAATTCTGAACCTGTGGGGGGCGCGCTAGTGGCGCGGCTGGGAGAGAACGAGTTTCTGGTGACGGGAGTGCATTGCCGAGTGGATTTCCACTTGGCCGACGCGGCTTCGGGGAAGCAAAGACAGTTCATGCGCGTGGAAGAAGGCGAATACGTAGGGGAGAAATTCAAACGCAGACGCATCTGGAATGGCGATCAGACCGATTGGGGTCTGAATTTTAGTTCGGTTGCGCAGGTGCTGAGGGTTTCGCTGGGGACGTACTGAGCAGGAATGGGCTGGTTTCATTACGTGGAAAAGGCGCCCGCCTCAGAAGGCGGCCTCTACAGAGACTAGAAAAACCCGAGAGGGCACGATTTATCGTGCCCCTACCGTAGCGGGCGAAAAGCTCACGATTGCAAAAGGAATCAGGCGGCGTCAAGGGCTTGGCCCTCGGCGAGGACGCGGTCCGGGACTTTGCGAAGTTCGCGAATGAAGCCGAACCAGGAAAGAACTTTGAGCATGTAGAAGGTGATGTCGATTTCCCACCAGTAGAAGCCCTGACGAGCGGAAGCCATAAAGTAATGGTGGTTGTTGTGCCAGCCTTCGCCGAGGGTGAGGAGAGCAAGGAGCCAGTTGTTCTTGCTGGTGTCGGAGGTCGGGAAACGGCGGTTGCCGAAGATGTGGGAAAGCGAGTTGATGGTGAAGGTGCCGTGCCAGAGAAGGGCGGTGCTGAGAAAGAAGCCCCAGGCGAGCAGCGGCCAACTACCGATCAGCCATAGCGCGACACCAAGGGCAGCAGGCGGGACGAGGTAATACTTGTTCAACCAGCGGAGTTCGGGAAATTTGGCGAAGTCGCCGATGTAGTCGAAACGAGTTTCATTGTATCTGTCGGAGAGAATCCAGCCGACGTGGGACCACCAGAAGCCAAAGAGCGTGGGTGAGTGGAGATCCTCCTCCTGATCGGAGAAACGGTGATGATGGCGATGATGAGCGGCCCACCAGAGAATGCCCTTTTGCGAGGAGGACATGGCCATCCAGGCGAGGACAAACTGGAACCAGCGACTGGTCTTGAAGGAGCGGTGAGAGAAGTAGCGGTGATAACCGGCGGTGACAAAGAGCATGCGAATTTCAAAGGTGAGGAAGCAGGCGAGCACGTAGTACCACTTGAACGGGAAGAAGAAGATCCCGAGGGCAGCAAGATGAATGAGAAGAAAAGGAACAGTGGAAACAAGGTGCAATCGTGCGCCGTTGGGCAGTGGGATAGAAAAAGGCCGAGCGACGGATGCCATGCAGTAAGACTCCTGCGCGTTACAAACACGCCAATTCAGGTGGTTGGGCGCAAGAGGAGAGTGAGAGAGCGGCGCAACGGACCACGAGAGTAAGTGTACGGAGAGTTCCAGTACCGGTCAAGCAACATGGGGGAAGGCCGATGGATAAGGCCGGATTATAGGAGGATGTAGAGGGATGTGCTATCGTGCGAGGGAAGAAGAGAGAGAGTGAGGAAGAATGGCGGAACGGCCGGTATTGGTGGGACTGGTGCCGCAAGCCGTGGTGCTGGACCCGGGCGACCAAGTGAGCTGGATTTCCGATGCGGGAAACTTGCGAGTGGAGTTTGACGCCAACCGCTGCCCGTTTTCGTCGAATATTTTTCAGGCACCGATGGGAATGAGACTGCTGAGCGGACCGGTGGTTACAGGTACAAAGACGGGGAGTTACAAGTACCGGCTGTGGCTAAACGAGCAGATGGTGGGCAAGGGCGAAGTGCTGGTGAGGTAGAAATAAGGGAGATGGAAGGAGCGGCTGGGAAAAGCGTGAGCCGCCCCCTGATTCAGGAGTGCGTCACTTCGGTTGTTTGGCGATGATCAGGTCCTTGATCTTGGCGTAAGTGGCCTGGGGAATCACCTTCTTTTTGACCAGGTCGGTTTTCATTGCATAGGGACGGCCGTCGATAATCTTCTGGGAGTAAATGGCGCCGATACCGGGAAGCGCATCGAGCTGCGCTTTGGTGGCGCTGTTGATGTCAACCAACTGGGTTTTTGCGGCGGAAGCGGCCGCGGGCGGTTTTGTACTCTTAGTTTGCGGCTGAGAAACAGCGACGCTGACGCCCAGAATGAGGACGAGAGCGGCAAGCAACATCCGTAATGCATTTCTCTTCATGCAGTTTTCTCCTTGAAAATAAATTAAACGCAGAACGCTGGCCGGGGTAAAGAGCTACGGCCCGCCCCGCGAGGGTTCGCGGGGGGAGACTGTTGGGCTTGGGAGGGTTTGGCGGGCGCGGCAGCGGCAGGGGTGGTAGTAGAAGGAGCTGGCGCCGCAGGCTTCGTTGCATTGTCACTTTGATGGGTGGATGGGTCGGCCTGAGACTTCGGTGCAGATCGTGCGGCCACGCTCGCCGCGACTAGCAGCAAAGTCGCGACAAGAACGAATAAGAGGGGTTTCCGAGAGCTGTTCATGCTGGAAAGTCCTTTGACTAGTCACCCGCTAGGCGGACGCGGCCTGACTCCACGGATTCGGCGAGACCCCGGCGAACAGGGCCAAGGACAAAGGCCGGAACATCACGCTCCGGCTCGATGGAGAGGTTGGAAGCTTTGCGCGGAAACTCGATGCGGCGGTCGAGTTGGAGGCCGCCTTCCTGGAGGAACTCGGCGGAAAAACCAAGGTCCGCGGCGCGGTCAACGCCCCAAAACCATAGTTTTTCCTCGTTTCGCTGGAGGAAGCGAAGAGAATCACCCAACTTCTTCATGGCGCGGTCGAAGGAGGAGGCGAGGAAGAAAACGCCCAGATTCCAGGCGTGGCGCGGGTATTGGACACGGACGCGGACGCAATACTTCCCGGTTTGGTTCAACTCCATGCTGCACCGATAGTCATTCCGAAGGTGGTTGGCGCGTAGCGGCAAGACTTTGCTCATGATGGATTCCTAAGACCGCGAGAGTGGACTGAAACAGGCGGATTGCTCGACAACTATCCCCAAGAAGGGCGAAATCTTGTGAAGGACTTCCATTCGAGCAGGCCTGAAGCAGACCGAAATAGGCTAGCGGGTGGGGAAGCCGAGGGCAAGAGGGTGCCGAATAAAATATAACCTATTTATTATCTGCCAGTTAGGCTATCCAAGAGTACCGAAACCGCGCATTTTATCGGTCATCAATTTGAGCTTACCTTCTTGCTTTAGGCGCTCCTCGAGTGTGGTCCGGAAGGCGTCGAAGGCCAGAGTGCGCTTGGACTGAAGCAGTGTGTCGGTGATGGTTTTCTTTTGCTTCTCGAAATCGGCTGGATCGGGCTCGACTTTTTCCGCGATTTGATAGGCAACCCATGAAACGCCCATCTGAAGAGGAGCGCCGGCATCGCCGGCTTTGAGGGAGAAGGCAGAAGCGAGTTGTTTGGCGTTGCCGAGACCGGGGATGGTGCCGTTGCGGGCGATAAGGTCGGAGGTTTTGGGTTCGATGCCGAGGGATTTGGCGGCGGAATCAAACTTTTCGCCCGCTTTAACGCGCTTGGCGAGATCCTCGACCTTGGTGTGTGCCAATTGTTCGGCTTTCTGCTGCCTGAGTTCGGAGATGATCTTGTCGCGAACCTCCTCAAGAGAGCCCGGATGCGCGGCCAAAACCTGTTTGAGAGAGAGGACCACGTAGCCACGGTCGGTGCGGATGGGGAGGCTGAGCTCGCCCTGGCGGAGGTGCACGATTTCATCCTTGACGTCCTGAGAATTGCCCAGTTCTAGGACGGGGTCGTTGGGGGCGAGGGGGCGAGTTTCGGAGAGGGCAAGGTGGTACTTGCGGGCCAGGTCGTCGAGGCTGGTCTTGTTGGATTGGCGGATTTCCGCGGAGATTTTGTCGGCATCGGCAGCGGATTGCTGGTCAACCTTCTGGAGAAGCAGAGGGGTGCGGATGGAGTCCTTTACCTCGTCCAGAGTCTTGGTGTGCGCGGACTCCTTATCCAGGACTTTAATGATGTGAAAACCGTATTGGGTGCGGATGAGGTCGGAGACTTCGCCCTTGGGCAGACTGAAAGCGGTCCGATCGAATTCCGGAACGGTCTGGCCATGAAGGAGCCAGCCGAGGTCGCCGCCTTTGGTCTTGGAGCCGGGGTCCTCGGAATACTTTTTGGCGAGTTCCTCAAAATTGGAGCCCTTCTTTTTGGCTTGGGAGAGAATGTCCTCGGCCTTTTTCTTAATTTCAACAACCTCAGCGTCGGTTTTGCCGACGGTCATGAGCAGGATATGCTCGGCGTGCACGCGGTCGGGAACCTGGTACTGCTGGATTTTCTGCTGATAGTCCATCTTAAGCTCGTCATCAGTGACGGAGACGGACTGACGGAGCTGGCTCAGGTCAAGCAGGCCATAACGGACAACACGCTTTTCAGGGATCAGGAATTTGGACTTGTTCTGATCGTAGTAGGACTGGATTTCGGCCTGGTCGGGATTGATGCTGCCGGCCAAGTCTTCGGGCTTGGCGGCGGCGTATTCGAGCTTGATTTTTTCATTCTCGAAACGAAACTCATCCTGGATTTCCGCGGGGCTGACACTGATGCCATCGGTGAGCAGCCGGTGGAACTTTTCCTCAACCAGACTGGAGCGCACCAGCTCTTCGAACTCCGGAACGTTCATCTGGAAGCGCTGCTGGACTTGTTGGGCGTAAGCGTCGTATCCAACGAAGGTGTCCCCATTGAAAGCCGTGGGGAGAAACTGGCGAATGCGGTCGGCGCGTTCCTTGTCACTGACCCTGATGCCGAGGCGCTTGGCTTCGTACTCGACTTCCTTCTGAAAGACGAGTTGCTTGAGAATCTGGCTGGCGTAGAGGCCTTCGAGCTGCCGCGGGATGGGATTGTTGCGCCGGATGTCGTTCAGTTTCTGATTAATGTCCGCGAGGGTGACCGTCTGATCGCCAATCTTGGCAACGACGTCGCCAGCAGTTTGCGCGCTATCCGGTCCTTGCGGCACAAGATAGAGGAGCATGCTGAGCGCCAGCATGCCGATAATGACGCCGAAGAGGATACGGACGCCGGTTTTCTGGTTGTCAAAGGCTCCAGGCATTCCAGAGTTCTCCTGAATGGATGAGCAAACTTAACATTATAAGGCAAGGAGGGTGAAAGCCCCAAGCACAATGGAGGGTAGTGGGTCACTTGTCCGAGTACGCCAGTAGACAGGAGTTGGCAAAAGCCGGGATAACAAGCGAGGAGGAGACTCGCTAAACCTTTTGTTGAGCGTCATGTACCGCTTGGACTATTTCCTATTTGGGATGAATGTGTTTAAGGTAAGTCATGAAACAGCGATTTGACCTGTCGTATGGAGCTCTCTATCTGGCATTTGTCTTCCTGGGCTATATTTGTGTTGGAGCGCTCGGTGTTTTTTCAGACTACCCACCACTCCAAAATCTGATGGCGTGGTTTCTGATGGTCAATCCTCATCCCCTTCTCCACATCCTCATTCGTTGCACGATTTATTTCCCCTGTACGATTGTTGATATATCGAATGGCTTTGATGGGCCTGGACTGCCGAAGCCCGAATTTGTCACAATTTCCGCAATTGTATTTCTCTTCGGGTTGCTTGGGCTCGTCGCTGTTTCCCAAGAAGCCGATCGGGGCGTTACATCTTGTGGGCCCTGGTCGGCCTTTCAAGTATCGCAACAGTTTTGAATTGGGTCGCATTCGGACTGGTCGAGAGAGAGCCCGGAATCCTCGGTAAGGATCTTTACTGGATTCCAACTATGTCTGTGCTTTGGATGTCAACCTACTGGGCCGCATTTAGCAGAATCAAACTTCACGAACCTCGAGACAAAGGCTTTTGGAGAAATCCCTCCTCCAACTTCATTCCCAAATAGGGCCAGCGGACGGCAGCCCGCGAAAACGGCGAAAGCTCCGGGAGTGGCTTGCGGCCAAGCTCCCAGAGCTGGGTGGCAGTTTTCCGGCGGGTGGTCAGGAAAGAGCGGCCGGGTTGTTGATGCCAGTGCCGGTGCGGGCTTCCAGATTCCGGTTAGCGCGCTTCGCTTCTGACAGCGCGTACAGAGCGATCCAAGCGATGCAAACGAATAAGGCTGAGATCATCCAGTCTTCTGTGGAAGTCCGCATGGAGAGGGCGGCTTCCTGAGCCACGTTCGGAGTCACAATCGTTGCCGCGGAGCTGAGAACGCGGGGCACTAGGGGGGCGATGGGCTGGGGAAACTCGGCAACCACGGGTCCGTCAACGAACTGGGAGTTCTCAGTTCCCTGAGCTGCCACTACGGGGCTGAGGTCACTGGCTGGGGCGGGCTGTGCGTAAGCCATGAAAGGGCCGTCGTCGAACTGAGTGTTGGCAATTTCCTGAGCGGGAGCAGAGTTCGCGAACAACAGGGCCGCCCCGAATCCGATCGCGATCGTTAGCGTGCGAGAAAAGCTTTGAAATTTCATTGACCACCTCTTTGGAATCTTCTTGTGAACCGGGCAACGCCGAAGATAAAGGCAGGCGAAATGCCAAACGGAGGAAGGAGAGCGGCGGCGGACGAAAGAGTTGCATTTGCTTGCTAGAGAATGAGTTGCGGGCGAACAACAAAAAACAACAGGAGGGCGACGTGAAAATAAGGCTGACGAAGCTATCCGTGGAGTTAGGCGAACGGAAAGGGGCGCCCAAATATCGAAAAGCTCTTCGATATTCACCTGGGGATGGAATTTGCCAGAATGCGCCGCAAGTGCCTGATAAATATCTAGTTATGACGGTGGCATTCTCCGGCTGGCTGGTGCCAGGAGGTGCGGCGGCGGGTTTCTAGCTATTCGGATAGGCTTTCTATCCCAACAGATAGGGCTTTTAGCTAGATTGCATTACGAAGAAAAGGGCCGTTCGAAATGACCGGTCTGGGTGTGGGTTGAATGAGAGTGGTGATGCTCGGCGGTTGGCGCTAGAATTACGCCCTTGCAGTCGGGGCTTTCACGTAAGGAGAATACCCCAAGATAAGGCCGGACCGTGGAACCGAAACTCCTGACAATCAGCGGCCCGCTAAGAAAACACGAATTTGCGCTGAAGGACGAAGTGGCGCTGGGTTCGGATGCGGACAACTTCGTCCGGATGGATGACCCGGAGGTGTCCCCGCATCATTGCAGAATTGCCGTTCGTGAAGGGCGATACATTCTGAGCGACCTGAACAGCTGTTCTGGCACGTTGGTCAACGGCATTCCCGTGAGGCAGCGGGAACTGAAGGCCGGGGACGAAATAACAGTGGGGAATTCCGTCTTTCTTTTCCAGATGGAAGAGTCCGGCAACGCGGCGAGCAGCGCGGTGCAACTCGATGAGGGCGAATCGCTGACAGCAGAGGCGGTAGAGTTGCAGACTGATGTACTTCTTAACCTGCAGCCGGAATCGCTGGCGGCCCTTCCGCAACCGGCGCGCGTGGCGCGAAACCTTAGCGCGTTGCTGCGAATCAGCAGGGCGATCGGGTCGTTGCGCGACGAAGAATCGCTGCCATGGCAATTGCTGGGATTGATTTTCGACGTGATACCGGCCGAGCGGGGGGCCATTCTGCTGACAGAAGAGGACTCGTTGGAGGTCCGCTCCCAAGTGGCGTGGGACCGCGTTTTGGGGCCGGATCATCCCGTTCACGTGAGTCAGGTGGTTGTGCGGCGGGTGATGGAAGAGGGAGTCTCGCTGATTGACAGCGGAGGGGCAGACGGGAAATCCGATGCGCCGGAGGAGGGGAAAGAGAGAAGGCCGCGGCGCGCATTTCTGTGTGTGCCGATGATGTCGAGCGGGCGCGCGATCGGGATCATCTATCTGGAATCCAGCAGCCCGGCGACGACGTTCACCCAGGATGACCTGCAATTGCTGTCTGCTATTGCGGGGCTCGGGGTGATCGGAATAGAAAATGCGCGGCAATTTGAGCGGCTGGGGAGCGAAAACCAACGGCTTCGCGCGGAAGTCAGCCTGACGCACGACATGGTGGGCGGAAGCGCGCGCATGCGCGAGGTTTATCAGTTTATCGAGCGTGTAGCTCCGAGCGATTCCACCGTGCTGATCTGCGGCGAGAGCGGGACGGGCAAAGAATTGGCGGCGCGCGCAATTCACCAGAACAGCGCGAGAAGAAACCATCCGTTTGTGGCGCTGAACTGCGCGGCGCTGACTGAGACGCTGCTGGAAAGCGAGCTGTTCGGCCATGAAAAAGGGGCGTTCACCAGCGCGGTCTGCCAAAAAAAGGGATACCTGGAAGTCGCGGAGGGAGGAACGATTTTTCTCGACGAGATTGGAGAGCTTTCGCCGATCCTGCAGGCCAAGCTGCTGCGCGTGCTGCAAGAGCGGGAGTTTGTGCGCGTGGGCGGAACGCGGCCGATCAAGATCAACGTGAGGTTCCTGGCCGCGACCAACAAGGACTTGCAGAAGGCTGTCCGCGAAGAGAAATTTCGCGCCGACTTGTTTCACAGGCTCAATGTTATCTCCATCACGCTTCCGGCGCTGCGTGAACACCCGGATGACATACCGGCGCTGGCGGAGCATTTTATGGCGCGTCATGCGAAGAAGTGCAGCCGAGGTGTAAGGTGGATTTCCGATCAAGCGCTGGCTTGCCTGACGCAGTACGACTGGCCAGGCAACATCCGCGAACTGGAGAATGCGATGGAGCGCGCGGTGGTGGTTGGTTCTTCGGAACGGATCCTCCCCGAGGATTTGCCGGATGCCCTGTTGGAAAGCGCGAAAAGTGGGGGAAACGCGGCGACGAAGTATCACGAGGCAATTCGCAACCTGAAAAAGCAACTGATTCTCAGCGCGCTGGAGCAAACCGGAGGAAGCATCACGGAAGCGGCCAAACAGTTGGGCGTGCATGCGAACTACTTGCACCGGCTGGTGCGCAATCTGGAGTTGCGGCCAACGCTGAGGAAGCAGACGGGGGCGTGAGGCGTTTCCGAAAGAAGAGGCCTGGCAGGACGGATGGAGGTTTAATCCTTCCTGGTGTCCAGGCAGATTGTGGATTCTGGTTGACTGGACTTTGCGGGGCTGGTGGGCCAAACTGCCTGCTTCCGCAGCCAAACGCGTGAGGCGGAAATGGACAATTCCGGAGAACTGAATCGCCTGGTACGAGAGCTGAACGAAGGCCACAGCTCCGAACCCGCCGACGCTTCGGCGACCGCGCGCCTGGACCATTGGCTGACGACACTGGTAGCGCGAGGTGGCAGCGATCTGCTGTTGGTGGAAAACGCGTACCCGTGTATTCGCGTGCAGGGGGAACTGCGAAAGATCGAACCCAACACGCTGGATGGATCCGACATTGAGGCGGCCGTGCTTCCCGCGCTGTCGCGGCATGCGCTGCGGCTCTACAGGGAAGATTTGATTGCCGACTCTTCTTATCGCATCGGCGGGGTTGGAAGGTTCCGAATCAATCTTCATCGAGAAAGCGGGCATGCGGCCGCCGCGATTCGAGCGCTGCCTACACGCGTGACGCCGCTGCAGGAACTGCACTTACCCGCGACAGTCAGCAATCTGGCTCATCTGCCGCGCGGGCTGGTGCTGATTGGCGGTCCGGCAGGGTCGGGAAAGTCCACAACGCTATCGGGGCTCATCCATGAGATCAATATACGCGAGGCGCGGCACATTGTGATGATCGAAGATCCCATTGAATACGAACACACACACATCCGAAGCGTGATCGAGCAGGTGGAAATTGGGACGGATGCGCCGGATTTTCCGACGGCGTTGCGCGCGGCGCTGCGGCAAGCCCCGGA
Organism: Candidatus Acidiferrum sp.; assembly: GCA_049686315.1. GTDB lineage: Bacteria > Acidobacteriota > Terriglobia > Acidiferrales > UBA7541 > Acidiferrum. The sequence continues at coordinate 2,970 of JBAVHY010000497.1, read as the reverse complement.
CGTAATCGTTGTGGGCGAGATGCGTGATCCGGAAACGATGAGAATCGCGGTTTCGGCGGCGGAGACGGGGCATCTGGTGCTTTCAACTTTGCACACGACAGACGTGGCCTCGACGGTGGCGCGGATTGCGGATTCGTTTCCGGTGGAGCGGCAGAACTCCATTCGGCAAGAACTGGCGATGGGGCTGGCCGCGGTGCTGACGCAAATCCTTTTGCCGTGTAAGAACGGCGGGCGCATGCCTGCGGCGGAGTTGTTAATGATCGGATACGGGGCGCGGCATCACATCCGCCGCAACAACCTGCAGCACCTGCACCAGGAGATACCGCTGACGAAGAAAAAGGGCTCGTTTACGTTGGAGGAATCGCTGGTGACGCTGATCCGGAATGGGGACATCGAGCGCGAGGACGCGCTTCTGTGCGCGATTCACCCGGATGATTTGGATATTCTATTGAAGAGCACGACAGCTCAGGTTTGAGACGATGAGTAGTTGAGCGAAAAGGAGTCAGCCGCAGAGGGCGGCCGCTAAACAACCTTGCTCCACCTTCACGATGGGCAATAAGAAATTGCATCTGCGCACCCGCACTATTACATGAAAGCGATGCTTATTCGACCGGGAGGATTCGCCTTCCTTCTGGGTGTCATGTTGACATTCCACGTGAAGACCGTTCATTTTTCAATGGAGGAAGGTGCGCCATCGCAGCCAACATTTTATCGGGATGTTCTGCCGATTCTCCAGCAGCACTGCCAGACGTGTCATCGGGCGGGAGGCATCGCGCCTATGGCGCTGGAAACGTACGAAGAGGCGACGCGAAACGCGAGGGCGATCCGTGCGGCGGCGCAGAACAGGACCATGCCGCCATGGTTTGCGGAAAAGGGCATTAGAAGGTTTTCGAACGATCCGTCCTTGAGCGACCGCGAGATTGCTGTTCTGGCAGCGTGGGCGGACACGAACGCGCCGGCAGGTAATCCCAACGACGCGCCGCCAGCGCGGAAGTGGACAGGGCGGTGGACGATCCCGGCGCCGGAACTGATCGTGACGATGACCGAGGGAGTGGCAATTCCGGCGGAAGGAGAAGTGGACTACACCTACGAGATTGTGCCGACACAGTTCGCGGAAGGGCGATGGGTGCGGAGATCAGAGATTCTGCCGGGAATGCCGGAGAATGTGCATCACGCGGTGGTTTATGTGCGGCCACCGGGATCGCGGTGGCTGCGGCACGCACCCGTTGGTAGGCCGTTCACGGCGGCGATGCTGACCACGAAGGGGGATCGGAAAGATGCGATGTGGACGGACAGCGACATCTTGCTGGTGTATGCACCCGGGAGCACGCCGGACAATTGGCCTGAGGGCATGGCGAAATATATTCCGGCCGGGTCTGACCTGGTCTTTCAAATGCACTACACGACGAATGGAAAAGCAGGAAGGGACGTGACACGGATTGGACTGATTTTTTCGAATCAGGCGCCGCAGCAGAGGGTGCTGACCTTGCAATTGACGAATGACCATTTCGTGATTCCGCCGGGGGCGCCGGATTACAGGGTGGAGGCGCGGGGAACGCTGCCGAACGACGCGTTGCTGCTGAGCTTTTTCCCGCACATGCACTTGAGGGGTAAGCGGTTTGAGTACAACATTGTACATAAGGACAAGCGCATTGAGACTCTGTTGCGCGTGAATTATCACTTTCATTGGCAGATGAGCTACCGGCTGGCAGAACCGCTGGCGTTGCAGGCGGGAACGGAGCTGCAGGCGGTGGCGTGGTACGACAATTCGCGGGGCAATATGCACAATCCTGACCCAGATGCCGCAGTGCGCTGGGGAGAGCAGACCTCCGACGAGATGATGGTGGGGTTTTTCGATGTAGCGGTGGCGCCGGAATTCGACAAGCAACGATTTTTCCGTCGCGATCGTGGGGTGCAAGAAGGGAAGATTAGCGCGTCTTTTGCGCCACGGACGATTGAAAATCTTCGTAGGTGCCCTTGAAGTCCTCGATCTTGCCATCTTTGAAGTTCCAGATGCGCGTGGCGACTTCCTCGAGCACATCCTCGTCGTGCGTCACCAGCAGAATCGTTCCGTCGTATTTCTGCAGCGCGATATTCAGCGCGTTGATCGCTTCCAGGTCCAGGTTATTTGTCGGCTCATCCAGCACGAGGAAATTCGGTTTCTGCACCATTAAGCGGCAGAAAATCAGCCGCGCGCATTCGCCGCCCGAAAGTGCGGAAGTAGGCTTCAGCGCATCTTCGCCGCTGAACAGCATCTGTCCCAGAAAGCCGCGAACTTCTTCCTGGCTAAAATGCGGCTTGTATTGCCATAACCATTCCAGCGCGGTGACGCCTTTGCTCTTGTCGATGGTATAGGTGAAGTCCTGCGGGAAATAGCCAATGGAAACTTCGTGCCCCCAAGTAACGGTGCCGGAATCAATCGTGAACTCGTGTTCCGCATCGCCAATGAACTTGCCTGCGTTGCGAATCAGTGACTTCAGCATGGTCGTTTTGCCCGCGCCGTTGCGTCCCGTAAGCGCAATCTTCTCGCCGCGGGTCACGTGAGCGGAAAAATGGTCGAAGACTTTCAGGTCGCCGTAGGACTTCGCCAGGCGCTTCACCTCCAGAGGCACGCGGCCCGAAGGTGTTTCTGTCTGGAAGCGAATGTACGGCCGCTGAATGTTTGATCTTGCGAGTTCCGAGGTCTGCAAACGCTCCACTTCTTTCTTCCGGGAAGTGGCTTGCGCGGAACGCGTACCGGCGGAGAAGCGCGCGATGAACTCGTTGAGTTGGGCAATCTTCTTCTCGCGCACGGCGTTATCCGCTTCCATGCGCGCGCGGATCTGCGTTTTTGCCAGCACCATGTCGTCGTAGCCGCCGGGATACATGATGATGGTCTGATAGTCGATGTCCGCGGTGTGTGTGCAGACGCTGTTCAGGAAATGGCGATCGTGGGAAATCACGATGAGTACACCGTGATATTCGCAGAGA
>JBAVHY010000496.1:0-6157 GCA_049686315.1 Candidatus Acidiferrum sp. | reverse complement strand
CCGCCGCCTCCGTGGCCTCCACCTCCGCCGGTGCCGCCCCCGGCTCCGCCACCTCCGGGCTTCTGCGGCTCAAGCAGGGCCTCAGCCTTGTAGCTTGCCAGCACCAGTCTCGGCCGCATCCCTGGTGCTTCATGCCTCGCCGCGGCTACGTTCGCGTTCGCTTCCTTGGCTCTCGGTGCGACTCTCGCGCTACCCATCGGCGGGGCTCCGCTCACCAGACCGCGCACGTCCAGCGGATACACCGCCACGTTTGCCTTATTGCACGCATCAATTGTCGCTGTCAGTTCCGAGGTGTTCTCTACGCTTAGGGGAAACCCCGCCGTAAATAGGATCAACATCTTCCGGCCCGGGACCGAGCGCAAATTCTTGGCCAGGCTCCGAATGGACAGCAGCATCGATCGTGCTCCAAAATCCGCCTCCGCGTTGCTGAGCGAAGGCATCCCCAAGCTGGCCACCATCACCGGCTGTGAGGTTTGCCCGTTCGTCTCGATGTTTGGCGCGGCGATGCCGCTTACTGCTGCTTTCAGCAATGTTGCATTTGCGGTGAAATTCTGCCGGATCACCAGGCTCCCGCCAAAATTCACCACTGCCATCAATTGCTGAGCGCCGGAATTGCTCTCGATGAACTTCGTGGCGGCGTTCCGCGCTTGCATCTGGTCCGCCGTTTCCATCGAGGAATTGTCGAAGAACAGAATCATGTAGTGCTTCTGTCCCGCGGCCTGTATCGCCGGGTCCGACCCGGAGGAAAAACTTGTTATCGCCTGCTCCTTATTGTCTTCGTAGACTTTGAACTCTCCCTGCGTGAGGTCCGTGATGTAATGCCCCTTCTTGTCCGTAACCACCGCATCCACCAACACCACTCGCGATTCCGTCCGGATCACATTGCCTGTCGGCACGGCCTGCTCCGTTCCCGCGGCGGGTTTCGCGGGCTCCTGTGTCTGCGCCCACACCGCGCCCCCGCCAATCGTCACTCCCGTCAGGAACAGCGCCATCGCGACCTTCATCCCTGCTCGAATTCCTTTTTCGCTTCCCATCTCGCCCTCCTCAATAAGGAATGACGACTGCCCCGTTGCGCGCCGCCATCTGTGCCCCTTCTGAATCGCGAATCACTTGTCTCACGAGATATTTCCCAGGCTTCACGTCGAAACTCGACTTCATCGTCAGCCCCGTGCGGCTCATCCTGTCATATGTTGTATCCAGCAGCCGCATCTCCAGCACCTTTTCCCCGCCCGTGATGTAGTTCCCGTTCTCGTCGAAGATCACCGTCGCCACCGTCAAGTTATCGAAGTTTCTTCCATCCGCCTTCCGGAAATGGATTCCCTTCAAGTCGATCCGCGACACCACGCTCAGATGCACTCCCACGTCTCCGGTTTTGAAATATTGCGTCTGCAAATCCAGCGGCAGTTCGTGGATTTCGTCCTGTGAAAACACCGCTTCCGCAATCTCCTGCTTGGCCTCTTCCTGTGGGTCGTTCACCTTCTTCGGCGCGTAGTAGCCCCGCCGCGCCTGGATATCGTACTTTTCCTTGTCTTTCTCTTTATCCCTTTTCACCATCGACACCTTAATGCTGTGGTATCTCCCGTCCATCTTCTGGTTTTGCGGCGAAAAACCCAGTATGTAGGAAACCTCCGGCGCCGCTGCCGCTCGTTTTAGCCCGCCTTCCAAATCGTTGGAGTTATGAAAAAAGGTTCCGCCTGTGCCGTTTGAGAAATCCGCCAGCACGTACGCATTCTCACTCTGCTCCTGCACCCGGTACGTGGTCTTGTACCCCGCCGTCCGGTACGTCGTCGTTTGCGGGCTCGCGATATCCCCGAGCACATCCGGCGTATACAGCCCACGCGCATCCACCGTGTTAATCACGATGCTCGACCGGTTCGCCCGGTCGATAATCCCCATTTCATCCAGAAACTGCGTGCTCAACAGAAAGCCTGGCGAAGCCAGCACAAGTATTCGCTCTCCAGGCATGGCGGCCAATCGTCTCATCACGTCTTCCAGCGCCCGGTAGGTAAACTCGTTGTCCGTGTCCCCGGCAATCAGCTCTTGTTGTAGCGCCGATTGCGCCATCATGCCCGCGGCCTGCAGTTGCCGCGTGTCTCCTTGAAACTGACACTGCAGCGTCTCTTCCGTTACCACCGCCAACACCGTCTGGTCGTTCTTATTGATGGACTGGTCCGCCATGTAATGGGTCACGTCCGGGCAATTCGTCACTTCGTTGATCTTCCCCATCTTTGGCCGCGGCACTACTCCCTGCAGCGCCTGCTCCAACTCCCCTTTGTCGCTGGTGAACTCCCGCTTCAACTGCTCCGATGTTCCAAACAGCCCCATGCGGTCCGTCGCTGTCATGCTCTCGACCAGCGCCTTAGCGCTCTTTCGCACAAACATCGCGTCTGTCATGTTCAAGTGGATATCGTCGAACACCAGTGCCACGAACCGTTCCGGCAGCGCCACCTTTTCTGTCCCCGATTCTTCGCTCGTCTCCTGCTGCGTTTTCGCGGCTGCCTCGGCTCTTTCTTGTCGCGACTTCGGCGTTTCCACACCAAACGTCGAAACCGTCTGCAGCTTCCCCTGGTCGTATAACTGAAAATCCTCGCGCTTCAGGCCCTCCACCAGGTTTCCTTTGCGGTCGCGCACCACCACGCGCACCTGCACCAGGTTCACCCGCAACTTAAATGTGGTTCCGGTGTCTTTGCTGGATACTTCCGGCTTCGTTTCTGTCGCTGTTTTTGCTGGCTGAGGATTCGAAGTGGCGACCGCGGTTTTGTCCGCCGTGGGTGCTCCTGTGGTCTCTTGCGCGCGTGCTCTCGCCGTCCAAGTGAACAGCATCACAAGGACAGCCAGCCACCTCATCGGGTGACCGCGCAGCTTCTGGTAGGCAAGCCCGAGCGTCATCCCCTCCGTTGCCCCCATGAGCGACCTTTCGCCTGACACCACGCCAGGCCGGCTGGTCGCTATGACGCGGGTGGGACTACCCGAACTATAGGCCTAGCCATTTTTCATGTCAACGCGCTATCGCGCTCAATTCGCCCCGCTCCGGTACCCTTCCAGGCTCCAAACGTCCTGCGCCTCCACGTGCCTCAGCAGGTATCGGTCCCCTCCTGTCACTCGCACCCGGAAATACGTTTCCCCCGGCGAGTACCACCGGTCTTCCACTTCCATAATCTCCAATGTTTGCTCGCCCAGCTTCAATCGCACCGGCCGTTCGTCGCCCCGGTACCCCGCGTAACACTCGACATTTACTCTCTGCACAGCCAACCCCTTCACTCTTTTACTTCCTAGCTTCTCTGCTTTCGTGCTTCTTCTCTTTACGCGCCGCTACTTCTCTCTGCCGCCGCCTCCGCGTTCCACGCCGCACCCAGAAACACAATCACCGCCGAAATCTGCATCCACACCAGCAAACCAATCACGGCCGCCAAGCCTCCATACACCACGTTGGACGGCACCATTCTCACGTACAAACCAAATAGCGCGTTCGCCGCCCACCACAGCAACGTTGCCACCGCCGCTCCCGGCAGCACATGCCTCAGGAGCTTCTCCTGCGGCCGCGCCACCCAGTAAATCACCGTCAGCGCCAGCATCGCCAGCACCATCGCCGCCAACGGAAAAAACACCAACCACATCCCGTGCACCGGTGCATCCTTCCACAACTCCCCCGTCAGCCAATGTCGCAGCGGCCTGCCGAACACGCCCAGTATTCCCGCCACCACGATCGGGGCCATGGTAATCAGCAGCAACAGAACTCCGCGCAACTGCCGGTGCAGGAATCCGATCCGCACTTCCTCCCCATAGATCAGGTGAATCCCTTCCATCACCAGTTTCATCACCTGCGATCCGCCCAACAATGTCCCCAGCGCCCCCGCCAGCGCGTACTTCCAAATGTCCACCCCGCCCCGTGCCAGGAAATCCAGTACCGTCCCTTGGCTCCCGGGAGGCAAAAACCTCGTGAAATTCCGGATGGCCTCCAACGTCGCCGTCTTGCTTCCGATCCACGTGGATGCGAATCCCACCGCTACCAGTAGCGTCGGGAAAAACGCCAGAAACACGTTGAACGCAATCGCCTGCGAAATCATGGTGCATCGCGGGAACACCCGCCCCAGCATCCGCCATATTCGCTTCCTCAACTCGCCCCCTCGTTGCCGCTTGCATTATAGCCGTTGTCCCGCAACAGCATGCTCCTCACCGTACCCACAGTCACGACGTGCCGTAACACAATATTTACCGGCGGTTCATCGAACCCTGTCGCTCCCCCGTCTACTGTCACCTGCCGGCGGAAAAACTGCACCGTGCCTTCTCACAGTGCGCCAGAGAGGATAAATCAGTGAAACGATCCTTCTATATCGCAACTGCTTTTGCAGCTATCTTTGGATTTGCTTCGGCACTTCGCGCCCAGGAACCTCACGGCGTTTGGACTCGCAACGGAGCGCCCTCGGAAACCTACGTCATCGGCGGCCCCTGGACCCTCGAGCAGTCCGGCGCAGCTGTCGGACTGAAATCCGCCGGCTACTGCGACAAAAACGGCAATCAGGTTCCCAATCCCAGCATCGAGCGCATGCAACCCTACTATTTCCCCTTCATCACCGGTCACGGCAACCACCTGCAGGGCTATTTCGACTATCGCCCGAAAGACATCGACGAAGCCGTCGCAGCCGCGGTCTCCGACGACGCCGGCCACACCTGGACCTTCCAGCAGAAAGTCCTCGAACTCCGCAGCACTTGCCCCACGCAGCTTCAAAAAGATCCCGACGGCGACAAGGACAACGTGAACGATGGCAACAATGACGACAACGGCGACGACGACGGCCAGGGCCATCAATTCATCCTCAACATCGCCGGCCACACTTATCTCTACACTCTCGATCGCGCCGTCAATCACATTGACGTCGACGACCTTTACATTCACGAGCTTTTCCCGCAGCCCGGCTCGCCCCTCAACGGCGCCCCGGCGATGAATGACGGTCCCACCGATTCCACAACCACTCAGGCTGAAAATTCCTTTCACACTATCGGCCTCGTGAATCCCGACGGCATTCTGGGCGTGGTCCCCGGCAGTTCGCCCGTTAAGATCATCTACGAACAGAAGATCCTGAATGGTGACATCACTCCTCCTACTGCGTTTCCTGCCTCGCAGCTGTGCAACACCTTCTACGCTAACTATTACGCCGGCAATCCCTATGGCACCGCCGTCAACGACGACATCACCTACCTGCGCCTGGCCGAAACAACCGACGGCATTCACTTCAAGGACCTTGGCGCTCTGACAGGTTTGAGCGATCCCACCGATGTTACCGCCACCGGCACACGCTGGCTCGCCACTGCCGGCACCATCCTCAAATTCCCCGGCAGCCACTACGGCCTGCTCTTCTCCGGCGGTGGCTGCATTGATGGCGATTCCGACGCCTTTCATTACATCGGTTACGCCGAATCTTCCGACCTCCTCCACTGGACCGTCATCAACGGCATCAACAATCCCATCGTTTCCACGCACTCCTTCACGCTGATGGTCGATGCCAACGGCGTGCCCATCTTTCCGCCGTCCACGGCCACCGGCAAAACCATCACCTTCCCGTCCACCACGCCCGTCGCCGGTCTCACCAACGGCTTCTTCGAGGGCCGCGTCTACGCTCCCAGCGCCACTCTCGACGGCAACCACGACCTCACCGTCTTCTTCGCTGGCTACCACACGCCAAAACCCAAAAACGGCCTGGGCGACTACCGCACCATCGGCCGCCTCAGCCTGCACACCGACCGCCCCATCCTCGACGCCAGCACCAACGTCGCCTCCCCCGAGTAGCCATCCGCTCCAACAATTCCCAACGCAGTGCAACAGGCCGGAGTTCCTCCTCCGGCCTTTTCTATTCCTAGTCTCTCTTGTACTCGCCGGTCTTCAGACCGGTCCATCTTGCCTGTGTACTGGCCGATCTTTGGATCTTGCCTGTGCAGTGGCCGATCTTCAGATCGGCTCTTTCCTCTTGGGTTGCTTTCCTCTTGGGTTGCTTTCCTCTTGGGTTGCTTTCCTCTTGGGTTGCTTTCCTCTTGGGTTGCTCTTCTCTTGGCCTTCTCTGCGAAACTCTGGCCCCTCCGCGTCTCTGCGTTAGATTTTTCTTCGCCTTTTCTCGCCGCCCACCCCGCTCCTCTTTCTTTCTCTGTGCCCTCTGTGTTC
>JBAVHY010000495.1:0-1669 GCA_049686315.1 Candidatus Acidiferrum sp. | reverse complement strand
AGAGCCTGACCGGGGAGCGGCGCCGCTGTCCGACATGAGCAGTGCAGTCGCGGGAAGCAGTGCGCCCACTCGGTAGTTCTTTGGAACGACGATAGGCCGACTCTGGTGACAGCGCTTGTGACATCTCTCACAGACGGACAAAGCCGGTGCCTTCAGAATGGAATTCGTCCAAAGTTGCAAGGAAACGCTCTCCCTACTGACAGAGCCCAGCTTCGGTACAACTCCCGCCCGGAGCCACTCAGTATTCCAGCACTTCGTAAAATTCAATCCAGCTCTGCTGGAATAACGGATGTTGCTTGCCGGCCAATTCCGTGTGTTCGGGACTGTTCTCGATTTCCTTGAGAGCTTTTTCCGCCGCGGCCAGGGAGTCAAACCGACATTGCCAGACGATCGTGTTTGCGGCTTCGCGGCCGGATAGTGGAGCCATGCGCTCGCCTCGCGGGAGGATGCCACGATGCTCTAATTCAGCGAATTGTTTCTCCAGAGCGTGAAACTGCTGTTTGTGGGACGGAAGGTATTGCTGAACAAGCCGCAAAATAATGGCCACGATTTCCTCCTGCATACTGACAAGCGCGTTTTCGGTCGTCCGGTTTTGCTCTCTCGTCCTTGCCTTGCTAACTCGCAGTTTCCGGCACTCCGTTGGTTTCGTCGGGAATGTCGAATGAGACCAACTCGGCCTTGAAGCCGCGAGTCCGGACTGCTCCATAGGCGATTCCGAGTGTCATCCAGACCACGCCGGCAATCTTGGCGGGACGGCTCAGGTTCAACCATAAGAGCAAGCAAACGGTGAATCCGAGTATTGGCACCATGAAGTTACTCAGGTCCCGCTTACGTTCGCGTAGGAAGTACCTTGTGAACGAAGCTGCGTTGACTCCCATGAACGCAAGCAGGGCGCCAAAATTCAGCAACTCGGCGGCGCGCTCAAAAGTCAGGAATGTTGTGCCGATCAGAGCGAACACGCCAACGAACAAAACATTGTTGCGCGGAATACGGCGCTTCGGTTCGATGGCTCCGAAAAATGATTTTGGAATCGCATTGCCCCGGCCCATCCCGTAGAGCAGGCGAGCGGCCCCCAACTGCGATCACATGCCCGAGCCGACCGTCGCCACAAGAAGGGTCACGTTGATCAGGCTGAACAGCCAATGGCCAGCGGCGCGCCCAGCCACGGAGACATAAGCGGTGTCCACATCGGGAAAAGGTTGGGAAGTGGGCCAAACTAGTTGTGCCGCATAGACTTCGATCGAGGCCAGGACGCCGGTAATCACGCAGACCAGAACTGTGGCCAGGAGAATATTGCGCTTGGGATTCTCGGCCTCCTCGGAAAGAGTGGAAATTCCGTCGAATCCGATATAGGTCAACACCGCCAGCGAAGTTCCGCCCAGGACGGCCGAGGTGGAGAAGGTCCGCGGATCGTAGAAAGGGCGGGTGAAGAAGGCGAGGCCATCATGGGGTGCGCTGAAGACGTAACGAGCAGCCGCGGCCAGAAATATCAGGATCACAATTCCCATGGCAGCTGCGAGCGTGTCGTTGATGCGGGCCGAGGTTCGAATCCCGAACAGATTAAGCCCCGTAAACAGCGCGATGAACAACACTACCAATATGGGGTAAGGAACCTCGGGAAAGAAGTTCAGCGCGAACTTGCTGCACAAGATTGTGCATACGATCGGAT
>JBAVHY010000494.1:0-2633 GCA_049686315.1 Candidatus Acidiferrum sp. | reverse complement strand
GACGGCCATGATGCGCAAGTACTTAGTTCGGTTGCCGCAAGTGTTGTTCCGCCGACGACCAGTGTTCATCTCGATTGTACAGGCGATTTTGGTGATCGGGGCTTTCGTCGTGGCATGGTTCCTGCGTTTTGATTTCTCGGTTCCCAATCGCCGTGTCTTGCTGACTTCCGGTCTACTGCTTGTTGTCATTCGTCTGATCGCTCTGCGCGTATTCAAGCTCAATCATGGCTGGTGGCACTTCGCGAGTGTGAGTGACGCACTAAACATTCTCAAAGCCGTGGTTGTAGGATCTGTTTGTTTCTTTACCCTGAACCGCTATCTATTCGGCGTAGTGGAGTTCCCGCGCTCCGTTTACGTTTTGGAGGCACTATTGACCGCGTGTTTTCTCGCAGGGGCGCGCCTAGCTTCGCGCGTTTTAGTGGAGTCAGTCAGATACGACTCTTCGTTGCATTCGAAACGAGTAATTCTTGTGGGAGCAGGATTTGCAGCGGAGATGGTCATTCGTGAGCTTGCCCGGCCCAATAGCGGCTATGTAGCGGTTGGTTGCGTGGATGACGATAGGTCTAAGATGAGTGTCAAAATCCGGGGAGTCCCCGTTCTGGGCACTATCGAGGAAATCGGAACTCTCGTCGAGTTCAACTCTGTTGAAGAAATCCTAATTGCCATTCCCTCCGCCTCTGGCAAACAGATGCGGCGCATTACAGATGCGTGCCAAAAGACGAGACTACCTTTCAAGACGGTGCCCACGCTGAGCGATATAATTCGGGGCGAGGCGAGCATTAATCAATTCCGCGACGTCAGTCTGGAAGATCTGCTAGGACGAGAGCCGGTTCAGGTGGACCTGGAGTCTGTCCGGAAGGTGATAGCAGGGCGAACTGTAATTGTAACAGGGGCAGCTGGTTCGATAGGAACGGAGTTATGTCGTCAGATACTTGATTATGGGCCCACTCGACTTATTTGCTTGGATCAGAGCGAAACGGGACTCTTCTTCCTTCGCCTAGGCCTCATAGAACATGAGAATGGTGGCCAACTTGTCTTTCGCGTTGCTGATGTGTGCGATGCCGAGCGAGTGCGCAGCCTGATGCTGGAATTCTCACCAGAGATTATTTTCCATGCCGCGGCGTACAAGCATGTGCCCATGATGGAATCTAACGTTCAAGAGGCCGTGAAAAATAACGTCCTTGGCCTCGTTGGCCTGTTGGATCTAGCCGCAGAGGCAGGTTGCAAGAGCTTCGTGTTGATTTCCTCCGACAAAGCTGTGAATCCAACGAATGTGATGGGCGCTACGAAACGAATCGGCGAATTAGTTATTTCATCGAAGCCGTTCAACGGTATGCGTTGTGTTTCGGTACGATTTGGCAATGTACTGGGTTCCAGCGGCAGCGTGATACCCGTGCTGAAACAGCAACTTCTCAACCATCGGCCGCTGACAGTCACGCATCCGAACATTAAGCGTTTCTTTATGATCACACCAGAAGCTGTGGCCTTGGTGTTGCAAGCTTTTGCAATCGGAACCCATGGAGACATCCTAGTCTTAGATATGGGTGAGTCTGTGAGAATTCTCGACTTGGCTCATAGCCTAATCCGGCTCTCGTGTAAATCAGAAGATGAAGTGGAAATTAAATTCACTGGCCTGCGTGAGGGGGAAAAACTTGACGAGGAACTTTTTTATGGACATGAAAAAGTGATACCCACAACTTGCGAAAAAATTAAACGAACTAATAGTGCATCGAGGAACTGGCCGGAGTTGTGCCGTCAATTGGACGAGCTTCGTGCTTCACTGTCGATCGATGGTGCTGCCCCCATCCGTGCCAAGATTAAGGAAATCGTCCCCGAGTATACTTTCCGTGGCAAAAAAGAAGGAGAGAATGGTGACGAAGCGCCTGCAGAGCGCCAGTTCCGAGCGGTGGCCGGGCAAGATTAGTTGCTTTCACCATGCCCTCGCCTATGTCTCATAAGATTCGCCTCCTAACTGATCTGGAATCCGGGGTTAGTCAACGAAACCATTCCCGGAATTGCCGATACGCAAAGAGAATTGGTTGAGGGAGAACTCTTGCCAGTTTGAATCAAAGCGGATTAGAGAAAGGAGATTCAAATGAAGGGTGTTGTTCTCGCAGGCGGGACGGGGAGCCGACTCATGCCGCTCACGCGCGTGACCAACAAACATCTTCTGCCGATCTACGACAAGCCCATGGTCTATTACCCGCTGCAGACCCTGGTTGAGGCCGGAATCCGAGACATCCAGATCGTGACCGGAGGCAACGATGCGGGGGATTTTCTGCGTCTGCTTCGCAACGGTAAAGACTTCGGGCTGAAGCAACTCAGTTTTGCCTATCAGGAAGGCGAAGCAGGGATCGCCGATGCGTTGCGGCTGGCTGAACCCTTTGCGGGAGGCGAAAAGGTCTGCGTGATCCTGGGCGACAACATCTTGGAGAAGAGCATCCGGACGGCGCGAGAGAAGTTTGAATCACAAACGGGAGGCGCGTTGATCCTGCTGAAAGAAGTGCCGGACCCAGAGCGCTTCGGAGTGCCGGTGTTCGATGGTAAGAGAATTGTTCGCATCGAGGAAAAACCCAAGATTCCCTGCGCGCCCTACGCGGTCATCGGCGTGTATTTCTATGATGGAACGGTGT
>JBAVHY010000493.1:0-16304 GCA_049686315.1 Candidatus Acidiferrum sp. | reverse complement strand
GCTTCTTCGACGGCGCGCCGGATGGAGCTGACCGTGGCGTCTAAATTCACGATCAGACCCTTGCGCAGCCCTTTCGATTCCGCTGCGCCCAGGGCCAGAAAACGCGCCTGCTCGTTGTCCATTTCCGCGAGCAAGACACAGGTCTTCGAGCTGCCGATATCCAACCCCACCAGGTATTTGTCTTTCCTCGCCAAAATCGCTCTCCTGCTCCTGCGCGAACCCTATTTGCCCTTTGCGGCCGATGTGCTGGCGTCGGGGTTCACCACCACCTGCCGGGAATACTGCAGATCGATCGAGTGCACCGGCCCGGAATTCGCCTGCCACTGCGCAAAATTCTCAACCAGCATGCGGTACTTGCCGGTGAAATCGTTTTGCCCAAAGTGGGCCATCACCGCGTGCGCATCAGCCCCGCCGCCAAGTCCCGTCAGCACCACGCGCAAGTCCCGCGGGCTGCTCAAATCCAATTCACTCACGCTATCCGAAGATCCTGGCCGCACCAAGTCCACATCCTTCATGAATTCCTGATACGTCTGCATGCGTTTCTCTCGTTCTTCGCGCGGCAGGCTCTCGGACAAGCCGGTCACAATCGGGAAATGAAAATCCTCACTTTCCGGGCGATCCAGCAGCACCCCATGGACATCGATGAGCGTCAGTTCCGTCCCGTTTCGGAAGAAGGCGATGGGCGTGCGTTCCGTTATGAGAACCTTTAGATGGTTCGGCAGAATACGCTGCACGCTCGCATTTTCCACCCACGGCAGCTCCTCAATCTGCGCCCGTCGCGCATCCAACGGAATTCTCAGCACACTGCGGTTCCGGTCGTGCACAAACAGCTTCTGCACCTCTTCGGGCGGGACGATGTGATTCCCGGTTACCTCGATTTGGTCCGGCTTCACCAGGAACATCTGCGGAGAGTAGAGCAAATAGCGGGCCGAATACACGCCAACGGCCACCAGTCCCGCACACACCACAATCCACACGAACACCCTGCGGTAGAAGGGCCAGGTTTTCCCGCTGAACTTCTTCCGCCGAATCTCAACCGGCTTCTGCCGGCGCAGGTATCGCGGCTCGTCCTCCGCGAGCAGTTCCGGCCGGTAACGTTCCGGTTCGCTTGCGGCAGAGGCATTGCGCTGCATGGGCTTCATGCGTTCCAAACCACCACCTCGTTTTCGAGAGTTACTCCATAAACTTGCCGCACCCGCTCGCGCACATCCGCGATCAGGTTCAGCATGTCCGCCGCGGACGCGCGGCCCGCATTCACAAAAAAGTTCGCGTGCCGGTCGCTCACCTGGGCGTCGCCGACCGAGAGCCCCTTCAACCCAAGCTCATCGATCATCCGTCCCGCCGACGCTCCGGGGGGGTTCTTGAAAATGCAGCCCGCGCTCTTTTGGCCCAGAGGCTGGCTGGCGCGCCTCTTTTCGTTGCAGATGCGAATGCCTTGGAGAATTTCCGGGTACGGCTTGGAGGGAAGTACGAGCTTCACTGAGAGCATCATATCATCGAGAGCAAACGAAGTATGCCGGTATTCGAAGGAAATTTGATCGCCCTTGAGGATTTCTAGCTTGCGCTCCGCGGCGCGGTACAGCCTCACCTCGCGCACATAGGACCCGATCTGCGTGCCGTACGCTCCGGCGTTCATCCGCAATGCCCCCCCAACCGTCCCCGGCACTCCAATCAATCCCTCCAGACCTCCCAGATCGTGTTTGGCGCAGAACGTCACCGTCCGCCCCAGGTCCGCAGCGGCATCCACGGTGGCGATATTGCCCTCGATCAGCACACCGGGATCAAGCTGCGCCAACTGCAGGACAATAAACGGCAGCTCCCCGTCGATCACCAGCAGGTTTGAACCGCCGCCCAGAAATTTATGCGCTATGCGGTGCTCGTCCAGAAGATGAAGCAGCGCCGGGATGGACTCATGCTGGTTGATCCGCAACAGATCCGTGGTGCCACCGATGCCGAGGTAGGTCAGTTCCGCGAGCGATACGCCGCGCCGCAGTTCCACTTGCAACTTCGGGAGCGCGTCCAGAACCTTGGTAGCCTCAATGCGCATCCTTCACCCTGTCGTTCATCCGGTACTCGGTGCCCAGCAGCACCATCAGTTCGTTGCTGGCGCGGCTCACGTTTCCCGCGCCAATCGTCAGAATCGCATCGCCAGGCTTGGCCTCATGCAGGAGAAACTCAATGGCACCCTGCATGGAGCGGTAGTACTGCACATTTTTGTGCCCCGCTTCGCGGATGCTGTTCGCCAGCGCCTCGCTGGTGATTCCGGGAATCGGGTTTTCGCTGGCCGCATAAATGTCCATTAACGCCAAAACGTCCGCTTGGTTGAACGCGCGCGAAAAGTCGTCCCACAAATGTAGCGTCCGTGTGAAGCGGTGGGGCTGAAACAGCACCAGCAGCCGATTAAATTTGCAGCCACGCGCGGCCTCCAGGGTGGCGCGAATCTCCGCCGGGTGGTGGCCGTAGTCGTCGATCACGACGATGTCGTTCACCGTGCCTTTGACGTCGAACCGCCGCCCCACGCCCGCAAACTTCGCCAGCCCTTCGTGGATCAAGTCCGCCGCCACGTTGAGATACAGCGCCACGGCCGCCGCCGCTGCTGCATTCCTCACGTTGTGAATCCCCGGTGGGTGCGGCAATTCGAACATTCCCAGGTCATCGCCCTTGTAGGTCAGCCGGAATTTGCTGCCCATCCCCTGCAACTGAATGTCGCTGATGATCAGGTCAGCCTGGCTCGAGGTGCCATATGTGATAATCGGGCGCTTTACGTTTGGAATGATCGCTTGCACGTTCGGTTCATCGAGGCACAGCACCGCCGCGCCGTAAAAGGGCACGCGGTTCACGAACTGCAAAAACGCGTTCTGAATATCTTCCAGCGAGGCATACTGGTCCAGGTGTTCGCGGTCGATCGTTGTCACCACTGCCACCACCGGCGCAAACATCAGGAAGCTGCGGTCGCTCTCATCCGCTTCGACAACAAAATATTCACCCTTGCCGACTCGCGCTGTTGTGCCCGCCTGGTTGACCCTGCCGCCCACCACGAATGTGGGGTCCAGGTGCGCGGCGGCCAGAATCGAGGCCACCATTGATGTGGTCGTTGTCTTGCCATGCGCGCCAGCCACCGCAATCCCGTATTTCAAGCGCATCAACTCCGCCAGCATTTCCGCTCGCGGTATCACCGGGATCTTCCGTCTGTGGGCTTCCACTACTTCCGGGTTGTCGGCTTTCACCGCCGACGAAATCACCACCACGTGCGCGCCTTCCACGTTCTCGGCCTTGTGTCCTTCGAAAATGGTCGCGCCCAAATCTTGCAGCCGTTCTGTAATGGTTGAGGGCTTGGTGTCCGAACCGGCCACGGAATACCCGAGCGTCAGCAGCACCTCGGCGATTCCGCTCATGCCGATGCCGCCGATCCCCACCATGTGAATGCGCTGAAAATTGCGAAAGGATACCATCATTGTCCTCGGTGATCCTTCCGGCTCGCTTGCCCCGATCCTCGAGGAGCTCGCCGCTCGGCCTGTTCAATCAGATTGACGATTTCGCGCACGGCATCAGGGCGGGCAAGGCTGCGCGCCTTCTCCGAAAGTGCTTCGATCTCTCCGGGCTGGTCCAGGAGGGAGAAAATTTCCTTGCTCAAGCGCGCCGCGGTCAGTTCCGCCTCTATTATCAGCCGTGCTGCGCCAGCGTTGGTCATTTCCTGGGCGTTGCGCAGTTGGTGGCTGTCTGTCGCTTTCCCAAACGGAATGAAAATCGCCGCTCTGCCCGCCGCGGCTACCTCGGCTGCCGTGATGGCGCCCGCACGGCACACAATCACGTCTGCCCAGGCAAACCGCTCGGCCATGTTGGTGAGGAAGGGCGCGACTTCCACCTGCATCTCGTGTTGCGCGTACGCGGCCCTCACATTATTGTAGTCGCGCTCTCCCGTCTGATGCACAATCTCCATCTCCGTTTTTCGCTTGGCCAGCAATTCCGCCGCCTCCATGAACGCGCGATTGATCGGGAGCGCTCCTTGGCTCCCACCCGTCACCAGCAGCCGGAAGGGTTTCTCCGGTTTACGAGTCTGAATTGCAAAAAACTCCGGACGCACCGGACATCCCGTCACAACCGCTTTTGACCCCCAAGCCCGCGCAGAAGCCGTGTAACCGGTAGCAATCCGCTTCGCCAGACGAGCCAACACCCTGTTCGTAAGCCCTGGCTCCGCATTGGGCTCAAAAATCACATTCGGAATTCCACGCAACCACGTCGCTAGAAGCATTGGCCCGGCCGCGTAGCCGCCCACGCCAAAAGCCACCTTCGGCTTGTGGCGCTTCACCACTCCAAATGCATCCGAGAGTCCTGTTCCCAACATCGCCAGATTCTTCAGCAGTGTCGTGCCACTCTTCCCTTTCAATCCCGCAACGCGAATCGTCTCCAGCGGCAGGCCCGCCGCCGGCACCAGCTTCATTTCGATCCCGCGTTGTGTACCCACCAGCACGACTTCTCTCTCCTTGCCTCGCGACAACCATTCCTGCGCAATCGCGATTGCGGGAATCACATGCCCTCCGGTGCCGCCTCCCGCGATCAGCAGTTTCACGCTCTGCCCCTCAAGCCCGAACGCTCGCGTTACCGCTGCCTTGCTGAGCAACATTCAGGAGCACACCGGTAGCCAGAAGCATCGCCAGCAAGCTCGATCCGCCGTAGCTCACAAACGGCAGCGGAATTCCTTTTGTCGGCATCATTCCCAGCACCACTGCAAAATTGATCAGCGCCTGGAACAACACCATGGCGGTCGCACCCAGAGCCAGCATGCGCCCGAATCCATCCGGCGCGTTAAACGCCGCTCGCAATCCCCGCCAAGCGTAGGCCGTGAACAAAGCAATCACAATCACCGCGCCGATGAATCCCAGCTCCTCGCAAATCACCGCGTAAATGAAATCCGTGTGCGCCTCCGGCAGGTAGAACAGCTTCTGTTTGCTTTCCATCAGCCCAACGCCCGTGAATCCCCCGGAGCCGACGGCAATCAGCGACTGCGTTAGCTGAAAACCGGCGCCCTGAGGGTCCGACTCTGGATGCAAGAAAGCCATGATTCGCGCCTGCCGGTAAGAGACTTGCGTGATCAGAACGAAGAGCACCGGAATTGCCGATGCGGCTCCCACTACCAGCCATTTCCACGAAAGCCCCGCGGCAAACAAGATCGCTGTCATGATCAGCACGATGTCCACCGAAGTGCCCAAGTCCGGCTGCGAAACGATCAGCGCCACGCACACTAGAATGGGTCCCACAGCGGGTAGAATCGTCTGCATCAGGTCTTCCTTGCGAAATTCCAGGCTGCTCTTGCTGCGCCGCCGCGAATCCAAAAACCACCCCAGGTACAGAATCACCGCAAGTTTCGCCAGCTCCGAAGGCTGAATCTGAGCCGGCCCCAACTTGAGCCAGCGGTGCGTGGCGTGCGACTTATCCAGAAAAAATGTGCCCACCAGCATCAGTAATACGAGACAGAGCGCCGTATACACCACCGCCGGTTCGCGCAACCGGTGGTAGTCCAGCTTCATCAGCGCGAACATTCCCAACAGCCCCGCAATCAGCCATAGTGCCTGCCGCAGCGAAAAGTAGTACGAATGACCGAATCGTTGTTCCGCGGTGACCGCCGAGGCGCTGAAAATCATCACTGCGCCCAGCAGGCACAACATCAGGGTTATGCTGAACAGCCAGCGGTCCGTCTCTGAGCGCCTCGCCATGTTGTCTATTCCTTCTCCGAAGAATTGCCGCGGAGCCGGCTAACCAATTCCTTAAATACCCTGCCGCGATGCTCGTAATTCTCAAACTGGTCGAAGCTCGCGCATGCCGGCGCCAGCAACACCACGTCTCCCGCTTGCGCGGCGTGTGAAGCGATCTCAACGGCGCGCTCGAGTGTCCCGGCGCGTTCGATGGCCACGCTTCCCGCGATCTGCTTTTCAATCTTTTCGGATGCCGCTCCAATCAACAATGCAAGAATTGTCCTCTCGCGCAGCGGCTGTTGCAGCTCGGAGTAATCGCTGCCCTTGTCCTTGCCCCCGAGAATCAGCAGTATCCTTCCCGGAAAAGCGTCCAACGCCTTCAGCGTGGCATCGACGTTCGTCGCTTTCGAGTCGTTGTAGTAACGCACGCCACCAATTTCGGCCACAAACTCCAGCCGGTGCTCGACTCCCGTGAAACTCCGTACCGCTTTCCCGATCGTCGCCGTGTCCACTTTCACTAGCCGGGCCGCCATCACCGCAGCCAGGACATTTTCCAGATTGTGCCCTCCAACCAGGGGAATCTCCCCGCGCTTCATCACAAACTCTTCCTTTTCCGCGTGGACAATCACAATGTCTTCACCGCGCACGCACGCGCCTTGCTCCACGCGCTTCTTCCGGCTGAACCAGAACATCTGCGGCTTTTTCGGCGCCAGGGCCACCGTTGGTGCGTCGTCGGCGTTCAGTACCGCCGCATCCAGTTCCGTCTGATTCTCGAAGATCCGTGCCTTTGCCGCCGCGTACACTTCCAGAGTCTTGTGGCGGTCGAGGTGATCCGGTGTGAGATTGAGGAAGACTCCGATATCCGGGCGAAACTTGTCGATCAACTCCAACTGAAAGCTGCTCAGCTCCACGACCGAAACCGTTTCCGCGTTCGTCTCTTCCACGCAGGCAATCAATGGCGTACCCACATTCCCCGCAAGAAGCGCGTTCCTCCCCGCAATCTTTAAAATGTGATACACCAGCGTGGTGGTCGTCGTTTTTCCGTTCGACCCGGTGATGCCGATCATTCCGCCTTCCAGAAAACGGTACGCCAGTTCGATTTCGCTCCAGACCGTAATCCCTTTCGAACGCGCCTTTGCAAGCAGCGCATCATCCGCCGGAACGCCGGGGCTCGGAATGATCAGGTCCTGCGCCAGGTAGGTTGCTTCCACATGCCCACCCAGTTCGAGCATCACGCCCGCCTCGCGCAGCTTTGCCGGCCCATCCCCGAGTTCACTTTCCGGACGTGTATCCGTTGCCGTCACGATGGCGTTGCGCTTCGCACAAAACAGTGCCGTCGCCACTCCCGTCCGAGCCAACCCCACGGCCAGCACGCGCATTTTCCGCAACTCAATCGATCCCGGCATTCTTGCTACCGATCAATTCAATCCTTTGCTCAACGCTCACCGCAGTTTCAGCGTCGTCAGCGCGAACAGAGCGAACACCAGCGCCACGATCCAGAAGCGCACAATCACCTTGCTTTCGCTCCATCCCAACAATTCAAAGTGGTGATGAATCGGCGCCATCCGGAAAACCCGCTTCCCGCGCAACTTAAACGAACCCACCTGCAAAATCACGGAGAGCGCTTCCACCACAAAAATCCCACCCACGAACACCAGCAGCACTTCCTGTTTGATGATCACCGCCACGGTGCCCAGCGTCCCTCCCAGCGCCAGCGAGCCCACGTCTCCCATGAACACTTCCGCGGGGTGTGCGTTGTACCACAGGAACCCGAGCGACGCTCCCACCAGCGCACCGCAAAACACCGTCAATTCCCCCACGCGCGGGATGTACTGAATCTCCAGATAGTTCGCCCAGCGATAATTGCTGCTCACATACGTCAGGACCGTCAGCGCCCCCGCCGCAATCACCGTGCATCCGATTGCCAGCCCGTCCAAGCCATCCGTCAGGTTCACAGCGTTCGAGCTTCCCGTGATTACCAGCGCCACAAACGCGAGAAACGGCAAGAACGCCAGCGGCCAGAAACTGCCGGAATGCAGCAGGCTGTGGATCACCAGTTCCGGCCGGAATCTTTTGAAGAACGGAACAATCAGTTGCGTTGAGTATGCGCTGTGCGTCGCCAGCACCAGCAGCACGATGCCCACGAGCGAGCTCACGCCAACCTGCAGCGTAATTTTTCTCTTTCCCGTCAGCCCCATGTTCTGGCGCTTCGCCACTTTCGCGTAGTCATCGACGAACCCGATCACCGCAAAGGCCAGCAGCGCGAACAGGGAGAGCAGTACGAAGGGATTCTGCAGGTCCGCCCACAACAGCACGGGCACCGCTGTGGAAAGCACGATCAGCACACCACCCATGGTCGGCGTGCCTGCTTTTTTCTTATGCTCCTGCGGCCCTTCCTCGCGGATGTATTGGCCGATTTGCAGTTCGCGCAGCTTGCGAATCAGCCACGGCCCAAACACCAGCGCCAGAAACATCGCAGTCAAACTCGCATACACCGTCCGT
Organism: Candidatus Acidiferrum sp.; assembly: GCA_049686315.1. Taxonomy (GTDB): domain Bacteria; phylum Acidobacteriota; class Terriglobia; order Acidiferrales; family UBA7541; genus Acidiferrum. Next base: position 8,109 of record JBAVHY010000493.1, on the reverse strand, counting down.
ACGGTGATGTAGCGAAACACGTTCAGCGGGCTGAAATATTTCTGCAGGACGTGATAGAGGAGGTAGTAGAGCATTTCAGTGCCCCACCTCGGAATTCGATGGCGCATCCACCGGCGCGAACCGTCCCAGCAACCACTCCACAATCCTCTCCATCTTTACGGTGCGTGAACCTTTCACCAACAGCAAATCGCCGGCGCGCACGAACTCCGCCAGAAATTCCGCCGCTTCCGCCGGAGTCTGGAAGAATTTCGTCCGTTCGCGCGGCAGCCCCGCCGCCCCCGCGGCTTCCACGATCTGCGCCGCGTCTCCCTGCACACCGATGAGGAAATCAATCTTCCCGGTGTTTGCCGCGTATTCTCCGGCCTCGCGATGCAATTTCGGCGAGCTCGGGCCCAGTTCCCGCATTTCCCCGGCCGCCAAGATGCGCCGCTGGAATCCCGGCGTTGCCACCAGGAGAGTGGTCATCGCCTGCAGAGCCGCCGGGCTCGAATTGTACGAATCATTAATCAGGGCAAAACCATTCGTGAAGCGTATCAGTTCCCCGCGCATCGCAGGGGTGTGCAAGTCGCGAAACACGTGTTGCGCTTCCGCCGCGCCGATATTCCATACGCCCGCCCCCGCGATGGCCGCCAGAGCGTTAGACACCACGTGCCGTCCCGGCAAGGGCAACTCCATTCGCGTCCGTTCACCCTGATGTACGAGCGTGAACGAACTTCCCAGCGCTCCGCGGTCTTCTATCTCCGCCGCGGAATAATCCGCCGGCTTGTCGACGCCATAAAGAATCACGCGGCCGGGCGCCACCGGGGCCATCGCCGCCACTCGCGCATCATCGGCATTCAGCACGGCAACCGAGTCCGCCCCGCGCAGCCCTTCGATGAGTTCGCGCTTCGCCAGCGCGATTTCTTCCACCGAAGAAAAATTCAGCAAGTGCGCCGGGGTAACCCGCGTTTCAATGGCCACATCCGGCAACGCAATGGCCGCCAGCCTCTTCAGTTCCCCCGGAAACGACATGCCCATCTCCAGCACAGCCACGTCGTGTGTTTCTTCCAGGCGAAACAATGTCAGCGGCAGCCCGTACTCGTTGTTGAAATTCCCCTCGCTCTTCAGCACCCGTAGCTTCGCACCAAGCAATGCCGCCAGGATCTCTTTCGTGGTGGTCTTACCGACCGACCCGGTGATCGCGCAAACTTTCTTGCCCCAATCTTTTCGCACCGCTCGCGCCAATTGGTGAAGCGCTTCGAGGGTGTCCGGAACGGTGATGCAGCGGTCCTGGATCCATCCCGGGTAGCGCGATAAGAGCGGCCCCGCCACCACTGCCGCCAACGCTCCCGTCTCCAGAGCTGCGGCCACGTGGTCGTGTCCATCGTGAGCCGGACCGTGTATGGCGACGAACAACTCTCTTGCACGTATTGTGCGAGAATCAATCGAGACACCGGCCAGCCGGGCCACGGGGTCAAGGCCACTCCCGCGCTTGCCTGCCACCGCGTCAGCCACTTGTGTAAGCGTCCACCGCATAGTTGCCTCAAAGGGTTGACTTTCTCCAGGGTCCGGCCGAGGTATTGGCCTCGTCCGTACAACGGCACTTCTCTGTCCGTTCTCACCGGTTGAGGTTCCCTCCTTGTTCCGCGAGTCACTGCTCTGGCTCGCAGGCCCTCACCCCTGCTCGAGGGGAGAGCGCGCTACGTGCCAAACTCTTTGCCGCTGTTCGGCGGTCCCGTGTATCCCCGTTCGCCCAGCGCCTTTCGCGCGATTTCGCGGTCATCCAGGTGAATCGTGTGATCCGCAAAAACCTGGTAATCTTCGTGCCCCTTGCCCGCCAGCAGCACGATGTCTCCCGGGCGCGCTTCCTCAATTGCCAGGCGAATCGCCTTCGCACGATCCGGCTCAATCATGTACTTCCCGCCGGACTTCTGCATTCCCACCACGATGTCACTGATGATTTTTAACGGGTCTTCTTGCCGGGGATTGTCGCTGGTGAGAATGGAGAGATCGCTCAAGCGCCCCGAGGTTTCGCCCATGATGGGGCGCTTGGTGCGGTCGCGAGATCCGCCACAGCCAAACAAGGTGATAATCCGGCTCTTGGCGTTCAGTTCCCGCGACGTGCGGATCAGATTCTCCAGCGCGTCATCCGTGTGCGCGTAATCCACTACCACAAGGAACGGCTGGCCCTGATCGATACGCTGAAATCTTCCCGCTACCGCCTGCAGATCCCGAATCCCCGTCTCAATCACTTCGTTCGAAAGCCCCAGGCCAATCCCTGCTCCAATCGCCGCCAGGATGTTGTACACATTAATGCGCCCGACCAGGGCTGATTCCACATGTATCGCACCGTTCGGTGTCTGTGCCGTGAAATTCAATCCGTTGAAGCTCAACGCGAATTTCTTCGCGCGCAGGTCTGTGCCGTTCTGCAGGCCATACGTCAGCGTCTTTGCGCCCACTCCTACCAATTTCTTGCCCCATTCATCATCGGTGTTCACAACCGCTACATCCGGCGCGCCCGCGCCCGTACCCTCAAACAGCCGCCGCTTGGCAACGAAATAATTCTCAAAAGATTTGTGGTAATCGATGTGGTCGCGAGTCAGGTTCGTGAATATCGCAGTCGCAAAGTGACAGCCCCACAAGCGATCCATGGCAAGCGCATGCGAACTCGCTTCCAGCGTTGCGAAGCTGCCACCTCCATCGCGAATTTCCCCAAAAAAACTCTGCAGATCCAGTGATTCGGGGGTTGTGTTCGGCGCCGGATGCTCGCCAAGCGGTGTGTGGTAAGCAATGGTCCCAAGCAAACCCGTCTTTGCTCCCGACACGCGCAGGATCGAATCAATTACCGACGTTGTGGTGGTCTTGCCGTTGGTTCCGGTCACCCCGATCAGCTTCAGCGCTTTCGCCGGTTGTCCGAAAAAATTTGCGGCCGTAATCGCCAGCGCTTTGCGCCCCTCTTTTACTTGAATCCACGGAATCTCCCGCGGCCATTCCGCCGGTGCCGGATTTTCGCTCAGCACTGCGGCGGCTCCCCGAGTGGCGGCGTCCTTCGCATACAGGTTGCCATCGGTGGCCTCTCCATGGATCGCCACGAATAGTGCCTCCGCCTGCACCTTTCGCGAATCGTTGGCTACCTGGTGGATCCGCACTTCCTCCATCGGCAGCCCCGAACGCAGCTCCACGCCCTCCAATAGCGACCGAAGGGTCACTCCACCGGTCTGTTCCCGCTGAGCCACAGTCTGTTTCCGTTCTTCCTCTCGGAACTGCTCCCCGTCCCTCTCTACCTCTGATGTGCTGCGGAGTCCTATTGGCATGCGCGCGTAAACCCTTTTCCTATCTCGATTTGCCCGGCTGAGCCATGGTGTCGCCAAATTGCACCGTTACCTTCGTGCCGCGGCGTACTTTCGCTCCGGGTCCCGGCACTTGTTCAAGTGCAACACGGCTGCCAACCAAGACTGGATCCAACCCCAGTCGCAAACAGCCCTCGGTTACCTCCCGCATCGTCTTGCCAGTGAAGTCCGGCACCACGACGTCGCCACCTCCATCCGCAGCCATCAAAACTTCGGGCGATTTTGGCGTTTCTGTTTTTGCTGGTTGCGGTTTCTCTGTTTCCTCCGCCACATCTGGTTGCACGGAAAAATCGATGGGCGGCAGGTCATCGAGTGACGAATCGTCTTTCTCGTTTTTCGCCTGGTATGCCGTTTGCACCAACTGTGGATTCACCGGCACGTCGCGTGGCACATCCAGATACGGTAGCAGTTGTTCCGCAATTCGCTTGAAGACGGGCGCGGCCACGGTGGCACCGTCGTGTGGGTAGCCCGCGGGCGAATCGATGGACACCAGGATGGTCACTGCGGGGTTGTTGATTGGCGCAAATCCAGTAAACGATGCAACCACGTTCCTTCGAGAATACCTGCCTGTCGCCGGGTCGATCTTTTGCGCGGTACCCGTCTTCCCTCCGGCAGTCCAGCCGTCCAGCCGGGCGATCTTTCCTGTGCCGTGCAGAATCACGCCTTCCATCAATCGTCGCATGGTTGCCGCCGTTTCCGGCCGGATCACTCGCTTAGGTTCGGTAGGGGAGGATGGACCTTCGAGCGGCAAGCCCTGGTCCCCGCGGCGCATTTCCTGGACCACGCGCGGCTTGTACAGTAAGCCGCCGTTGGCCACAGCCGAAACCGCGGTAATCATTTGCAGCGGTGTGACACCGACTTCTTGCCCCATCGAAACGGACGCAATTGAATACGAGCCCCAGTGCTCCAGCCGCCTCAGCAATCCGCGGCTTTCTCCCGGTAGGTCGATTCCCGTCGGTGTTCCGAAGCCGAATCCCCGGATGTAGTCGTAGAATTTCGGTGAGCCAAGGCGCAACGCGATCTTAATCGCCCCCACGTCGCTCGAGTTCGCCAGTATGTCCGCGACAGTCAGCATGCCGTACTTCTTGTGGTCGTGGATCAAATGCCCCGCCACGGTGATCGAGCCGTTCTCGCAGTTGAACACGTCATCCGCTCGAATCAAGTTCTGGTCGAAGGCAGCCGCCAGTGTGATCAGTTTGAAGGTCGAACCTGGCTCATAGATGGCGCTGATGGCGCGGTTCATGCGCATTTCGGTCGGCACGGCCGCTGCGGAGTTGGGATTGAATTTTGGCCAGTTTGCCATCGCCAGGACGGCTCCGCTGTTCGGGTCCTGAACAATCACGGTCCCCGCCGGCGCATGCGTCTTTTGAATCGCGGCAGCCAGTTCCCGCTCGGCGATGTACTGAATCTTTTCGTCCAGGGTGAGCACGGTGTTGACCCCGCGGTCGCGCTGAGCTTCGCCGCCGTCAAACCAGCGTTGCTTCGCGTCCGCCATCACCACAATCTTTTCGCCGGTGCCGCGGATCAGATAGTCGTATCCGTGCTCAATGCCTCCCAACCCCTTCTCGTCCACGTCCACAAATCCTAAAACGTGCGACCCGAGTTCCCGTTTGGGGTAGTACCGCTGGTTCTCTTCTTGCAGGTAGATTCCCTTGAGGTTGAGCGAATCAATCGCTTCCGCCTTCGCCGGTGGCAGCTTCCGCTTGACCCAGACGAAGGGGCTTCCCGAATCCAGTTTCTCCCGAATTTCCTCCGCCGGCATCCCCAGCACCCCCGAAAGCAGCCGCGCCGCCATGGCCCTGTCCTTTAGTTCGCCGGGGACAGCAAACGCCGACTTCACCGGGACGCTCATCGCCAGGGGATGCATGTTGCGGTCGTAAATGGCGCCGCGCTTGGGGTAGATTTCAATTGTGTGGCGCTGCTGGCGCGCGGCGCGGGTGAGGTATTCGCTGTGACGGAATAACTGCAGGTAGGCGACACGCCCAAAAATCGCGGTCATCCAGAGAAGCACCACGCCGGCAAGAATCAGCAAACGAACGTGAACTTTTTCTTGCTCCATGGTTCCAGGCTACCGGCTCGCGCTCCATGCGGACTTTGAACTTGCTTCAAAACTCGTTGCGGTTCAGCGCGCGGAACCCCGCCTTGCCAAGCAGTGCTAAGGCGCGCGGTTAGGCCGCGTGTACTGCACCGCGGCCACTTCCGCGCCGTCAACGGCCGCATATTCGCGCACCTGGCTTGCGGTGGGCTGCGTCAACCCCAACTGGTGCCGCGCAATCACGTCGATGCGGTGGGGATCCCGCAGCGTCGCGATTTCCAGTTTCAACTTGCCGTTCGCTGCCTGGGCCAGTTCCTGCTTGCCCTTTAAGTCCTCCAACTGAAAACTTAAGTCGATACAGCGGAAATGCTGGTAGGCGTATAGCATGCAAAAAGCGGCGATGATTCCGCCGAGGGCCACCGTTTTGTACAGGTTGCGCAGCTTCACGGGCTCCACACGGCGTACCAGCCGCGAATTATCAATCTTCTTGACGGTATAAAACTCCACTACCGCCGGTTTCTTCCAGCGGTTGGCCTTCGCCACGGTCTGCCTTGGTGCCTGCGCTACCAACCGCGGCCTTGCCGGCTTGGAATAACGGGATTGCCCAGCAGCCAGAAGCTCCGCGCTTCCCGGTCCGCTCCACTGATACGCTGTCGCCATCGTCACACCTTCTCCGCGCACCGGAGTTTCGCGCTTCGCGCTCTCGGGTTCGCCGCCTGCTCTTCCTCGCTGGGCACAATCACGTGTTTGGTGAGCACCTTCAGCGTTCCAGCCTTCTCGCCCTCCTGGAACACACGCTTCACCGGGCGGTCTTCCCGCGAGTGGTACGTCAGCACCACCCAGCGTCCGCCGGAATGTAAAGTGGCAGGGGTCCGGTAAAGAAACTGCCCGAGTTCCTCCATCTCTCGATTCACCGCTATCCGCAGCGCCAGAAACGTTTTTGTCGCGGGATGCAGTCTCTGCCTTCCCCACTGCTTCCGGGCGCCTGCCACAACCGTTGCCAGGTGCGCGGTGTCTCGTATGGGCCGCGCTTTCACGATCGCCCTGGCGATCCTTCTGGAATCGTGCTCTTCCGCTTCGTTGTAGAGCAGGTCGGCAACTTCTTTCTCCGACCAGCGATTCACAATCTCTTCTGCCGTCAACGTGTCTTCGGCCACTTCCCCGCTGCTCATTCTCATATCCAGCGGCCCGGCTTCCCGGAACGAAAATCCGCGCTCTGGACGGTCAAGTTGCATGCTCGAAACTCCCAAGTCGGCCAAGACCCCGTCCACCGTCGCTATCCCCAACCCGTGCACGGCCTCCGTGATCTTCGAAAACGCCGTGTGCACGAAGCTCACCCTGCTCGCAAACTCTTTCAGCCGCTCCCGCGCGACCTGCAGCGCCTGTGCGTCCCGGTCCAGGCTGATCAACCGGCCCGAGGATAAGCGCGCGGCGATGGCTGCCGAATGGCCGCCGGCTCCCAGCGTGGCGTCCACGTAGATTCCGTCGGGCTTTATTTGCAGCCATTCCAGTACCTCTTTCAACATCACCGGCGTGTGCGGTGCGCCCAATTGCCTTTGCCCATCCAACCCAGTTGCCCACTACCTGCTCAAATCCGCCCCAAAACTGAACACTTGCTAAACCCCTAGGTCTCCAAGAACCTTGTCATCCTCATCCGTGTACGGCTCGTTCTTGATCTGATCCAATGCCCGCGCATTATTCACCACTTCCAAGTGATCCAATCCTCCCAGAACTGCCACGTCGCCCTTCAATTGCGCTGTCTCTCTCAATATCGAGGGCAATAGAACCCGCCCTTGCCCGTCCAATTCGACCACCTGCCCGAAATAACTGGTCCTCAACAAAAACTTCTGTCTTGCCTTGTTCCTGGTTGGCAACTTCGCCAACTTGTCTTCTAGCTCATTCCAAACTTTCATCGGGTAGATCCGAGCCGTTTCACCGGTCTGGCTGGTAATATAGAACTGGCTGCCAAACTCCTTTAAAGCCTCGAGAAAATCCGCCGGGATCTTCAGACGACCCTTCTCGTCGACTTTCGCCGGACAGTTTCCCCTAAGTTTCATGAGCCCTGTCTCATCGGAGGACTAGATTGCCCGCTAGGACCACTTGCCTCTAGCCCGCCCTACTCTCCGCCACTAAACGCCACATTCTCCCACTCTGTTCAAAGGATAATCGCAATCTGGGAGTTGTCAAGAGAAAATCTTCGGAAATATGCGAAAAATGCAGGTAAATTGCTGATTTTTTGTGACGCATGAACATCCGGCCGCCCACTACAGGCTGCGTTCCGGCGGGGATTTCTTCGCAATGCCTTGTGGTGGCCTTCCCGCGCACGTTACGCCCTCTTGTGACGCTCCTTGTCATCGCTGGCCCTATCCCGCCGTGCTATTTTGGGTAGTGAGAGACAGGCAGAACGCCTCCGCGCGCGTCCCTGGTGGAGGAATACCGTGATAAAGCCTGAACTGACTGCCACGCCGCGACTTACGCCCGGAGTTCGCTTGAACGAAAAGAATCAGCAGCCACGGATGCTGCTTGCGCCGGGGCGGGAATTTCGACTCAGCGGCCCGAGCCTGGAAATCGTGCAACTGTGCGATGGCAAGCACACCGTTCAGCAAATTGTGGAGAAACTGCAGGCACTCTATGCCAAGGCGGAGCCACAGCGCGTGACGGATGACCTGCTAAATTACCTGGCCTTGCTACACGACCAGCGCGCGATCGAGTTCTGATTTACAACCACAACGATTTGGTCTGAAA
>JBAVHY010000492.1:0-13625 GCA_049686315.1 Candidatus Acidiferrum sp. | reverse complement strand
TCAGCTTGAGGGAGAAGATCCCGGATTGAGGCAAGACTAGTGCGACCGTGAGCGAAGTGGACGACGTAGTCGGGGTCCATATGGTACCGCTGGGCCCAGCGGGTCCAGACGCGGGCGACGGCGGGAGTGGAATCGACGAGCACGCCATCCATGTCGATCAAGAGGCCTTTGCAATTGATTTGAGTCATCAACCCATTGTACCGAATGAAGATTTTGAGGAAGAGCCTCAACGAATTCAGGAGCGGCGTCGCGAATGGGAGGCAATTGGGGTGGGAGATGGGATTTGAACCCACGACATTCGGTGCCACAGACCGACGCTCTACCAGCTGAGCTACTCCCACCGCTGGCTCTTAGTTTAGCATGACCCCGGAGCGCTAGAAAACGTGGCACTAGTAAGTACGTAGCCGGGTAAGCGGATATCAGATATCAGCAATCAGATTTTGGGAACCAGGAAGGTAGCCCGAAGCAGGCGAATTTTGCTCGATTAGGTGATAGCAAGGTGGGAACGGGGGGCTGCGGAAGGGGCGGGGCGGGGGCGGGGAGTTGTTAGACTAGGGTAGGGAAGTGTGTGTCCCCGCAGATGAACCCGCAAGCGTCGGACCGACTCCATTTCGAAATGCAGATCGCCTATGCGCGGCCGGTGGTCGCGCTGCTGGCGATATCGTGCCTGCTGGAATTGCGTTCGGTGAGGGACGCGGGGCGAGCGCTAATGCTGCTGACGGCCTACCTGGTGGTGGCAGCGGCGGTTCTGGGGCTGGAGCGAGTGCTACTGGCAAACAAGTGGCATTTGCCGCTGGCATGCGACGTTCTGGTGGTGGGGCTTTATCTGTACTATTCCACGGAAATGCTGCCGGCGTGGTTCCTGATATTTTTTGTGGCGTTTGCGGCGGGCTACCGCTGGAACCTGAGGATGGCGATCTTCCTCTCGTTTGGGCTGCTGCTTCTAGCCGCGGCAGTGCGGCTAAACCGGATGCCACCAGCGGGTCCGGGGCCGTCGCCGTTCTTCTTCCTGCCCGTTTTTGCGACGACTTTGCTGGGCGCGGGGGCGATGGCGTTCCTCGGAGATCGCAACCGGAAGTTCACGGAGCAGCAGGGATTTCTGAACCGTGTATCCGGGACGATGCACGTTGAATTGGGATTGTCGGAGTCCTTGCGTTTGCTGCTGGAAGATTTGTGCGCGGAATTCAAGGCCGAGGAAGCACTGCTGGCGTACCGGGATGCGGACCTGGAACGGATTTTCCTGTGGCGACTGAAGTCCGGCGAGAGCGAGCGCATCACACCGGAGAACCTTCCGCTGACGCGCGCGGATGGATTCCTGCTGGATGATATGGAAGCATCGGTGTGCTGGAATTCGGTGGAGGGGCGAGGATCGGGGTTTGGCTGGGACCGCAGGAATGCCCAGAGGCTGAAAATCCTGCCGCGGATTCCCGGGCCGACGCAGCAAGAGCTGGGGATCCGGGATTTTCTTTCGGTGGCATTCGATCAGGACAATCGCGCCGCGGGGCGATTGTTCCTGTTGAACCGGCGAGGAGTGCGGGGACCGTTCAGCAAGGAAGAGCTAGCTTGGTTCGAGAAGATTTCGCGGCATGTGAGCGGCGGGTTGGAAAACGTATTTTTGCTACGGCACTTGCGTGTGCGAGCGATTGAGGCGGAGCGCTCGCGCATCTCGCGCGACCTGCACGACGGCATTCTGCAAACGCTTTTGAGCATTGAAATCCAGTTGGATGTGCTACGGCGAAAGGTGGCCACCCAACCGGAACAGTTGGAGGCAGGACTGACGTCACTGCAGCAGACGGTGAAGAACGAGGGCGCAGACTTGCGGCACTTGGTAACCGACCTGCGGCCACTGAGGGTGCAGTCGGCGGACCTTGTGGACCTGATGCGAGGGCATGGGGAGCGCTTCCGGAACGAATCAGGGGTGGCGCTGGATTTACTGGTTGATTCCATGGACTTGCATGCGCCCGACCGGGTGTGCCGGGAGATATTCCAGATTTACCGAGAAGCACTCAACAACATAAAAAAGCATGCCAAGGCTTCCCATGTCGTGGTAAAACTGACGCAGGATGACAGCCGGTTGTCCCTCGTGGTGGACGACAACGGCGAAGGGTTCAGCTTCGCGGGGCGCTTCACGGGGGATGAGCTCGATCGCCTAAGGTTGGGCCCCATTTCCATCAAGGAACGCGCGCGAACGGTCGGGGGTGTATTGACCGTAGAGTCAAATCCGGGGCATGGTGCGCGTCTGATGATCGAGGTTCCGCTCGGCTAATTATGGTAAAAACCAAACAGCAAATCCGCATATTGATGGCCGATGACCACGCGATATTCCGCGACGGTCTTCGCAAACTGCTTGACGGCGACGAAGAGATATCGATCGTGGGCGAAGCGCAGAATGGCGCCGAATGCATCAAACTGCTGGCAAAACTGAAGCCCGATATCCTGTTGCTGGACTTGCGCATGCCGGAGAAAGATGGGTTGGCGGTGTTGGAAGAGGTCAATTTTGATCAGATGCCCACGAGGGTGATTGTGCTGACGGCGGCGGAAGACGACCGGGACGTGGTGCGGGCAATGCGGCTTGGAGCGCGCGGGGTGGTGCTGAAGCAGTCTGCCACGGACCTGCTGGTGAAAAGCATTCACCGGGTGCACGCGGGAGAAATCTGGCTGGACAACCGCATGACCGCGGAAGTGATGAAGGCTTTCGCGAAGTCTTCGGATTCCGGGCCACGGCGGGAAAAGCCGTTGCTTTCCGACCGCGAAAAAGAAATTGTGCAACTGGTGGCGCAAGGATTCCGCAATAAGGAAATCGGGGAGAAGCTGTTCATCTCCGAGCAGACGGTGAAGAATCACCTGCACAACATTTTCGATAAGCTGGGCGTTTCTGACCGCCTGGAACTGGCGCTGTACGCGATACATCACCGGCTGATCGATCAAACCTAGAGTCAACTCCTCATTCGAAGGGCAGGGAAGAAGCCTCCGCAATTCAACCTGCTTTAGATCCAAGTATGCAAATAGTTCTTTTCTAGTATTGCCTCTCCAGAGGCGGGCTCGTATTCTCACGCGAGTTTTGGGGAGTGTTCAGCGGCCAGGGGTGTCCGAGGCCGCGGACCTGAACACAATGTCATAGGGCAGACCGCCGAGCCAAGAGTTAGGCGGCGTAGCAGGGGTGTGTCTGCGGGATTCGAGCTGGAATCTCGAAAATCTGATTTTGAGGTGAAGCGTTGGCGACTGTCGCTGCCTTAGTGCAAAGTCTGTTGCGCAATTTGTTCATTTGTTTTGCATTTTTCTCCGGCACTCGCACTTTCGCGTGAGTTCACAGTAATACCCGAGCTAAACAGCACTAGCGGGAGCGAAAAGGAGAACGACATGAGGAAAGTTGGGAAGTTGTTCGGGCTGATAGCTCTGGGGATAATTGCGGGGCGGGGAGCGCGGGCACAAGAAATTGCCGGCAGTATACGAGGCACGGTGATGGACGGAAGTGGCGGCGTGGTGCCGGGAGTAAAATTGACGGCCACACAGGCGGAGACGGGATTGAAGCGCAGTTCACAAAGCGATACCCAGGGAGCTTATGTCCTCGTGGAATTGCCCGTGGGACACTACCGGCTGGAGGCGGAAACGGCGGGATTCAAGAGGCACATCCAGGAGGGGATCTCGCTGGATATCAACCAGACCGCGACGGTGATGATCCATTTGGCGGTGGGGCTGCCGACGCAAGAGGTTCAGGTGCATACGGACGCGCCGCTGGTGGAGCCCGCGGTGACGAATCTGGGCAAGACCGTGCAAGAGCGCGATGTCCTGGATTTGCCGCTCAACGGGCGTAATTTTGCACAGTTAGGGCTGTTGCAGCCGGGAGTTGTGCCCCTTACTCCGGGATTACAAGAGGCGGGAGGATCGCTGCGGAACGGGCAGAGTTATGCCGTAAACGGACAGCGCCCCGAATCGAACAACTTCCTGATCGATGGCGCGAACAACTTTAATGGAGTGGATGGGGGGTTCGTGATTCAACCTCCCATCGACGCCATCACGGAATTCCGGATTTTGACGCACACGGCGAGCGCGGAGTTTGGGCATAGCACGGGCTCAACAACCAACATTGTGACGCGCTCCGGAACGAATCAAATTCACGGCGCCGCATGGGAGTTTTTGCGGAATGACGCGATGGACGCGAAGAGTTTTTTTGCCACCAGCGTGGAACCCCTAAAGCGAAACCAGTTTGGCGGGACAGTGGGAGGGCCAATCCGGCGGGACAAGACGTTTTTCTTTGGCTACTACGAAGGCTTGCGTAACCGCCAGGGGGTAACTACGTCCGCGACAGTGCCAAGCGCGCTCGAGCGCCGGGGTGATTTTGGACAGCTTTGCACGCAAGCCAACGGGCAGTTTGATTCCTCGGGAATGTGCAGCGTTGCCGCCAGACAACTCGTCAATGAATTCTCGCGGCAGCCATTTCCGTTCAATCGGCTGCCATTCATTAACCCGATTTCACAGACTTTGCTGCAGTATGTCCCGGCACCCACGGGATCGGGCGCTCAAGCGAATCTGTTCAGCACCACGCAGATCTTGCGTCAGAACAATGACCAATTCGGGCTGCGGGTGGACCACTACCTCACGGCACGGGACGTTTTGAACTTCCGCTACATGTTTACCCAGGGAGACACGGCCAATCCCCTTTCGACCGCCGGGGCAGATGTGCCTGGATTCCCCGTGGGAGAAAATCAGCGCGCGCAGAATTTTGTCGCGCAGGAAACGCACACATTCTCGCCAACGCTGACAGGAGTCGCGCGGTTTTCGTTCTTGCGAAACAAGTTTCTATTCACCGAGGCGAGCAACCACACAACGCCCGCGAGCCTGGGCTTCCAGTACGCGCCATCGCTGGCGCAGGCGATCGGGCCGCCGTTCGTGCAAATCGCGGGATACGCATCGATTGGCGACCCCATTACTGGGCCACGCAATACGTACGAGACCGCGATGGACATCTCAGGATCGCTGACATGGATTCGTGGCCGGCACGAAATGAAATTCGGCGGTGGCTACGGGCACGACCAGATCAATGTCTTGTTCGGAATCGCCACGAACGGCTTCTTCGTGTTTGCGCCGGCACCGATCAATGATGGTTTCGCAAGCTTTTTGATCGGGCAGCCGGTGTTCTTCCTGCAAGGCGGCGGCGACCCGACGCGCGGGCTGCGAGGAAACAACCTGAATTTGTACGGGCAAGATAGTTACCGGCTGACGTCGCGCCTGACGCTCAATGCCGGTCTACGTTACGAGCTGCCGTTTCCCTACGCGGAGATCAAGAACCGCATGAACCTGTTTGAGCCGGGCGTGCAATCCCGGGTGTTTCCAAACGCGCCGGCGGGGCTGGTATATCCAGGCGACCCGGGTGTGCCGGGCGGATTGATTCCGGCGCAGAAGACAGCATTTGCGCCGCGAGTGGGGCTGGCCTGGGATGTGAACGGGAAGGCGCAATGGGTGGTGAGTGCGGCCTACGGAATTTTCTACGAGCCTTATTACACTGGAAATGGGGGACCGCTCCAGACGCCGGTCAGCGCGCCACCCTATTTGCAGACACCGCAACTCAATTTCCCCAATTTCGCGGACCCGTACAATGGACAGAATCCATTTAACGGAACGTTTGCGCAGCCGATGACATTGTTGACGCTGGACAAGAACTTGCGGCTGCCGTATGCGCAAGACTGGAACCTGAACATCCAAAAATCATTCGGCAGCAACTGGCTCGCGGAAATCGGGTACGTGGGGACCAAGGGAACGAAGTTGCCACGATTTATCGAGGGCAATCCCGCCGTTTATGTGTCCGGACAATCGACCGAGAACAACGTGAACCAGCGGCGCTTGTACTCTGGGTGTACGCTGGCGCAACCGAGCTCATGCAATTTTGCGTCCGCGGGCCTGATCGCGGGGATAGCGAATGCAAACTACAACGCGCTGGAGATGAGCCTGAAGAGACGGTTCGAACATGGATTGTCTTTCCTTGGGTCCTACACGCTTTCGAAAACGATTGACGATGTTTCGTCGTTCAACATCACGGGTTCGGCTTCGCAGAGTGTGGCGGGGGAAAATGACCTGGCGCAGAATCCGTTCAACCTGGGCGCCGAGAAAGGGAGGTCCATGTTCGATGCGCGGCACCGGCTGGTGCTGAGCTATGAATGGATGTTGCCGTTCTGGAGAAACCCGCAAACCTGGTACGCACACATATTGGGCAACTGGCAAGTGAACGGGATTACCACCTTCATGAGTGGGACGCCATTCACGGTGTATGACTCGCGAGACGTTTCCTTGCAAGGAGGCGCCCCGGAAATATCGGGATTCTCGAGCAACCGTCCGAACCTGGTTGGGGACCCGAATTCGGGGCCGCATACACCGCAAGATTGGTTTAACAAGGCCGCGTTTCAGCCGCTCGATGCCAAGACGCAGGCGGGACAATTCGGAAACGAAGGGCGCAACATTGTACAAGGACCGGGCTACCAGCAGTGGGATTTCTCCGCGTTCAAGAACATTCCCATCCGAGAGTCCAAGAGCGTGCAATTCCGCGCGGAGTTGTTCAACATCTTCAACCATGCAAACTTTCGGCTTCCGAACAATGACATCAGCTCGCCGAACTTTGGGAGCATAACGGAGTCACAGCCTGGACGCCTTGTGCAAATGGCGCTGAAATTCTTGTTCTGAGCGCGAAGCCGAAAGTTGCGTAGATGGGGGAGGAGAGAGTGTCCACGTTAGGCGAACGAACATGAAGACAGTTTTGAAGATAGTAGCCTTTGGCGGAAGTTAGACACTACATCCACGACAACTCACCTTAGGCCAAATGTTTGACCTGGCGTGTCTAAGGCCATTGTCCTTGCGGACACGTCAGGAACGAACTGTGCGCAAAGACCAAATCATGCGGACCACAGGCGCAGTAGCACTTCCAATCCTTGCAGTTCCCGCAAGAGGCCGAGAGGTGGAATAGGACACTTGGGGGATGGTTCTAGTACATCGGTACTTTTTCTGCCTGGCGGAACTATGTATCCCGAGTTCTATTGTTATGTGGGTGGAGGGCGGATAGACTCAGTCTTTCATAGATGGAGGTATACCTTGACCGGGTCAGAGCGCCGCACTACGCAGAGGTTTTCCATGCGGCTGCCGCTTACCGTACGTTGGACGACAGGGGCAGCAGTTGGGGAAACAAACACCGAATCCCGCGACGTAAGTTCGCGCGGGGTTTATTTCTTCCTATCCAAAGACGTCAAAGAAGGATCGCCAGTTGAGATCCTGTTGACATTGCCGAACGAAATCACGTTGGCGGGCCCGGTAAAGGTACGCTGCCTGGGCCGCGTGCAACGAACAGAACCGCGCGACGAGGGTACTGTGGGAGTGGTGGCGGCAATCGAACGCTACGAGTTTTTGCGGGGTAGTGAAGAGCACTAGGTTGAACGGAAACACCGCCGGGTTTATGCGGTAAGAATTTCCTTGCTCGCTCACTGCGGAGGCGGGCGGGAATAGCCGGGGTGCATCGGCCCCTCAGCGGAGCACCCCGGCTGATTTTTTTTTGTGGATCGTGGTTTGGACCCCATTTCAGTTTAGCAATCTGCCGCGGTTCGGGAGCAGCAGCGTGGATATCAGTTATCAGATATCAGGAATCTAGCCCCAGTATCCGATCTCCCCCTGCACTTGATTTATCCCGGGATTCGACATTGATGCAGGAGCCCCCAGCTTGGGATTTTTTCGGTTTGTCGGAGTCAGCCTTCAACTCGGGCGGTTCTCGTCTTCTGATATCTGATCGCTGATATCTGATATCCGTTCAACAATTCGCGTCCACATCGCTGAAGTTCAATACCAAGCTAGTACGGGAAGCGCACGGTCAGGATGTATCTGTGATTGTAGGTGTGGAAGTGCGTGGAGGCGATCTGCACGCCGGTGCCGATGGTGAAGCCCAGGCGATGCCAGATGGGGAATCTGCCGAAGACAATACCTGGTGTCAGGAAGACTTGGGTCTTGCCGTCATTGGGGCCCTGGGAATAGTAGGTGTAGTTGATTTCGGCTTCAGGCCAGAGCTTGCGCAAGACGCGGTATTGGAAAGCGGAATTCCAGACCACTTGGCGGCCGATCAGGTTGGTTTCGTCCACAGGGAGGATGGCACCCAGTGTGGAAGTGACATCGAAATTGCCCCAGCCTTTGCCAGCGGCGAGAGTTGGCGTAATGGTGGAGTCCTTGAGGCCGTTGGTGTAGGACCCGGTCGGAACAGAAGCGCCAAGAAATGCAGTGAGGATGTAGTTGCCATGCTCCTCGTTGGCTGAGAGGAAACGATATTTGAGCAGGAAGGAGACGTCGCCGTAGCCGTCGGGGACGCCATTGAAACTGCGAACAAGATAGGGTGGCGGGCTGAAGATGAGTTCAATGTGGCGCGAGGGAATGAGTTCCAAGCCCTTGGTGCCGCCGTAGTTTTCGAGGACAGTGGTGCCGTTGGGCTGCATCTGGCGGGACAGGTCGTAGCGGAATTCCTGCTCCAAGCGAGGGGTAACGGTGACGACAGGAGTAATCCAGTGGGGCTGTTCGGATTGCGTTGAGGCGACCATGGAGAACCAGCGAGAGAAGTAACCGTCATTGGCGGATGGCGGGGGGGCGCCAGACGGGGTCGTGCCAGAGTCACCGGAAGCGGGAGACAAATTCGGATTGGCAACCGCTGTGAGATTGGAGGGGGACGAGCCATCGGGAAGCTGAGCGCGACAGGCCAGAAATGGAAACAGCAGGAAAACGAAAAAGGAAAGAGAAAGCGCAATGAGGCGAGTCATGATCGTGAGCCTTTCTCGGGGGCGCCCCGGCGTGGGAGAAAATTCGTCCAGTAGTTTACTGCGATATGAAACGATAAAACAATACGATTTTGTGCGACCATAAAGGGAAGGCAGCCAGCCAGCAGGCATTGCTGCTCTGGAAGCGCCTGTCCTTTGGGGCAGGCGCTTTTCGCGGGGGGATGGGAGAAGATGCCAGTATCCCCTGAGATGGGTGAAACTCACTGCTTCTCCCGGAAGAAGCGACAGGAATGACCGCCATGCCGGAGCAGCCGGCCAAGAACATTTTAGGATTCATGTGGGGCAGTGGAGCGAAACATAAAGAGCGACTCGCCACACCAGAAGAACTCGCCGAATATGGCACGTTGCCAGACCCAAACACCGAGGCGAAAATCCTGGCATTGTTTGAAGAACAGTTGTTGCAGGACGAGGTGGAGGAACCCACCACTGAGGTAGCAACAGCCGATCCTCAAGAAACGGAAATCGAAAGTTCAACGGAAGCAAAGGAGCCGATGGAGACCATGGAGCAAGAGGCAGTGGCAAGGGCTGTGGCCGAAGTTGACCTGGAGACAACGACGGAAGGGCTGGTAGGAGAGGAAGCTGACGGCGTGCCCGCGGAAGAGAACGTGGCGGGGATGACGATCCAGACATTGGAGGAGATCGCTATCGAACCAGAGGCGGTTGCCGAGACTGCGGTGGTTGAAGGATCGGCTACGATAGGTGTACAAGGAGTAATGGCTGTAGCGAGTTCCTTCGAGGCTTCGGGCGACCTGCTGGAGTTTGCCCAAGTGCTGGACCAGCACCGGATTTGGGTGGAGTCAGGCGGCAAAGAGGGTGTGCGAGGCCAGTTTGCCGGGGCCGACCTGACGGGAATGGATTTAACGGGCGTGAACCTGCAAGGCGCGGAAATGCAGAAAGTGAGTTTGCGCGGCGCGGACCTCTCGATGGCGAACTTGCGAAATGCAAATCTTGTGGAAGCGGATTTTCGCGAGGCGAGCCTGTTGGGCACGGAGTTTTCCGGGGCGAACCTGATGGGCGCAAATCTGTATGGAGCGCAGGGTTTGTGGGCGGGCAGGCTGGGCGGAGCAAATTTGTTCGATGCGACGTTGCCAGAAGAGGTGGCGGCGCTGACTGGACGCAAGACAATCGAGCAATTCACGCAGGCGGCGCGGTGGTTTTATTTGTTGCTCATGGTGTTGTGCCTGGGTGCGGGCGGACTGATTGCGCTGACCACCGACGTACGGCTGTTGCTGGATGAATCCGCGACAGTGACGGCGCGCATTCCGAACATATTGCCGCTGCGGGGATTTTACCTGGTGGCACCGTTATTGCTGACAGTGTTCTACCTGCGGTTGCAGTTTCTGCTTTTGCGGTTGTGGGGAAGCATGGGAGCGCTTCCAGCGGTTTTCCCGGACGGACAGACGCCGGAAAAGGATGGGCGCTGGTACTTGATGGGGCCGATCCGGCCGTATTTGCGGTGGGTGAAGGATCCACACTCGGCGCTGGGGATGGTGGAAAGCTACGTGGCGATGTTGCTGGCCTACTGGGTGGTGCCGGCGACGCTGTTCTTCTTCTGGCTGAGGTACTTGGTATTGCAAGACTACCGCGGTACGCTGTTGCACGTGTTTTTGACCATGGTGGTGAGTGCGGCAGCATGTGGATTGCCGCGCATAGTGAAACGCGTGTTGCGTCCCGGGGATTGGACGGAGGAAAGCACGCCGCAATTCCTGCACGACGTGCTGAAGGCAACGCGTGTGCCGGTGCTGGTGGGACTGGTTCTGTTCCTCTTGTCGCTGGGAGTAATTCGAGGATTGCCGGGAGACCCAACGCTACGGCCTGAGGTGGGAAGAGGGGACGCGAGGCGATGGGCAGCAACGGCATTTCAATTCGTGGGCTACCGTCCGTACGCGGACTTGACGGACGAGAGCATCTCCACGCTGCGCGAAAGCACGGGAATCGCCGTAGCGCCAGGAAATGACGCGAACGGGCCGCGGCTAAATGAGATTAACCTGCGCTATGCCCGCGGATATCACGCGGCGTTTGCCAACGCGCGCCTGTGGCGGGCGGACCTGGAAGGTTGCAGCCTGGCGGAAACGGATTTTCGGGGGGCGAATCTGCGCGAGGCAAATTTGCGGTCGGCGAAGATGGATCACGTGCTGGCGGAGAAAGCGAACCTGGTGAGCGCGGATGCGCGGGGCGCAGAATTTAACGGCGGCGATTTACGCGGGACAGATTGGTCGTATGCGAACCTGGAGGGGGCGAAACTGACCACAGCAAACCTGACAGGGGCGACGATGTATTCTGTGAACCTGCGACAGGCAAATCTGCTGCGAGCGGAATTGTCGCGGGCAGACTTGCGAGATGCGAAGCTGGAGGGTGCGGTGCTGTCGCTCGCCAAGCTGGAGCGGACGGACTTATCGGCGGCAAAGATGATGGGCGCGAACCTGACGGGGGCGCAAGCCAAGGACACGATTTTTCTGGAGGCCGACCTCTCGAGGGCGGACCTGCGCGGCGCGAGCTTTGGAGGAGCCATACTGCGGCAGGTGAAACTCGACGGAGCAAACCTGATGGGCGCTGACTTTCGAGGGGCGCTGGGACTGGAAGCCTGGCAAGTGTGTTCAGCACAAGGCTGGCGCGGGGCGCAACTGGATCCGGACGTGAGGGCTGAAGTGGAGCAGAGCTGCGGAACGAAGCCGTAGCAACTCCAGTAGAGTGTCGCAGAGAGCTATTTCTGCAGACTGACCTTAAGTTCCATGAGGTTTCGCCATGGCTGGGAGCCAACAGCTATTTCTGTAAGTTCCGTCCACTCTCCCGCTTCGTTAATTCGCAATGTAGAACTGGTTTTGATATCGCCTAACGTAAAGCCCCAAGTGCATCCTCTGCCGTCCTCGAGCAGCTTGAGGTCGGTCTCCAAGTAGCGGCCATCGTTATAAGCGCGCATGCGATATGAATGCGCTTCGTCGTCGTATGAAACGATGGCTAATGCTTGAAGCGCCACCTTGCCATCCATCCTGTTGAGCCCCACCCCCTCGATTATCAGTATCAGGCCGCCAAGCTTGTACTCTGCATTCTCGGTCTGGCTTAACTCCAACTGCTCACCAGTTCCTCGCAGAAGGTGGGCTTCTCCCGCCCATTTTCCAATCAGGAAGGCGAGCCTCTTCATTTCCGTGCGTTGTGATTCCGTACTTGGAACTTGAGGTAGTTGAGCCATGCAAAGAACCAATATCAGCGAGGAATTTATCACAGCTAGAGAGGCGCCGGAAGGCGCGGTTGCTGAATCGCTATCTACAGGTCGCGCTGGTGGAAGTGGTAGAGGGTAACAGCCTGTGGTGAAAGTTGGGTATTTGATCGGTAACCTGAAGTAACTTGTTTTCGTTTGTGTTTCTCGTAGAATGCCATTGAATTCTGGGAGAAGTGCCGATGGGGATGGGAACACGAAGGCGGCGACAACGGCAAGAGCGGTTGTGGATCAGTCAGAGTGAGCTGGTGAATGGGCCGGCGCACCCTTTCTACAAGCGGGTGAATGAACTGTTGGAAGCAGGGCGGTTCGACGAGTTCGCAGAGAAAGAATGCGCGAGATTTTATGCCGAGAACAACGGGCGACCATCGGTTGCGCCCGGGATCTATTTTCGATTACTGCTGGTGGGATATTTTGAAGGGATTGATTCCGAGCGAGGGATCGCCTGGCGAGCGGCCGATTCCATCGGGCTGCGGAAGTTTCTGGGAGTGGGATTAGATGAGCAGACGCCGGATCATTCGACGATCTCGCGGACGCGACGGCTGATTGATGTGGAGACGCATCAGAAAGTATTTTTCTGGATTTTGGAATTGCTGAGAGATCAAGGGCTGCTGAAGGGCAAGACCGTGGGAATCGACGCGACCACGCTGGAGGCCAACGCGGCGATGCGATCGATCGTGCGGCGAGACAATGGAGAGAGTTACGAGGAATTTCTGAAAGGGTTGGCGAAGGAATCGGGGATGGAGACGCCGACACGCGAAGATCTGGCTCGGTTCGATCGCACGCGGAAGAACAAAGCCAGCAACGAGGATTGGGTCAATCCGCATGATGAAGACGCGCGGATTACGAAGATGAAAGATGGTCGGACGCATCTGGCGCACAAAGCGGAGCATGCGGTGGATTTGAAGACGGGCGCAGTTTTGGCGGTAACACTGCAGGAAGCCGACCAGGGAGATACCACGACGGTTGTCGAAACGCTGGCGCAAGCGGGTGAAAACGGCGCGGAGTTGATCAGGACTGAAGAACCGAGTGGGAAACCAAAAATGCATGTGCAGGGCATCGAAGAAGTAGTCACCGACAAGGGCTATCATAGCGGCGAGACGCTGGTGATGCTGAAGGATGCGGAAGTTCGGACTTACATTCCAGAGAAACAACAGAAGGGGCAGCGGCATTGGGGCGGCAAGGGAGAGCAACAACAGGCGGTCTATGCGAACCGGCGGCACGTGAACGGTGCGTATGGAAAGCGGCTGCTACGGAAGCGCGGTGAACTGATCGAGCGAAGCTTCGCGCATTGCTACGATACCGGTGGAATGAGAAGGACCCATCTACGAGGGCACCAGAACATTCTCAAGCGACTGTTGATTCACGTCGGCGCGTTCAATCTGAGCCTGATCTTTCGCTCTCTGCTGGGCTCCGGCACTCCGCGAGAGTGGAAAAACCGACAGTCATCGCTGCTTTTTGTGCTTCTGCTACTGTTCCATCGCTACTCGGCGCTCAAGAGTCGCACAAATCTTTTCTTTTTGCGGCTCCAACCTGGCCAGCCTCAAAATGAACGCTATCTCAGATACAAACTCCGCCACTCAGGAAAATGTGGTTCCGCCACGGACTGCTAG
>JBAVHY010000491.1:0-36502 GCA_049686315.1 Candidatus Acidiferrum sp. | reverse complement strand
GTTCAAGAGTTTAAAAGTTCAAGAGTTCAAGGGAAGAGGGCCCAAGATCCCACGTTCAAAAGCGGCCCGTGGGGCACCCGGCCGGAGAAATCCAAGAACCGACCTGAAGGTCGGCCACTACAAAGGCAAGAATGACCGGCCAGATTTTCGTAAACCTACAAAATTAATCGGTTTCCCGTACATCCCGGCCGGAAATCCAGCGCTCTGAGTTGTTATATGAACAGAGGCGCGATGAGGACCTGATGAGTGGCGATTCCGTACCGATATCATTGCCGCTTTCGCGCTTTGCGACTGGCGCCTGTGAGGTTACCACCCTGTATCGCGAACTGCGCGAACCTCTGCTTCGTTATCTGGTATGTCTGGGGCTCACAAGGGACGAGGCCCAAGACGTTGTACAAGACACTTTTCTCAGCTTGCACCGGCATTTAGCTTCCGGCGGAGCACAAGACAACATTCGCGGTTGGGTGTTTCGCGTGGCGCACAATCAGGCGAGAAATTGCCAAGGCAGCTATCACCGCCGTTTTGGCAAACCACTCGACGATGCGCCTGACGCGAGGCGGGACGAAACGACGCCCGAGCGCGTGGTGCTGGAGAAGGAGAAATTCCGGCGATTGGGAGAAGCGATCAGGCTGCTGTCCGACCATGAACGGGAGTGCCTGTTTCTGAGGGCGGGAGGATTGCGCTATCGCGAAATCGGCGAGGCCTTGGGAATTCCGACTTCCACGGTAGGAGACACGATAGAACGCGCGATCCGGAAATTAACGGAGAAGTGCCATGTGTGAGTATTCGGGAAAACTGATTGCTTGGCTGGACCGCGAACTTGAAGGCGGCGAGATGGCCGAGGTTGAGCGGCACGTCGCAGAGTGTGCCGAGTGCAGTGGGCAGCTCGATGCGTATGAGCAGGTGAGCAAGACGTTCGACGCTTACTGCGATGCGATGATGGCAGCGAGGGCGTACCGTAGAGTGCCGCGCTGGATGCCCGTAGCTGCCGCGGCAGGGTTAGCCGCTGTCGGCGCTGCGCTATTCCTTTTCTTGCCGCGGGCACGTTATCAGCCCGTTGTTCTCTCTCCTTCGGTGGTGGCGGTGCCGGCCGCTGTCGTTCGGGAAACAGCGCCAGCTCCGAACAAGCTTGCTCATCATCGGCGGCATGCGCCCCCGCGGCCACAAACTCAAAATGCAAACTGGCTGCCGGCCGAGCGTGCTATCCAGATTGCCATTCCCGCGGAATCCGTGTTTCCACCGGGCGCTTTTCCCGAAGGTGTTACCTTCACTGCGGATTTGAGTATTGGAGCGGACGGATCGGCTGAACAAATCCGTCTGCGGCCGCGACTGATTGGATTTGAAAGGAGAACAACGCAACCATGAAACAAGGACTGATATTTATTCTGGCAGCTTCCGCCTCTTGCGCACTCGGCCAAGATATGCCGAGAACGAATGTGGTGTATCAAAGCTCCGGCGCAGGCATAGTGACCGCAGGGGCAATCGGCAAGGGGATGAGCGCGCCGGTGCAAGGTGCGCCGTACTCCGCGACAATCACGAACGAATCGGTGCAAACGCTGGCCGACGGCAATCGCATTGCTCAGAACAGCACGGGAACTACAGCACGCGATTCGCAGGGCCGGACGCGGCAGGATGCTGCCTTGCCGACGATTGGCAACCTGTCCGCCGCCAATGCCCCGCATCTGGTCTTTATCATGGACCCAGTGGCGCAGGTTTCTTACACCTTGAACCTTACGGACAAGACGGCACACAAAATACCCATGCCCGCTGGCGGCGCCGGTATAGTCGGCGGGGCCGTCGGCACGAAAGTGTTTGTCACACAATTCGCAGATTCTTCGCCGATGGGCGGCGGGGCACCGGCAGCAACGATAGGGATGAAAATGGTGGGAGCAGAGGAGCATGCCCAGGTAAACACGGAGGATCTGGGAACCGAGACCATGGAGGGTCTGCTGGTAACGGGAGCACGCACCACGCGGACGATTCCCGCGGGTGAAATTGGCAATGACAAACCGATCAGCATCGTTACCGAGGTCTGGACATCGCCCGACCTGAAGACCATCGTTTACAGCAAGCGCAGCGATCCGCGAATGGGAGAGCAGACGTTCAAGCTTACAAACATCGTGCGCGCTGAACCTGACGCTTCACAGTTCTCCGTTCCGGCGGATTTCAAGTTGACGGACAGTCCGCAGAACTTCGTCTACCACACAAACCACTAACGAAACGGCGGTGCAAGGCGACGCCCGAAATTTACACCCAGAAGAAGTGAGGCTTGAGGGTGGGGCCGTCGTGGTGGCCGGAGAGGTTTTTCTCCAAGCCTTCACGGGAAGGTTGAAGGGTTTTGCGCAGGCGCTCCAGGTCGGCATCGGGAAATGCGCTAAAGGCGCGAGCCTGCGCGATGTTGTGATCGAGCATTTCCTTGCGCGGCATGCCGACGACAGCGGTGGTCACCGGCAGACTCATGGAATAGCGCAGCAAAGAATCGATGTCGCCCTTGCCCTCGGCGGAGCCCAGCAAAAACTCCTGGCCGGTGACTTTCATGGCGATGATGCCGAGATTTTTGGCGCGCGCGGCGGGGAGAGCAAGCTCCTCGAACCTGCCATTTTGCGAAGCGTTCAAGGCCATCTGCACGCAGTCCAGATCGTGGCGCTGGATGGCTTGAGCCATGACTTCGCCGCTGGTGTGGCTGGTCATGCCGATGGCACGGGCCATTTTCTGATCGCGCGCTTCCAACAGACCTTTCAGCGCGCCATCGGGAGCTTCGATCTTCGCGAGGTCTTCGGCGCGGCCGAGGCTGTGAATGTGCAGCAGGTCCACGTGGTCCGTTTGCAGGCGCTTCAGGCTGGCTTCCAGGCGGCGCATGAATTCATCGCGAGTGCGATCAGGTATTTTCGTGGCCAGCCAGACATCTTTGCGGCGCTTAGCCATCACCATGCCGACGCGGGTTTCGCTTTTCCCGTCGCCATAGGCATAGGCGGTATCGAGATAGGTGATGCCCTGGTCGATGGCGTGATTCAGGATCGCCAACGCTTCCGCCTCTTCGTCATACATCAAGAAGCGGCTGCCACAACCAAACGCGAGGATGGAAACCTTCGCGCCAGTGCGGCCAAGAGTGCGAGTCGGCAGAGCGTTGGGGCTTGCCGGACGAGCTTCCGCCCATTCGCTGAGGAGCGAGTAGCCCACGCCGGCGGCGGTCCCTGCGCTAAGCTTTTCGAGGAACTTCCTTCGAGAGAGGTCTTTGGCCATGATTAGCACCTCAGAAGCGTTATTCTGCTTTTGTATGCTGTTCGCACGTCCATGTCAAACGGGAAATGGGCCCGTGCTCGACTAAGTATCACCGTGACCAGTTCCTCCTGAGTGGTACTCTCATTAGAGAAAGGCCGGAACCGTGAACATCCAGGAGTGGCCCAGCATCATCAGCGTGTCCGTGGTACCGGTAGTGATCATCTCGGCATGCGGACTGCTGTCGCTGGCGTTTTATGGGCGGCTGGCCGCGGTAGTGTCGCGGTTGCGTGGATTCCAGCGGGAAATGCTAAGAGAGCAGGAAAAGCTGGAGCAGGCGGGTGAGACGGAACACTCCAAGCTGATCGAAGTGCTGCGCACTCAGACGCAGCAGGTGACGCGGCGCGCACGGCTGATCCGGCTGGCCTTGTCGTTTTTCCTGGTGGCGGTGGCGCTGCTGATCTTCTGCAGCCTGACACTGGTGGCCTCCTGGTTTGTGCGCCCCGCGGCCATTCTCGCGGCGATATTTTTTGTGCTGGGGTTGTTCTCGATGCTCGGAGGGATTATTGCCGCCATGCTGGAGCTGCGCGGCGCCTTGCAACCCGTGGAACTGGAAACGCGCTACGTTTCGAGTGCTATCGATCTCCCCGCCGCGGAGGCTCTGCAGGAAGCGGAGGCGCTGATGACGGACGAACATAGCTCGGACGCACCGCCGCCGGACCCACGGCATTAGCGGGCGCGAGCCACGACCAAAGTTAGATCATCGAACTGCTCGCCGGCACTGAATTTCTGCACCGCGTCCTGAATGGCGGTCAGCAGATCTGCCGGCGAAAGATGAAGATTTCCCCGGACTGTCTCGCGCAGACGCGCCTCTCCAAATTCATTTCCCTGGGCGTCATTCGCTTCCGTCACGCCGTCCGTGTAGATGACGAGGAGATCGCCGGGCGCAAGGGTGATGCTCCGTGGGACGCACTCCCATTCAGGGAACAAACCGATCACAGTTGAAGTGGAGACGAGGCGTTCGAGGGAGCCGTTGGCACGGAAGAGGAGAGGCGCGTTGTGACCGCAATTGGCGTATTCGAACTCGCGGGAGCGGTCGTCGTAGACAGCGAAGAACAGCGTGGCGTAGCGGTCATCGGGAGTGTTCTCGTAAAACAATTGATTGACGGATTTCAGCAGACGCGGGAGATCATCCAGCGCACTCGCATAACGGCTGCGCAGATTGGCCTGGAGGTTGGCCATCAGCAGCGCAGCGGCAATTCCCTTCCCGGAAATGTCGGCCAGGATAAAGGCGAGATGCCACGCTGCGTCCGGGAGGGGCCGCGTGGCGCCTCTGTCCAGTCTCTGAGAGGAGCCAAGATCGAGGAAGTCGTAGTAATCGCCGCCGACCTCGCGCGCCTGGATGCAACTGCCGACGTATTCGAGCGTGGCGAGCGGCGGCGTCACCTGCGGGAAGAGTCGCGATTGGACGTCGCGGGCAATCTGCATTTCGTGGGCGGCACGGCGATCCCGCTCCATGCGGTCAGCCATCTGCTCGGCCAAGCGCATGTTTTCCAGCGAGACAGCCGCATGGCCGGCAACGGATTCGAGCAGGCCTTTGTCCTCGCCGGAGTAAGGCTCTTCCGAAAGTCTCGGTCCAAGAACGAGCAAGCCCAGCAACCTGTTATTGCGCCCAACAATCGGCACCAAGCATTCCGGTGTGAGCGCCGCGGAGTCCCCGGCCTCGTCGCTAACCGGTGGCGGAACGTCCCAAGCCTTCCCATTCCGCGCGAGTTCTGTAAGCAGTGGAAGCGTGGCCGGAATGGTGTCCGCCTCCTGGAGAACGAAGCGAGCGCCAAAGCGAAAAGGGAACCTGGGCCGAGGTAGAGCGAATGGAATTGTTCCGCGTTCCCGGGGGACGGTTCCGCCTTCGACGGCGAGATCTCCATTTTCGGTCTCGAGATAGCAGGCCAGGGATTTTGGGTGCAGTGCTCCCGCGATGTGCAACACCAGCAATTGCGCGAGTTCACGCCGGTCCGTCACCGTCCGAGTTCTTTCCGCCAGGTCCTGCAGGATCACGCGAGCGTCATAAGAGCTACGAAAAAACGCACGGTCGATACGATCGGTTCCGCGCCTGACGAGCGGGCTAGAAACCCAGACCATGGCCACGCCGAAAGCGGCGCTCAGCGCCATGCCAAACTGTGAATTTTCGGCGAAGAACCCGGAGAAAAAACGGGCGAAGAGAAAAATGGCCAGCAACGCACCACAGAAAAGAAGGAGGAAGAAACCGCGTTGCACCAGGACGTAGCGCGCGCTACGGCGAAGGAGCACGGGGATTTCCAGCACGCGGTGCTTGACAATGGCGTAGGCGAACGAGAGTGGATAAAGAAGCAGAAGGAGGCTTAGGATGGTGTCAACCCAGAACGGCGCACGATACCCGAAAAACGCGGTCAGGAGGCCCTTGAGGACAACCGGGAGTACTCCTACGAGCGTGCCTCCCAGCAGGACACGTGATTTGCGGCGGGCCTCGGGAGAAGTCTCGCTGCCGTAGCAATTCCACAATAGAGAGACGAAGCCGAGAACAACCAAACCGAAGGTCAGCGCGAGGCGGATGCGATCCGAGGTCGATTCGCCGATTACTCTCCCTACAAACTCTGGCCAGCGAGGATCCCCCCGCAGGAATCCGCGAAAAAGCTGGGACGCGCCGATCGCGAGGGCGAACCACTTGAGCCAGGGGGCGCGGCGTTCCAGCGGAGATTTTTCGGGGAAAACGGCAAAGAAAATATAAAACAGGGCTATGATCAGGCTGGAAGAAAGGCTACGAAAGATCGACGTGAAGACCCGGAGTGAATCTGGCAAAGCCTGCTGGTAATTGAATCCGGCCACGCCAACGAAACTGGCAAACAGCAAGGCCAAGAGCCAGGCGTAGCCGTCGTCCAAGCGCAGGAAAAGCACAGCAAAACCTACAAGCACAAAGAAGATGGGATAAAAACCAAGTATTTGTTTGGCTGAGGTGCGCGCAAATCCTTCGGCTGGCATGCCGGGCGCTGAGGCTCGGAAGACGGGATGGAACGTCAGCGCCTGGGGCTCACCCGCGCGGCGAACGGTTACGTCGACGGAGTCGCCGGGGTGAGAGCGTAACCAAATCTCGTCGAATAGGGCGTAGGAGGTCAGCGGGTGGCCATTGAGAGCAACGATCTGGTCGTTGGGCTGCAGTCCGGCATGCTCCGCGGGGCTCCCAGGGGTGACAGTATAGATGGGGATCGAGGACGTTGCCGGGTCGAAAAACGTGACTCGTGACTGATTGAAGCCGATTTCGACCACATGGGCCGGATGGCGCTGGTCGTACATCCACACAAGCGCATGGAGAGTTGTCGCCGCGCACAAAAGGACCGCGAGCGCGATGAGCAGCGGGCGCGGCACTGAAGACCACGGGCGCAGGAAAGCAGGTGAGGGGGAATTGTCCATTCCGTCTAAAGAGTATGATTCGAAAGCATCGCGGTCAATGACCCCGAACACGCGCGCAAGGATCATGGAGCAAGACGTATAGCGGGAGAGGTGGGCTTGAAGAACGCAGCAAATCATTTGAAGAGCAAAGCGTTGGCGAGGAGCAAGAAATTTCGACGGGGATTTTTGCGCTGGTTTTGTGAGAGAATTCGCGCAGTGGCTGCGCAACCAGCCGCATATGTCTGGTTCTTCCGTCCAACGTTTCGCTATCTTGGGGCTATTCACCCATTGCGCGAAGAGGCATACTCGCAAGGTTCACACGGAAATCGATGAAACTCCGCAGACCTATTCTGGCGTGGTGCGTCGCCGGGCTCGTACTAGCCGTGAACACGGTCACACGCGCGGACGACTTCAAGAATTTTCAGCCTACTGGCTACGTCACCGACCGCGCCGGAATCATCAACCCACAACACAAGGCGCAACTGGAAGCGCTCTGTGCGGAGCTGGAGCAGAAGACCGGCGCGCAGATGGCGATCGTGACGGTGCAGTCGCTGGATGGCAACCAAATACAGCCCTACGCCAATGAACTGTTCAAGCAGCTCGGAATCGGCAAGAAGAAAGCCGACAGCGGTGTGATGTTGCTGGTTGCTCCGAACGACCGGAAGTACTGGACCGAGGTCGGCTACGGACTGGAACCCATTATCAATGATGCGCGCGCCGGAGATGCCGGGCGGTTGATGGTTCCCTACTTCCGGCAGGGGGACTACAGCAGCGGCGTCACAGCGGCGGCCTGGCAACTGGCGAAGTACATCGCGGACGACAAGGGAGTAACGTTGACGGGCGCCCCGCAGTTACGCCCCATTCGGCACCAGAAAGACTCCGGCAGTTCGGGGACATGGATTTTCCTGGGGATCATTTTTCTTATTTTTCTGATGTCTCGTTCCGGCGGATCAAGAGGGAATATCAACCGGGGCGGAGGAATGGGTACGGGCTTGTTAATCGGTTCCATTCTCGGCAGCATGAGTCGCGGGGGCGGCGGCGGATGGAGTGGTGGTAGTGGAGGCGGAGGCTGGGGCGGCGGTGGCGGAGGCTTCGGCGGATTTGGTGGTGGAGCCAGCGGTGGTGGTGGAGCGGGCGGTAGCTGGTAAAGAAATAAAGAGCAACTGCAGGTGCGCTGATGGAAATGAAACTGGCAGAGCTGGTCAGCCGGCTGAAAGAAGCGGCAGGTAAGAATTTGGAGTCCGTGGTGCTGTATGGCTCCGCAGCAAGCGGATCGTACCGGCCGGGGACGTCCGATGTGAATGTTTTGTGCACCGTAGTGACTCTCGACGTGCACGAATTGCAATTACTGGCGCCGGTGGTCCATTGGTGGACTCACGAGGAGAAAGAGCCTCCACCGCTTTTCTTTCTGACCGAGGAATTGCATCGATCGACGGACGTTTTTGCTATTGAAAGTTTGGATCTCAAACGAGCGCACCGCGTGCTCTTCGGCAAAGATCCCGTCGCCGAGTTACATATCCCCATGAACCTACATCGCCTGCAAGTGGAGCGGGACTTGCGGCTCCTGCTCCTGCGCCTGCGGCAACATGTGCTGCTCGCCGGAAAGAGCGAACTGGAATTCACGGCCACGCTGAAAAAAACCGCGTCGGGCGCGATGACCTTGCTTCGGCATACGCTGCTTGCCTGTGGCGAGGAGCCACCCGCGGAGCCAACGGACCTGTTCGAACGCATTGCCGCTGTGACGGGGGCGGACGCGGAAGCATTCCAGGCGGTCTATGAGCATCGTGAAGGGCGCGCCCCAGCGAGGGATCCCTTCACGGTCTACGACCACTACATCCATGCGTTGGAGAAAGTGGTCAACGCCATGGATCGTCTGGTACCGAAGAAGGAGTGGCAACGGGTTGCGCAGTAGGGTTTGGAAACTCATTCGATCGAGGTGGATATGAAAGCGGGAATTGTAATTCTGGTGGTGCTGTTGATTCTAGCGCTGATGGTCGGCTCCGCATACATCGGCCGGCGAAATCAAATGGTGATCAAACGCGAGGCCGTGAACGCGGCATGGGCGCAAGTGGACGTGGTGCTGCAGCGCCGCGCGGACCTCATCCCCAACCTGGTGCAAACGGTGAAAGGCTATGCCATACAGGAGCAGACGGTCTTTGGGGATATCGCCGCGGCACGCGCCGCGTTAGTGGGCGCGAAAACTCCCACCGACAAGATCGCGGCGAACGGGCAGTTGGATTCCGCGCTGAGTCGCTTGTTGGTGATCGTGGAAAATTATCCAAACCTAAAATCCGACCAGAATTTCTTGCGCCTGCAGGACGAACTGGCGGGGACGGAAAATCGCATCGCGGTGGAGCGCCGGCGTTATAACGATGTGGTGCAGGATTACAACACGTATATTTCGCTCTTCCCGAACAGCCTGGTCGCCAGTTTCGGCGGGTTCACGCGCAACGACGCTTATTTCAAGACGGAAGAGGGTGCGCGCCAGGCGCCTAAGGTGAATTTCGACTTCAACAAGCCCGCGCCCGCACCGGCTCCTGCGCCAGCGCCCGCACATCCGTAATTCACATTTTCGGGCCATGGAACCGAGCGGCTGACATGAAAGCCGGCGCTACGAGCGAGGATGAAGAGAGCAGACTCGCTTCAGCCCAGAAATTCTCTCAACAACATATGAAAATGATGCACGCCGTTTTCGCGTTTCACGGAATAGCGGCCGCGGTCGTAGATTGCGGACTGTAACCCGCGCTGCACCGCCTCGCAGATGTGCATGTCTTCCTGCTGGACAGTTTCGCTGAAGGCGATGGCCTTGGCAGCGCGCTCGCGGATCTTTTCCGAGGCGGCATCGTGGAAGTACCACTCGAAAATAGTCAACGTTTTGTCATGCGAGAGCGGCACAATCAGGTTTGTAGAGATGTTGTCCGGATAAATATTCAGCATCAGGTTTGGAAAAACCCAGAAATACAAAGCGTCCTTCAGCCCCGTGCCCGGCGCATAGACGCGTTCGTGCGCATCGCCGGGCTTCGTTTCTTTTACTGGCCCCAACTGCTGTGAATGATAACGGAAGGTTTCGCAGCGATAGGAGGGATAATCGATCTCCTTCATCAAGCCGGGATGCACGATGGGGATGTGGTAGCCCTCGAGGTAGTTGTCAACGTACACCTTCCAGTTGCAGTTGACGATATATTCCCGGCGTTCCGCGAACTCCAGGCCGGCAAAGGAAAACTCACGGGCCAGTTCAGGAATGTTGCCGAGGTATTCCGTGAGGGACGCGCCTTCAAGAGCGAAATTCACGAAAATGAACTGCTCCCAGGTTTCGCAGCGTAGCGGAAACATGCCCAAGGTGGAACGGTCGAAAAATTCCATCCCGTCCACTTCGGGGGTGCCAATCAGGCGGCCGTCGAGTGTGTAGGTCCAGCCGTGGTAGGCGCAATTCAAGACCCTCCTGCACCCTGCGCCCTGAGCGATTGGGCCCGCGCGGTGACGGCAGACGTTGCTGAAAGCGCGTAATTTGCCTTCACTGTCGCGCACCACGACGATGGGCTCGCCCGCAAGGTCACACGTGAAATACGTTTCGGGATCGGAGATGGTCCGATTCACACCGTTCCCTTCGCCACAAGGCTGGCTGAGTGTTCCCGCAAGTTGCCAGGTGCACCGGAAGATGCGCTCCTTTTCGAGCGCCAGCACCGCCGGGTCCGTGTAAAACCGCGAAGCTAGCGTTTCCGCGCATTCGAGCTGAGGATTCACATCAACGTGTATGGGCTCGCTGGTCATGGCAAGAAGCTAGCAGAGTCGACACCCGACAGTCGACAACGAAAGACACCAGCGCACGATATGGGAATTTGGCTGTTGACTGGCGGCTGGTGGCTTAACCGTTAGAATTTGCGAGTTTCCTGGCGTGACCAGCGCTCGATGACGATTTTGGACTCGGTATAAAACTCCACCGCGTCCTTGCCTTGCGCGTGGAGAATTCCGAAGAAGCTTTCCTTCCATCCATTGAAAGGGAAATACGCCATCGGCGCAGCTACGCCGATATTGATGCCGATGTTGCCCGCCGGGGCTTCGTAGCGGAACTTGCGCGCCGCGGCGCCATTGGTGGTGAAGAGTGAAGCCTGGTTGCCGTAGGGGCTCTTGCGGATGAATTCAATCGCTTCGTCGATCGTGTCGGCATGAATCAGGCTAAGCACCGGGCCGAAAATTTCCGTGTTGGCGAGTGAACTGGAAGCGGGAACACCATCGAGAATCGTCGGCTTCACAAAATTGCCGCCTTCGTAGCCGGAGAACTTCGCGTTGCGGCCATCGACGACCGGTTCTGCGCCGTCACTCACGCCGGTGGCAATCAGCGATTCGATGCGCTGCTTGCTCTCTTTCGAAATGACCGGGCCCATCTGAACGCCATTGTCCAGCCCAAAGCCGACCTTGATCGAGGACGCGGCCGCGGCAATGGCGTCGCGGAACTTCTGCTGTGCTTCGCCAATGGTCACCGCTACGGACACCGCCAGGCAGCGCTGGCCAGCGCAACCAAACGCGGAGTCGCTGATGATCTGTTTCGCGAGGTCCATATCCGCATCGGGCAGAACAATGACGTGATTCTTTGCGCCGCCCTGGCACTGCATGCGCTTGCCGGCGGCGGCCGAGCGCTGATAGACATGCTTCGCAACAGGTGTCGAGCCAACGAAGCTAATGGCGCGGACGGCGGGATGGTCACACAGCGCGTTGACCACTTCCTTGCCCCCATTCACGATGTTGACCACGCCCTTGGAAATCCCGGTCTGTTCGATCAACTCCATCATTCGCTTAACGGTCACTGGCACGCGCTCGCTCGGCTTCAGCACGAAGGTGTTGCCGCAAGCCACGGCATACGGGATGAACCAGAACGGAATCATCGCCGGGAAATTGAAAGGCACAATGGCCGCGACCACGCCCAGCGGCTGGCGGATGAGCGTCTCGTCCACTCCCGGCGTAATGTCCTCGAGGTTGTAGCCCTGCATCATGAGCGGAATGCCGCACGCTACTTCTACGTTTTCGATGCCGCGGCGGAGTTCCGCCTTCGCTTCGGCAAAAGTCTTGCCGTTTTCAAGCGTGATCAGACGGGACAGTTCATCAATGTGCTCTTCCAGCAGGAACTTCAGCTTGAACAGGTACTGGATGCGTTCCCCGGGAGGCGTGCGGCGCCATGCGGGAAAGGCATCGGCGGCGGCTTGCACAACTGTATCGACATCCGCCTTCGAAGAGAGAGGAGTTCGCGCGATGAGTTCACCAGTCGCGGGGTTAGTGACATTGGCATATTCGGTGGCGGAAGATTTGCGCCAGGCACCGCCGGCGTAATTCAAAATTTCGGTTACCTGGGTGATAGCTGTACTGCTCATAAGAGTGCTCCATGCCTCCACCTGCTTCGTGGCAGGTGACAGGGCTTGCGATATGCAAGGATCGCGGCCGATGGACCGCAAATCAGAGGAGCTAGTTTACCAAAAATGCGCGGGCGGGGGGACACAGAGCACCGGTGGACGCGCTACGCCGCAATGGAGAACTGATCGATGACCCATAGCCATGTCCCGTCCGCTTGTCGGCGGGCGACCTCAGCGGTCACGCCGCCATCGGGAAGGCGAGTTGAAGTGAGTGCCAAGTCCCCACTGATAATGGCAGGGCGCTGATCTCCGAAGTCAAATATTCGACCCATTGCCACCTGTGTGGAGTAGAACGCCCGGATTGCTTCCCTGCCTAGGGTCAACCGCCCCTCACCGCAGTCAAGGACGGCATGGGGCTCATAGAGGGCCACCATTCCGTCGACGTCTCCCACCCTCTCTCGGGAAACCAACAGCCGCTCCAAATCCTGAGGATCACGCGCAGACTCACGGCTCGCTTCATCGGCCATAGTGACACCCCACTGACAGCAGTGCAGTCAAACTGAGACACTACCCGAATCTACTTGAGGGAGGCGTACGCCTCGTAGGCCGCACCGATCATCGGTGCGGATTCATTCAGGACGATGGAAAGCGGCACGTCGGAAAGCATTTTTTCGAAGTGCCATTTGTCCTTGAACGAATTGAAGAAGGTGCCGTCCTTCATTTTCGGCAGGATTTTCACGGCGATGCCACCAGCAACGTAAACACCGCCAAGGGCCAAGACTTTCAGCGCCAGGTTACCGGCTTCCGCGCCATAGATTGTGGTCCACAGGTCCAGCGTCTCGACGCACACCGGGCAGGAGTGGTCCAGGCCGCTCTTGGTGATAAAGGGCGCCGGATCGGCGTCCGGATCCTCGAAAATGGGATGCTGCACACCGGGGGCAAGAAATTCATGCAGGGTGCGAAAGCCGCGGCCGGAAAGAATCAGTTCCCAGCTGACCTGCGGATAGCGGTGACGCATGAACTTGAGCAACTCTATCTGCTGGTCGGAATGCGGAGAATAATCGGAATGGCCGCCTTCGCTCGGCACAACTTTGTAACGGTTGCCAACCCAGAACAGAATGCCCTCGCCCAGGCCTGTGCCGGCCGCGAGCAAGGCCCGCGAAGCGCCTGGAAGCGGGGTGCCCGCATTCAAAACGCAGAAATCTTCTGGCAAGAGATGTTCCAGACTGTGGCCGGTCGCGCCCAGATCATTGACCAGGACAACGGACTTCACGCCAACTTCCCGGGCCAAGGTGTCGGCATCGACAATCCACGGCAGATTCGTGGCATGGATGCGGTTATTAATGACCGGTCCGGCTACGCCAAATCCCCCCGCACGGATTTTTTCCCGGCCCAGGTGCGGCGCTGCCCGGCGCAAAAATTCCCGAATGATCAGATCGAATTGCGCGAATTCCTTGCTGGCAAAGCGTTCACGAAAGACGAATTCCAGTTTGCCGTTCTTTTCTGCAAACAGAGCCAGATTGCATTTGGTACCGCCCACGTCGCCTGCAAGAATCACCTTGCCTCCAGGGCAAAACCTTATATTAAACCGTTTTAAGGGTTATACCACTGTCGGCCGTCTCGATCGAGTAGCTGATCTGATTCCTTTGGACCCCAGGTGCCTGCCGGGTATTCCGGAACCGTTGCGGTCTTCGCGGCGCTCCACACATCGAGGATCGGTTCAAGGAGCGACCACGCCGCCTCCACCGAATCGCCGCGATCGAATAGGGTAGCATCTCCCCTCAAGCAGTCATTCAGGAGCGTCGCGTACGCACTGCGCGTGGTGCCGCCAAATCCCTCGCGATAGCTGAAGTTCATGGCCACGTTGCCAATACTCATTTCCGTGCCCGGCTTCTTGGCGCCAAAGGATACGCAGACTCCTTCGTCCGGCTGGATATTCAAGATCAGGCGGTTGGGTTGCACATTTCTTTCGCGAAAAACAATATGCGGTGCGCATCGGAATTGGATCATGATTTCCGTGCTGCGTTTCGCCAGGCGCTTTCCAGTCCTCAAATAGAAGGGGACGCCCGCCCAGCGCCAGTTATCGATCAGCAGGCGCGCGGCCACGAACGTTTCCGTGCGCGAAGTGCGGCTCACGTTGGGCTCGTCGCGGTAACCCGCCACGGTTTTATCGCCGAACTTGCCCGGAGCATACTGCCCGCGCACGATGGATTGCGCCACCATCTCCAGGTTGAACGGCCGAATGGACTGCAGGACTTTGAGTTTTTCGTTGCGAACGGCGGTGGCATCAAACGCGGCTGGCGGTTCCACAGCCACGAGAGAGGTCAGTTGCAGCATGTGGCTCTGGATCATGTCGCGCAAGGCGCCCGCGGTTTCGTAGAATCCACCGCGTCGTTCGACACCGAGTGTTTCGGAAGCCGTAATTTGTACGTGATCGACGTAATTGCGATTCCAGAGCGGCTCGAAAATACCGTTTCCGAAGCGCAACACCAGGAGATTCTGCACCGTATCTTTGCCCAGGTAGTGGTCGATGCGGTAGACCTGTTTTTCTTCAAAAACATCCAGGACAATCTTGTTCAGTTCCTTGGCTGTTGCCAGGTCCCGGCCAAAGGGCTTCTCAATAATGATGCGCACCCACGAGCCGGGAGTGCTGGGCCTCGCCAGCCCAGAACGGCCCAACTGCTCGACGATGTCGCGGTACACTTCCGGAGGCGTGGATAGATAGAACAGCCGGTTTCCGCTCAATTTCTTCGCGGCGTCAATCTCCGCCAGGCGCTTGGCTAGTTGCGCAAAGGAATTCTGGTCCGCATAGTCACCGGAAGAATAATACAAGTTGGACGCAAAGGCGTCCCACTTGGCGGGATCGATAGGGCCAACTTCCGAGATTGTTTTTGCCGCTTCACCCACGTTTGCGCGGAAAGATTCGTCGGTCATCGCGGTGCGCGCGAAGCCCAGGATGGCATAGCGTTCGCCAAGGGAATTGTTCTGTACCAGATCGTACATCGCGGGGATCACCTTGCGTTTGGCCAGATCTCCCGAAGCTCCAAACAAGATGATGGCGCAGGGTTCGGCCGATCCACCATAGATGGATCCAGGTCGCGCGGTCTCTTCAGCCATTGATTCCCTCCGGGGAGCATGGAAACAAGGATTTGATGCCCATCCGCTAAAAAACTATACCTCAATCCCCAGCGCTTTCAGGTCCGCCCGAAGCTGCTTTGCCTGCTGATGGTGCACCACCTGCATGCCCAACCGCCGGGGATTTTCCAGGTTCAGGGCGCGGTCGTCGACAAAGACGGAATTTTCCGCGGGACGTTGTGTCACCTCGAGTGCGATGCGGTAGATAGTCTCCTCCGGCTTGCGGGCATTCAGGTAGCAAGAACTGAAAAACGCCTGGAACTCCCTGCGTAAGCCAAACGCCTCGATGCGGTACTGATTCAGCTCGCGAGGCTCATTATTAATCGCCGCAATGTAATATTTGCCGCTGCGCGCAGCATCGGAGAGAACGGCCCGCGTTTCCGGGTATTCCTTGGATTGGGCAAACATGACAGCGGTGAACTCTTCCCGTGTGAAGGAGCGTGGGCGATAGAAGAGGGTGCGGTCCAGGTACTGGTTGAGGGTGATCTGGCCTGCGTCGAAGGCGGGAAACGAGAGGTCATGCCGCTCCCGGAATTCCTCCCAATCCAGCCCAAACATCTGGGCCGCCTCCATGCGCGCCTCGTGGTCCCATCCGTTGGTAAGGATTACACCGCCAATATCCCAGAACAACGTGGTTATCTCAGGCACAGAATGACCTCCCGTGCAAAGCTATCGAGAGATACCAGATCAGAGCACGGGACGGAAGGGAAAAACGCGGGGTTACAGGTGGAAGTGGCGCAGGGTATGCTCGTACGCCCTATTGCAAGAAGAATGCAGGGTGACAGACAATGAATGCTGGTGGGGGAGGATTGCATGGCCAACGATTCGTGTGAACCGACGTCAGCACCCAGCGAGCCCGTGAAGCCGGGTACGCGCATGGTGCATTGCGTGAAATTTGACAAGGAAATGCCTGGCTTGGAACGGGCGCCCTGGAAAGGCGAACTCGGCAAACGCGTTTTCGAAAATGTTTCAAAGGAAGCGTGGAAACTTTGGCTGGAGTATTCGAAGATGGTGATGAACGAATACCGGCTCAATCCCCTGGACCCTAACTCCCAGAAAATCATGGAAGAGCAGATGGAACAGTTCTTCTTTGGCGAGGGAGCGAAGTTGCCGGAGGGGTACGTACCACCGAAGGCGAAGGGCTGAAGACAGTTTTCAGTTATTAGTTCTAAGTTTGCTAGCCGGCCACGCTCATCATTTCGTGACGTCGAGTCGTGCAGACTCAACCGAAGAGGTAACACCGACCCTCTGACCTGAAAACTGAAAACTTACTACTGAAAACTAGCCTGCGGGCGGCATGGCGTGGGTGAGAGGATGCTCGACGGGAAGCCGCGGCATCAGTGTGAAACGCAATTTTCGGTGCGCGTCTCGCAATGACTTTTCGACTTCGAGCGGTTCCGCGGCTTGCGCAAACAGAAATCCCAGGTAGCTCGATCCTTCCGGCCATGCGGCGATAAAATCGTGAAGCCGCGCGGTGATTTCCAGGCTTGTGACGCCTGCGGTGGCCCGCGCTTCTTCTTCCCCTTCCACCTTTTCCAGAATTCCACTGTGAGGTACCGGGATCATCATTACGCCGGAGGCCTTCGCTTCGCGCGGCGCGTTGCTGCCCGGCAGCCCTAATTCGTGGCGCAACAGCAGCTCTTCCAAGCCTATCGAATCCGCTCCATCCGACACTACAAACCGCAGCGCACGCGCGCACAGGCCGCCGATCGGGCGGGGCGCCACCTCGATGGGCCAAACGCCCTGCGCGTTCAGGCGAAATTCCGCGTGCACGGGGCCGTGGGAAAGCCCAAGCGCGCGCACCGCACTAAATAAAGACTCTTCGATGGCGCGCTGCTCCGCCGCCGGCAATCGTGACGGGGTCACATAAATTGTCTCCTCGAAATATGGTCCATCGAGCGGGTCCGGCTTATCGAAAATGGCCAGCACGCGCGGAACTCCTTCGGTCAGCAGCGCTTCCACGGCCACTTCCCTGCCCTCCAAGTAACCTTCCACCAGCATTTGATCGCGATGGGGCTCGCGAGCAGCGCGTATTTCCGGCGAGTTCAGCAGGCGTTTCAGCCGCGCGACGCCAGCCAGGAACTCTTCGCGATTGTTGGCCCTCACGACGCCCTGGCTCGCGGAAAGTGAAAGTGGCTTGAGGACACACGGGTAACGAACGCCGAGCAACGATGGCTCCGGCAACGGCTCCAGCGGCACACTGCGAAACCACGGCACCGGCAAATTCGCATCGCGCATCACTTCCCGCATCCGGAGCTTGCTTCGGCAAGCCTCCACGCTCGCCGGATGATTGTGCGTTAGCCCCAACCCGCGCGCCACGTATGCCGCCGCAGGTGTCGGCCGGTCGCCCAGTGTCAGAATCCCATCCACGGGTAGGCCTCGCTGCGCTTCGAGCACCGTGCCCGCTGCGCCTTCCGGTAGTTCGAAATGCACGGCCAGCGCGCGATCATTCCACGGATCGTCCAACCGGCCGCACCGGTCAGTGACATAGACCAGCTCGACGCCAACTTTCTCCGCCGCGGCTTGGAATGAACGCGTCTGATAGCCCAGCTTGGTGGCAAATAACAGGACTCTTTTTCGTCGGGTCATTGCGTTGATAGCCACATTGCTACAAAAATGTCTCCGCCTGACGAACCGCTTCCTTGGCTTTGGCGATAGGGACCAACTGGTCCCGCGTGGGCTCCGCTCAACAATACCAGGGCTCGTTGAGATACGGCACGGTGGCTCGCGAAGCCAACAGGGGTTGGATTCGCTCTTCGACATGGCGATGCGCCGCATGACTCACCGCGCGCCACATTTTCTCAAAAATCACGGAACGGCTGCGCTTTAGTTTTTCGCCCGCCGACACGATTTCCTGCAATTCCTCGCACAATTGGTCGACCGCGGCATCCGGATTTCTCCAGGGATAGACAAGCGCCTGGGCGTCGAATGGGCCCACCATCCGCCGCACCTCTTCTAATTCGAGTAGCCGAGAGCCGGAGGGAATGAGCAGCCGAATTGCCAACTGGATGGGCGCCACCGCTTCCCCCATATCCAGCCGGTGCAATTGTTCAAACAGATCCAGCACCTGTTCGAACGTAGTCCACGGCGTGAATGGAACGAAAGTAGGCTGAAGCGTGATCCCGGCACGGCGGCATTGTTCGACAACGCGAAAAAAATCCGCGCGCGTATGATTCTTATCCAGCTTCTTTAGCACCGCGTTATCGAGCGATTCCACCGCCGACAGAATAAACAGGCAACCGGTCGCTCGGAGCGTGCTCAACAGATCTGGATTCTGCAAAAGGTGCTCAACCTTAATCGTTACGTCGTAGGTTAGCTCAGGGAATTCACGGTGCAGCGATTCAACCAGCGGAATCGCGTGGCCCACTCCATTGAAAAAATCGGGATCGCCGAAGGTGATGTGCCGCGCACCCGCGGTGACTTGCTGGCGGACGTCCGCAAGCACCACTTCGCGATCCACAATGCGAAATACGCCTTGGTACACCGGCACGATCGGGCAGTGGCGGCAAAGATGCTTGCAGCCACGGCTCGCTTCCGTGTAACCCACCACGCGGTGTTCCCCCGAAGGAAGCACCAAGTGCGCGTAGGAATGCAGAGGCGGAAGCCCGGAACGGTCTGGCACTTGAAACCGCAAGCGCGCCAGCGACACGTTCGAATCCAGGGGATGAATTTGTGGAAACGAGGACAAGCCGGAAAGATGCTCCGCGAGGTCGACCAGCGATTGTTCAAATTCGCCGCCCAGCAGGCTGCCAATCCCTTGCGCGCGAAAAATATCGGCGGAAAGCGAAGCGTACAGCCCATACGCGCACAAATGCGCCTTGGGATTGATCCGGCGGAGTGGGGCGAGCAATTCCAGTGTCAGGCGTGTGGCCATGTGCATCGGCACGTAAAACGCGATCAGGCTCGCCTCTCGAATTGCCTGTTCGTTCAGCGGCTCGCGCGAAAGGTCCAGGCACGTGACCGCGTGACCGCGCCTGCGCAGCCATGCCGCCGGCGACGCCAGCCCAAATGGCTGCCGCCCCAGTTCGTACGTTGAAATCAGAACGATCTTCACAGTGTCACATTATAGCGCCTCGGCTCGTACCGGCGATTTCGGTTATTATAGAAGTCCATTCAAACTTTGAAAGGAAGTCGCGTATGCCTATTTCCGCAGCAAACTCCTTCAATGCCCGCGACAGGCTCAGCGTTGGCGCGCAGCCCTTTGAAATTTACCGCCTCGAGCAACTGGAAAAGCAGGGCCTCGGTCCGCTCGCCAATCTTCCCTTTTCTCTTCGCATCCTCCTTGAAAACCTGCTTCGCTGTGAAGACGGCCGCTTCGTTCATGCCGAGGATATTCGCGCGCTGGCTACCTGGACTCCGAACGGCCCGCAGAGGGAAACCGCATTCATGCCGGCACGCGTGCTTTTACAGGACTTCACCGGCGTGCCCGCCGTGGTGGACCTGGCCACCATGCGCGAAGCCATGCACAAACTCGGCGGCAATCCTAAGCGCATCAATCCGCTCTTTCCCGCTGAACTTGTGATCGACCACTCCGTGCAGGTGGACAGCTTCGGCAAGAGCGATTCCTTCGGCCTGAACGCCGAATTGGAATTCCAGCGCAACATCGAGCGCTACCAGTTTCTGCGCTGGGGGCAAAACGCATTTCGAAATTTCAAGGTGGTGCCGCCAGACACGGGCATCTGCCATCAGGTGAACATCGAGTATCTGGCGCGTGTGGTTTGTTCCATGCCAAACGGCAATCGCCTGGAAGCCTATCCCGATTCCCTGGTGGGCACGGATTCGCACACGACGATGGTGAACTCGCTGGGCGTGTTCGGCTGGGGCGTCGGCGGAATTGAAGCAGAGGCGGCGATGCTGGGCCAGCCGCTATCGATGCTGGTTCCTGAAGTTGTGGGGTTCAAGCTGCACGGGCGCTTGCCGGAAGGATCCACGGCAACGGACCTGGTTTTGACGGTCACCGAAATGCTGCGCAAGAAAGGCGTAGTTGGAAGATTCGTGGAATTCTATGGCTCCGGTCTGTCCAGCCTTAGCGTCCCGGACCGCGCCACGATTGCCAACATGGCTCCGGAATACGGCGCAACCATGGGCTACTTCCCGGTGGACAATGAAACGCTGGCGTATTTGCATTTCACCGCGCGCGGCCACGAACAGATTGCGCTCGTCGAAGCCTACTGCAAAGAGCAGCAGCTCTTCCGCACCGATTCCACACCCGAACCTCTTTTCAGCGACAAACTGGAACTGGATTTGGGCAGCGTCGAACCAACGGTGGCAGGCCCAAAGCGTCCGCAGGATCGCGTTGCGCTGAAGAACGCGAAGTCTTCCTTTACGAAGGTGGTGGAGGAGGCGTCCTGCAAAGTGGTCTCGGTAAAAAACAACGGCGATTCGTTCCCGCTTTCGAGCGGCGCGGTAGTCATCGCGGCCATCACCAGTTGCACGAACACCTCGAACCCTTCGCTGATGTTGGGCGCAGGGCTGCTGGCGAAAAAAGCGGTCGAGCGTGGGCTACACGTGAAGCCGTGGGTGAAGACCAGCCTGGCGCCCGGCTCGAAGGTCGTAACTGATTACTTGCAGGCGTCCGGCTTGATGTCCTATCTCGAAAAGCTGAAGTTTCATCTGGTGGGGTACGGCTGCACCACGTGCATCGGCAACAGCGGGCCTCTGCCGGAACCGATTGGCGCGGCGATCAAGGAAAATAACATGGTCGCGGTGGCGGTGCTCAGCGGCAATCGCAACTTCGAAGGGCGTGTGCACCCACTGGTGCGCGCAAATTATCTCGCTTCGCCGCCGCTGGTCGTGGCTTATGCACTTGCGGGCCGCATGGATTTGGACCTGACCACGGAATCGCTTGGAACCGATAGCGCCGGAAAGCCTGTCTATCTCCGCGAAATTTGGCCCACGCCGCAGGAAGTGGAGTCCACGGTGCGCGCGGCTGTTTCCACGGAGCAGTACCGCAAGGAGTACAGCGAGGTGTTTGCGGGTGACGCTCGTTGGAAGGGCATGGTCGTGGCCGAGGGTGATCTTTATAAGTGGGATCCCAACTCCACATACATCAAATTGCCGCCATATTTCGAGAACATGCCCAAGAACCCCGCAGCGCTCGCGGATATCAAGGGTGCGCGCGTTCTGGCGGTGCTGGGAGACAGCGTGACCACGGATCACATTTCCCCGGCTGGGTCGATTGCCGTCGATTCACCGGCGGGAAAATACCTGATTGCGCGGGGCGTAAAGCCTCACGAATTCAATTCCTACGGCGCGCGCCGCGGCAATCATGAAGTGATGATGCGCGGCACGTTTGCCAACATTCGCTTGCGGAATCAACTTGCGCCGGGCACCGAAGGCAGTTGGACGCTGCACCTGCCGGACGGCGAGAAAATGTTCATCTACGACGCGTCCGTGAAATACCGCGAAGAAGGCGTGCCACTGGTGGTGATCGCCGGAAAAGAATATGGCTCCGGCTCATCGCGTGACTGGGCCGCCAAGGGCACGCGGCTGCTCGGCGTGCGCGCTGTGCTGGCGGAGAGTTACGAGCGGATTCACCGCAGCAACCTGGTGGGCATGGGCGTGCTCCCGCTGGAATTTAAGCCCGGAGAAAATCGTGAATCGCTCGGACTTACGGGCCACGAAGTTTTCGATGTCGAAGGCGTGGCTACGCTCACACCGCGCCAGGAAGCCACAGTGCACGCGAAATCCGCCGACGGCAAGATAAAAACCTTCACCGCGCTCATCCGCGTAGATACTCC
The DNA here is from genome assembly GCA_049686315.1 of Candidatus Acidiferrum sp. Taxonomy (GTDB): domain Bacteria; phylum Acidobacteriota; class Terriglobia; order Acidiferrales; family UBA7541; genus Acidiferrum. Next base: position 14,637 of record JBAVHY010000491.1, on the reverse strand, counting down.
CGAAGAAGTCTCCTATTACCACCATGGCGGCATTTTGCAGTACGTCCTCCGCCAAATGCTCGGCTAGTCCCGTGGGGCCACGAAAGGACAGAAAATTCAGCGGCTGTGGCTCACTAGCTTTTCCTGGTTGAATAGATTCGCTTGGCCTTCGCATCGACCATGCGAATGATGACGCGCTTGCCTAACTCTCTGGGGGCGCGGGCAATCGAATCCAGCGTAACCGAAACGTTTTGAGGATCAAGAAGGCGGTCCAGTTGTGAGCGGCTTGTGCGAAGGCGCTTTGCCATTGCCTGCTTGGTCTTTTGTTGTTCTTTCATGGCCTTTCCCAATTGCCAAACCAGTACACGCTTGATGGCGACCGTCTCGACTTCCTCCCGAATTCCTTCCTCGTCGAGAAAGCTATCGAAACTGGATCCGCTGTGGTCCATCGTCTTGCGAATTTTTCTTTTCTTCATTTCAAACCTCTTTGATGGCTGCTCCCGGCGCATGTCGCTCGCCGAATGGGTCCGCCAAGCGCTGGGCTTGGCGCGCCGCCAGGAGCCTTTGGGCAGCATCAGCAAGAAACTCGAAGCCGTCCGCGCTGCCGCGCAACACGAATTCCCCGCTGGGGATCTCGACAAGATGCTTGAAGAGATCGAGCAGGGTTACAAAAGCGCCGATCACGAGTAAAGTTGATCCATCCCAATATGCCAAATTGTCAGACTCGGCCTTCGCGTTTCTGGGCCAGCACCAGGCCGCGCGGGGTGGGCAGGAGCAACACAGAGATGAGCCCTTCGGCTTCGAGACGCAGCGCGCCTTCACGCACGCTCTTCATGTGCGAACTGGCGTCATGAATCAGGATGACGCCGTAGGGATTAATCAACGGCAAGAAGTGGCGTACCTCCCGCTCCCGCAGTTCGGGATCGCTGTCGCAAAAGAGCATGTCGATGTGGCCGTCGACCTTCATCTCCAGGCTGGATTCGTTGCGCGCCTCGATCCATTTGCCGAGGCCGGATTCGGCGAAGCGCCTCTTCGCGGCATCGTAGATTTTCTTGTCCCACTCACAAGTAATCACGCGGCCGACCCCGTTCCGCTTCAGGCCCTCCGCAATGCGCAGCGTGCTCAGGCCGGAGAACGTGCCAGTCTCAACCACCAATTCGGGCTTGATGGTAATGACCAAGGCTTTCAGAAAATCGAGAACTTCTACTTCCGCGGTCATTGAGTCATACATGTGCCACCGTTCCGGATGCGGACATTCCGGTGTTGGGCGATGATACTCGGGCTGCAGCACATCGCCGTGAGAAGAAATATGTTCAACAATGCGATGTTCTTTTTTCAGCGAATGGTATTGGCTTTTAATACGCCAAAGAAGCACCGCGCCGGCAAGAATGGACGCCAAGCTGGCGACTTGCGCATTGGACATGCCGAGAATCCAAGGCGGGTTGATGCGAATAATTTCCACCAGAAAACGGGCAACGCCGGTTAGGATCAGGTAATTGCAGAAAATTTCGCCCTTGGCCTTGGGACCCTTCAGCGCTTTCGTGCCCATGTGCCACAAGAACGCGCCGATCGCGCACCAAATAATTAATTCGTAGAGCGGAGCCGGATGCACTCGCTCGATGGTGGGCACAACGCCATTCGGAAAACTCATGCCCCATGGCAGCGAGGTGGGCTTGCCGTAGTCGCCGTCTCCGGAAAGGAAGCAGCCGATGCGCCCGATGGCGTAGCCGGCCGAAGCGGCGGGCGAGCAGGCATCGAGAAATTCCAGCAGCGGCAGTTTGGCAAGTCTGCCCATGAGCAGCATCGCCACAAACCCGCCGAGAAATCCGCCAAACCAGGCGAATCCAAAGCGGCTGAACAACAACGCCTTGGGATCGGCAAGAAGCGCGCTGGGATCCTCAAGAACGTGATACAACTTCGCGCCCACGATGCCCGTCACCGCAGCGACCATGATCATCAGCGAAGCGTCCGCCTTCATGCCGCGCCGGTTGAAGTCCGCTTGCAGGATGTATGCCGAAGTCATGAGAGCCAGGGCCACCATCAACCCAAACGTAGGTATGAGAAGTGGCCCTAGATGTAGGAACGGAATCATTCGTCAGTGAGCGCGAAACTCTTGAAGAGTATACACGAGGCAGTGCATCAAGCCGCTCGTGAACGGGAAGGCTTGTGAAGCAATAGTCCAAGCGCGAGCCAAACCGCGAACGCGATCCATTCCGCGACTGTGAAATGCCCTGGGACGCTGGGGAGCCACTTCATCAGCACCAGCAGCAGGGACACGGCAATACCCAAGGCGGCCACGACGCGGAGCCGCGCCTCTCGCTCCACTATATAAAAGGATACGCAGGTGGCCAGCCAGCCAAACGCGGAAGCCATCGAGCCCACCTCCGTGACCGGCACAAGCAGCGCGTCCCCGAGGAGCAGGCCGACAAGCGTTGCCGCGGCGATTCCAACGATGGCCGCCGTTGGCGTCAAATGATTGACATGTACTGTGGCAAACACACTTGGTATTGTCCGCCGGCGTCCGAAGGCAAACAACAGCCGCGTGGCCGCTACGAAATTGCCGTTGAACACTTGCAGCAGCCCAACCACCGTAATCACCAGAATTAAGCGCGCCATCCATGCGGAGTGCGTGCCCTGCCCAAACGCAATGGCGGTGGCGAAGCGTTTGCCAACCAGGCCTTGCCATGGCGCAATGTAAGAGACCGCGCCGACCGCCAGCACATAGAATCCAGCGCCGACCAGCAGTGCCATGGCAATTGCCTTGAAAAAATCTCGTGGAGGAAATCCGGGGTGCGATTCCTCCGCGACCTTGGGCACGGATTCGAAGCCGGTGACGAAATAGGGCACAATCTGCAGCGTAAGGAGAATGGAGAGCAACGGCGCCTGGCTATAATACGGTTTGAAATTTGCCGGGGTGCCGCTATATCCACTCACCAGCAAGAGAAAAAGAAATACTCCCAGGACCGCGGATGTAGCCCAGTTCTGAAACGTGGCGCTGCCGCGTATGCCCCGGTAGTTCAGCCACGCCAGGAAAACAGTGACCGCCGCACCGAGCAACAAACGCGGAAGGAATACGGGTTGGCCGGCGACACGATACAACTCCCAGGTGTCCAGCCGTGGAAAAATGTACGAGGCCAACTTGCCGAGGGCTACGGCTTCCCAGGGGCACACGATGAAATACGCCAGCAGCATGATCCAGCCGGTGATGTAACTGACGAACGGCGGAAAAACCTGCGCGGTGTAAGCCGCCTCTCCCGACGCATCGGGCAATCGCTTCACCCATTCGCCGTAGATGTAACTGACCGGGAGCAGAAGAATGCCGCCAACGGCAAAGCCGAGCATCGCGCCGAGCGGACCGCCACGGCCCAGCCAGTCGTCCATCACCACGACCCAGCCGGTGCCGATCATCGTGCCGAAACCCAGCGCGAAATAATTCCATAGGCTCAGCTTGCGGGCGAGGCGGGTCATTTAGAGGATGGAGATGAGGCGCTCTGGGAGCACGGTAGCATCGAGCGGAATGCTATGGAAGACAGCAAGACAAGTCAACGGCTAGGACATAGGACGTGGGCGCAAGCTCGGTCCCCTCACCCTTCCGAGATTCCGGTGGATATCCAGATATAACCAGTTTCGCTTGCTGATAATCCTATCGCCATACTGGAGGACGCTTTGAGGTACACATTCTCTCTTTTGCTTGCAAGTGGTTTGCTGTTCGCTTGGCCACAGGCCCAGGATCCTGGCCAGCAGTCCAAAACGCCCAAAACAAAAGGAGGCCAGAAAATGAAGGACACGCAACCCTTTCGGCTGTCGAACCCCGATACCTTGGCCAAGCCAATGGCGGGTTATTCTCAGGCAGCTGAAGTTCTTGGCGGGAAAATTGTGTACATTGCTGGACAGGTGGCGATAGACCGCTCAGGGAACTTCGTGGGCAAGGACGATTTTCCGGCTCAAGTGCAACAGGTATTCGAAAATCTGAAAGCTGCCGTGGAGGCCACTGGGGGAGACTTTCACAGCGTCATCAAGCTGAACTACTACTGCGCCGAGAGCGTGGACCCTTCGCAACTTCCGGTGGTGCGGGAAATCCGCGACAAATATGTGAATACCGCTAATCCTCCGACAAGCACCTTCGTCGTGGTCAAAAGACTAGTGCGTCCCGAATGGCTCATCGAAATCGAAGCAGTGGCAGTAGTGAATAAATAGGGCGCCGAGACCATGGCCTAGTCATCCGTGCCAGGCTCAGGTGTTTCGTTGTAGGCGTCTTCGTTGAATTGATTGCGCTTCTTGTAGGCCATCCAGGTGATGCCGGCGCAGATCAGCGTGGGCGGAATCGCCAAAATGAGAATGCCGCTGCGCAGCGCTACAATCATGCGCGAACCGGACCCGGCTGCTTGGGTATAGCAAAGAGCGCAATTCTGGGCGAAAGTCAGGGCCGGCAAGAACACCGCTGCGCAAAGCGCCAGCGAGCGGGAGATGCCGAGTAGTTTCGCCCTCATTGGTTCACTTCCCTTCAACACTGCACTGACAAGCGCAGCGCACAGACTACTGCCCCGCAGACCTCATGTGCAAGAGACGTACACTGTCCGCCCACCACATGTTCATCATCAAGAGCACAAATATGGTCACAGGGATCAGCGTCAGCAACAATCCGCGGCGTTCGTCCGCCAGGTGCATGAAGTACATCAGCCCCAGGGTCGCGCTACACAACGCCAGGAGCAGAAGTACTACCACAAGCGATGCAGTCGAAAAGTCCCGCAACGAAAGAAAAACTTCGACCAGGAAGATCCCGATCAGAACAAAATAAACGGGTAGATACTTTCGAATGACGTTTCCGGACGGGATAGAGGTGGTCATGGACTCTCCTTGGTTCTCTCAGTCGTCAGCGCGCAAAATTCGTGAGATAGACCAGCGGCACGACAAACATCCAGACGAGATCGACGAAGTGCCAGTACAAGCCCGTGGTTTCCACGTGGCTCGGAGTCAGCCTGCCACTTGAGAATTTCGTGGCGACCACAAGCAGGGCAATCACGCCGCTGATCACGTGCAGCAGGTGAAGACCGGTAATGGTGAAAAAGGTCTGGCCGAATAGCCCGGAGCTAAGCGTGATGTTGCGACCAAACAGCTCAAACCACTCACGGATGTGTAGCACAGCGAAGATCGCGCCGAGCGCCATGGTGGAGTAAAGGAAGCGCATGGCCTTGGCTTTGTCGCCGACCTTCGCGGCATCGACTGCTCCCAGCATGGTCAAACTGCTGGTGATCAGCACAATGGTCATGATGATCACGTTGATGACGCTGCCAGACTCAAATGGGCGAGTCCAATTGGGCGTGGCCACGCGAATATAGCCGTAGGCGAACAGCAAGGCGCCGAAGGTGACCGCGTCCGAAATAATGAACAACCACATAGTGAACTTGCGAGAAGGGATTGCGTACGGCGATTCCTCCATCAGGGCGCCGTGCCCGTGCGCTGCCACTTCGGTGTCGATCACAGTTTCCCCCTTCTTTCCCGTTACAGCTTCATGCGGCACAGCAACAACAGGTAGACCCACAACACGCCCATGAAATGCCAGTACACCCTCGTGTTCTCAAACAGATTGCGGTGAAACGTGGAATGGCTGGCCATCAACCGGCCGGCGAAATAGACGAGCGCGAAGAGGCCCGCATTTACGTGAAGGACATGCAAGAACGTAAGCACGTAGAAGAACGAACTGTTCGGGTTGGTCGCCAAGTAGATTCCCTCGGCGCGCAGATCGAGCCAGGCACGGTACTGCCCCACACAGAACGCCAGGCCCAGCAGGAGAGTAAGCAGTACCCACGCGCTGGCCCTGCGAGTGCCACCAGCTTCGTTCAGCTTGTGCCGCGCCATTTCAAGCGTCCCGCTGCTGGCGAGCAACAGCAACGTGTTCACATACAAGACTGGCGGCAACACAAGGTGGGTCCAGTCGGTTGTGCCCTCGCGCACAAACAACGCGCTGGTGAACGCCGCAAAGCTCATGGTGATGGTAAATACGCCGATCCAGATGCCGCTGGATGAGTATCGCTCCGTCTTCATGGCCTGCAGCGTTCCAGGAGCGGCGGCGCGCTTGTGCTGCGGGAGTGCACCCGCTGACGAATTCATCGGTGTAGCTATCGTGGAAGACATAATTTCCTATTCATCATCAAGATTTCGCCGCGAAGCAATACAGCAGACGCTCCGCCTTGTTGCGCTAGTCCCCACTTGCGGGTACCTGCTCGGGAGAGTTCTGCATGACGAAGTCTCCTTTCGAACCCTTCACACCATATTGATAAGGATCGTGATAGACGATCGGGTGCTTGCCGCCAAAATTGTTCCACGGCGGCGGCGAAGGAATCGACCATTCCAACGATGTCGCGTTCCACGGATTCTCTGGCGCCGGTTTGCCTATGAAGCGGCTGTAAATCAAGTTGAAGAGGAAGATGAACTGCGCCCCGCCGGTGATCAGCGCGCAAATGGTGATGAATTTGTGCCAACCGATGTACGGCGCCATGAAATCGTCCACGAAGGCCTGGTAGCGACGCACGTTACCGATCAAGCCGAGATAGTGGAAGGGCATGAAGATGCAGTATGTGCCGATGAACGTAATCCAGAAATGCAGCTTGCCCAGAGTTTCATTCATCATCCGGCCGGTCATTTTCGGGAACCAAAAATACGTTCCCGCAAACACGCCGAACAACGATGCTACTCCCATCACCATGTGGAAGTGGCCGACAACGAAATAGGTGGCGTGCAGATAAATGTCAATTGAAGGCTGCGCCAGGAAGAAGCCGCTCACGCCTCCAGCGACAAACATCGAAATGAATCCCAGCGCGAAGAGCGACGCTGAATTGATCTGCAGGTTGGAACCATACAGGCTTCCCAGCCAGATCAGCGTCAGCACCGTGGCGGGAATCGTGATGGTCAACGTTGGAAAAGAGAATGCCAGCGCCGACATAGGATTCATGCCGCTGACGAACATGTGGTGTCCCCAAACCATGTAGCTGAGGAAGCCGATCGACATCATCGAATAGACGACCACTTTGGCGCTGAGCAGCGGCTTGCGCATGCTGTTGACCAATATGTGCGAAACGATGCCCATCGACGGCAAGATCGCGATGTAGACTTCCGGGTGACCAAAGAACCAGAACAGGTGCTGCCACAACAGCGGCGAGCCTCCCGAGTGCGGTTGCAAGCGATCGCTAATCACCAATCCACCGGGAATAAAGAAGCTCGTGCCCGCGTGACGGTCAAGAATTAACAAAATGCAGGCGGGTAGCAACACGGCGAAAGCCAGCAAGCCGATGCAGGAAGTGATGAACCACGCCCAGGTGCACAGAGGCATGCGCATCAGCGTCATGCCCTTGGCGCGCAGGTCCAGAGTGGTGGCGATAAAGTTGAGCGAACCCAGCAGCGAGGCAATGCAGAATATGGCGATCGACAGTCCCCACAAGCTCATGCCGTATTGCATACCGGGACCCGCGTCTCTGCCGACGGCGCTGAGGGGCGCATAGCTGGTCCAACCGGAAATCGGCGGCCCGTCGGGAATAAAGAACGCCAGCATCAGCACAACCCAGGCGACGAACGTTGTCCAGAAAGACATCATGTTGAAGCGCGGGAACGCCATATCCTCGGCGCCAATCTGGATCGGCAGAAAATAATTGCCGAATGCCGCGAAGGGGGCGTTGGTCAACACGAAGAAGACCATCAACGTGCCGTGCATGGTCATCAGCGAGAGATAGTATTCCGGCGTGATCACCCCGCCGGGTGCTCCGGACTTGGACAGGAGATCCAGCATGGGAATTTTCGCCGCCGGCCAAACCATGTGGATGCGCATCAGCCAGGAAAGGATCATGCCGGTGAACACCGCGACCAATGCCAAGGCGTAATACTGCTTCCCGATTACCTTGTGGTCCAGGCTGAACACATGCTTCCGGAGGAAGCTTTCTGGCGGCGCGTGTAGGTGTGCCTGTTGAACAGAACCTTCAGCCATCTGATCACCTCGCTCGAGAACGCTCGTGCTGCCTGCAAATCGCACCATCTGCCGCAATACGGAAAATTTGCCCTGCTACTGCGCTGACTGCTCCTTCAGCCATTTGTCGAAATCTTCCTGTGACTTCACGTTCAAATACGCCTTCATGTTGTAGTGGCCCAATCCGCATAACTGCGTGCAAACGATTTCGTATCTGCCAATTTTCGTTGCCGTGAAGTGCACCGATAGGTCCAGCCCGGGTACGAAATCCTGTTGTATGCGCAATTCGCGGACGTAGAAGGAATGTCCGACGTCCTTGGCGTGCATCAGGAGTTGCACTTCACGGTTCACCGGCACGACGAGCTCGCCGGAAACGATGTCGTCGCGCGCCTCGACTTCGTTGGCGAGGTCCAGCCCGAAATAGTTCTGGTTGCCTTCGTCAATTTTGTCGGGATGAATGGCCCCGAACTTTCCGTCAGGACCGGGATAGCGGAAGTAGTAGGCGAACTGTTCCGCCTGTGCCTGGATCTGGAGGGCACTGGGACTCGACGGCGTGAAATACACGTTTGCCCAGGCCTTCTGCCCCAGCACTCCAAGTGCCAGAATTTCCGTCCCTACCAGCAGGAATGCGGCAATCACCATCAACCTGGCGCCGCCGGGGAAATTCCTCAGCGGGCTGCCGGCCTTCCGCCCTGCAAACGACCATACAAAGAAGGCGAGAACCAGTTGAGCGCCGACGAAAGAGACGCCTGCTTCGAGCATGGTCTCGTGCAATTGGTCGTCGATCGCGTGTCCGTGTGTGGAAATGTCCTCAGGCAACGCGAACATGTGGGTTACGACCGGGTAAGCGGAAGCCAGGGCAATAATCACAAGCACTAGCGCTAACATTTTCCCCATTGATCCTCGCCTTCGCCCTTCCTTCCGGGCCAACCATGCAAATTGAAATCCGTTCGGTCAACAGACCCACGCGCAGCACAAACAAAGCGTTAACTAATAAGGCTTGGCCTTGAATACGAAATTGATCGTTTTGGTTTCCGAACCGGACACGGTCACCTCTTGAGACTGGTCCCCGTAAGATTCGTGCCACGCCGTGATGGTGTATTTCCCAGGAGGCAGATTCGCCAGCGTAAAGGCGCCGCCTTCACCAGTCACGGCGAAGTGCGAATTCTTCAGTACCGCGAATGTGCCGTGCATCCAAGGATGTACATTGCACTTCACCGGAAAGATTTCAGGCTTCTCGTATTTCTCACTGATCGGCGGAGTGCCCGGCGGCTGCGACTTGTTCCACTCGCGGTTCAACTTCGGTAGTGGGTGAATGTTGTGCGAGGTCTGATCCTGATTCTGAATCTTCAATTCCTGGTTCACCTGAAACGCCAGCACGTGTGGAATATAGCGGCAGCCCTTCTGCGTAAACACCGCCGCCGTGGAAGGAGCGGAATCTTCGGCCGCTCCCGCGGAGACATAGACAACCACGTTTTCCAGGCTGTTGCCGGAGCCGGTCACCACCGTTTCCGCCATCGGTGGTGTCATGTACATTTTCGCGCACGACGGTTCCTTGGACATGTCGATCGGTTTCATCTTTGCCGGTGTTCCTTCGTAGGTCACCTTGCCGCTGACTGTTCCGCCCGCTGGATTCGGCCCGGCAATTGCCACGGCCGAAGCAGCCAGCAGTGTCAGCCCTATCAGGACTACTTGCTTCGTTTGCATTCTTTTGCTCCTCCTGAAAATTTTGCAGCTAGAAATCTATGGCTGAACTCCGGAGCCCGTATAGGTATTCCGCACTTTCTTGGCATTTACAATTTCCGCGCCCTCCTTGGTGCTGGACCACAAGGAAAGTTCGGGACTGGTGTTGTTCACCTGCAGAGTCCGGAGATAATGCACCAGGTCCCAGGCATCTTCGGGCTTGACCACATCCGCGAAGGAGGGCATGGGAGTGCCGTCAAGACCGGTCATGAAAATCCGATATAGGTCTGAATTCGTTCTCCCGCACTTTGATCGGTTCGAGGAGGTGAAATTATATGGCCGTATGGGCTGATCATTGCTGTCCGTGAGCGTGGCTGCGGAGGGCCCGTCGCCGCGCCCTTCCTGGCCGTGGCATTTCCAGCATTCCAGCTTCTGAAACAATTCGCCCCCGTGCTTGATGCTTTCCAGCGTGAGCCTGGGCTCCGCCGTAATCTGGATGGGTTCGCCCGGCTTTTCGGTGACCCAGCGCGCGGAGAAGGTCTTGAGGAAGGCCACCAGATCCGCGCGCTGTTGAGCCGTAAGCGCCGCCCAAGAAGGCATGTTGGTGAAATTGAAGCCCCGAATGAGCGTGTTGTAGAGGTCGGAATCCAATGGCAACGTGCCTGTCGGCGTGGAGCGGCACTTGAACGTTGCAGCAACGAAGTTGCGTGGCGTGGGCGTGACGTACGGCGCGTTCTCGCCATCGCCATTGCCACGGGCTCCGTGGCAGCCCCAGCAGTAGCGGTAATACAAATCGGCTCCCGCTTCGGAATGTCCAGTGAGATTGCCGATGTGCGATTCCATGTGCTTGGAAGGATTCGCGGGGGGTATTTGGTCCGACGCTTGCTGGGCCATCGCTGCCACGGGAAGAATGAGTGCAAGCGCGACTTTCAAGCAATTTTTCTTAGTCTTGATGTTCAGCATGACCATTCTCCCTTAGAACGCGAAGTCAAATCCAAACATAAGGCTGCTGCTAGTCAGGCCAATTGGTAATCCGGTGGTTGGTGACACCATGATGTTCCGCTGCCAGACAATGGAATACTCGTTGTGAAAGGCAAAGCCGGCGCGGCTGCCGATGAACGGGTAGTAGCGAACGCCGAAGGTGAGCGCATCTGTGTTGCCGGTGTTGCCTGGGTTGGTGGAAAGCGCCTGCTGCGACATGCGGATCAATTCATAACGGTTAATCAGGATTAGCTGCGGATTCAGGTTGTAGTGGCTTTCAAACAATGCGCCGTTCCACGAGGGCGCGTGAGCGCCCGTCGGCAGACCTGCCGTGCCCGCATTCGATGGTGTGTTGGTTCCCAGAAAAGCGCTGTCGTGGCCGTAAAAGTACATCGTGGTGAGGTCATATTTGTGGATGTACCACATGCCGATCAAACCGACTCGATAGTAAGGCTCGTTGCCAATCCCCGTTCCGTTGATGGGCGCACCGCCACTGCCGTATTTCGCGTAGGTCGAAGCTTGGCCGAGGTAGGCGAAACCACCCACGCGCTGCAGTCCCAGGCTGCCCGCTTCGAACGCCTGGCTTGCCGCGAGGTAGCCTTCATAGGCTTTGCCCGCCGCCCCGCCAACTCCGGATTGAAAATCAGGATTACCGTCTGTCCCGTTCAGCAATGAAGCGGAGATACGGGTACGATCATCCTTGGAATGCCCCATCCATTCCACACCAAGCTGGTTGTCACCCAACCCGAAAACGTATAAACCGGACGGCGTTCCGGGAGCCACCCAAGGCTGGAAATGGTAGTTCTGATAAAAACCACCGTTCGCGGAAAGCGTGACGATGCGTTTCTCAGAAAGCAGATTGTCCAACTCGAATTTTCCGACCTTAATGTTGAACCAACCGGAGCCCAGGAGATTGCTGAAGCGCAGGTTTGCGGATTCAAAGTGGAATGCCCCGGTTTCGTCCGAGGAAGGCACCAGAAGGAAGCTGAAGTTCTTCGCCAAGGTTCCAGCCGTCAGCATGTCCATGCCGGTGTAATCGAAACCGTTTGTTTTGATGTTTGCCACCGCCGCATTCGGCGTCCCATCGGCGCCATCCACAAGCACGTGGTTGGCGGTGTCAAGATGCCACAGCGGGGTGATGCGCAGGGCTATCGGCCAGTAGGCGGCTTGCTGGAAGATGGGAGCGTCGCGGTCGTTCCCCATTTGATATCCGTTGTCTTTGAATTGCTGGCCGAAGGGACTGAGTTTCGGCCACGCTTCGTGACAAGAAGAACACGGCATCCCGTACTTCCGCGCAAAAGCCGGAATTGCACTTGCCGGGCGGCAATTAATCAAAAGAATTGCGAGCAATACGAGGGAGAAGAGCACAGCATTACCAATGCGGGCAAAGTCACTCCCAACTTCTTTCGAACGCGACCGTTCCATACTGCCTCCTCCAAACGTGTGGGACAACGTCAAGCAGACAGCCAAGGTCTTACCGAACTTAGATTTGGAGGGAGTGTGTTACAGAAACACCAAGCACGGCGTTTTCTCCCGGCTTACCCCAAGCGCGTGAGAATCGTCGTACGTGCCGCTACACCATGCTTACTGAAAATTTCGCCGTGTCTCTCCGTCAAGAGAGCGTGGCGAAATTCTCAGCCCCTGAACCGGGCCGCATCCTACCGCTACTGCAAATTCGAATGCAAGAGTTTTCTTCCAAAGATTTGAAAAATTCTGCAGAGTTCGGTTCTGGTACCAAGGATTCCACCCTTCAGTGAACCCCGGAGAAATTTGACACGAGGGAACGCTTCGCGCTAACAGTTAACAAAGGAACATGCGGGGACAAGGAAAAGTGATGGGTAGACCGGTAACAACACGAAGGGAAAAATGGGAGCCCACGCAAAGAGGCAACTGTCTGAAATTGCTCGCCTTTTTCTCTCTGGCTTTCGCGGCCTCCGTTCTTTCCGCGCCGTCGAAGGAATTGCCAACACCGGGGTTGGTTCGCGAATTTACCGCCTCCATCGAAGATGTGCGCCAGGCGGTGCTCGCGGTTCAGAAGGACCACATTATCCACGGCACCTTGGTTTTCGACAAAGAACCCACTCTGACCGGGGCTGTAGCGGTTGACTCCACTCCTCTTTTCGACCCGTGGAAAGGAACAGGGGAGGTTTATTACAAAACTCGCGCGGGCGCCATCGCCCCAAGGCACTTTTTGGATAGCGCCGATCAGGGCACCATCGGCGTGCGCTACGTCATTATACCGCTCGCGCAAGACCGAATTCGGGTGCACGTTGATGCCGTGTACATCGAGTCAGCTCACAAAGTCCTTCATGCTTCCGACGGCAGCGTGGAAAAAAGCGAAATGAAGGAAATCAAAGAGGCGCTGGATTCCATGCAACAAGCAACTTCGGAGGCGGCGGACGCCCGGCGCCGGGAGCTCAGCGCCGAACTCGTGCGCCAGAGCTATGTTCGCCAGAAAGACGATGAGACCACCCGATTGTCGAGCGCCCAGGCAAGCGAAAAAGAAATGGAGCAGGAAGTCGCTGCGTTGCGCCACGAACTGGAGCGCCGCGTGAAAGCTCCCGGCGCGGATCTGAAGGCGGCCCCGTTTCAATCGGCAGCAAGCTTGAAAACACTTGCCGCGTATACCGAGGTGGTTGTGCTCATCGTCACCCCGCATTGGCTGGGCGTCGAAACGCCCGAGGGACAGCGCGGCTGGCTCCCACTCGAGCGATTGGAACCGTTGCCATGAAGAAACGGATTGCAGGCGTTTTGGGTTTTCTCTGCTGCGTGTTGTCCTTGGCGGCCTGGGCGGCAGTCGCGCATGGCCAAGCAGTTCCATACGCGCGAAGCTACGCAAAGCCTAAAGAAGAAGTGGAGCAAGCTCTGAAGGATCTTCAGGCTTACACCGGACAAAAGTTGCCCATGCTCGATGGTTTTGCAGCGCCGGGTGCAAAGCCGCTGGATCGCTACGAACGCGGCTTCTATCAGTTTTCGATCGAGTTGCTGCCCGGTGACGCGGGCGCCACTTTGGTTCGCCTCTCTGCAAAAATCACCGCGTGGTACGCCGATCGCGATGTCGCCAAATCTGGATATGAAGTGCTCGTCTCCAACGGCCGGCTGGAGCTGGACCTGCTTGACCGGCTGCAGGAAAAGTTGACCGGCAAGCCGGTCGACCCGCCCGCCACGTTGCAATCGAACGTGCAAGCTCCGCGGCCAAAGCTCGATTTGTCCGGCGCGCCTGGCGCGAATGTTTCCGCGCCGCCTCCACCGGCCACAAAGACGCCGGATGAAGTCACCACGCTGCGCAATCAACGCGTGGTTGAGGAGCGGCGCGTGCAGCAACTCACCGCGGAGTTGCAAAACCTGAGGGAGATTCAGCACAACCAGGCGCACCCGCAAAACCTGGTGGCCGTGGTCAAGCCGGCAACTCCGATCTTCGCCAAAGCCTCGGAAAATTCGCGTGTGCTCTTTCAGGCCGCGGTCAATGATGAGTTTGAATTCCTGGACGCCGAGGGAGGTTGGATTCACATCGAAATCTCCGGTGACTCGCGTGGATACGTTCGACAGGGCGCTGTGCTCTTGCCGGAACGTTTCGCAGCGAAAGCTTCTCAAGGGGACCGGGACCTGGAAGGAAGATTTCCCGGCTTTCGCGTCGAACGCGAGGAAGTGGGAAGCTTCCCCGGTAAGTGGGCGCCGCTGAAAGGGAAGACCGTAAAGATCTACACCGTCCAGCCTGTTTCGCAAAACTCGAAGGAATCCGGCCCGGAGGTGCGCCTGGAATATGCTCTGGCCCTGCTGGAGAAAGGCCTGAAAGAATCCGCCTCCCTTACCCCGTCTCCAGAGGGAGTCGTGGTGATCTTTGATGCAGCGGATGGCGGGATCGCGTCCGCCACTCTGGCGGACATCCGGAAATATGTTTCGGGCTCACTGAGGAGCGAAGCCCTGTGGATGAAAAGTTACCTCGATCCGATTGAGGCGTTTCGCCCGCCAGACAATTAGCTCGCGCTTCTTACAAGTTACAATCCGTTCGCCGTTCGAATTGAAAAACACATTGT